>NZ_JBITHP010000006.1:315702-321634 GCF_044458105.1 Embleya sp. NPDC050493
CGCGGGCGGCGGGCGGCGGGCACGCGGATTTAATGGCCCGTGGTTGTCGGGGTGCGCCCCGGTTGGCAGGTCAATGTCGGTACGTCGGACGGGTGTCCGTGTACTCAAGCCCAATCGCCGGTCGGGTGGCCAATGCCTGGCCCGATGTCACTTCGTCAGGTCGGTACCGAATGCGACTGCCGCTTGTTTGGCGGTCCACCGATTGTTCGACAGCCGGCCGTTCGGCCGTCGGCCGGTCCGTTGGGTCGACTGCCGTCTACTGATGGCTGCGATCCGACGCTCGGGTGAGGCGCCCACTCGAACTCTTGCGACGCGATTGCCTCCCGTTTCTCGGCCCGCACTCTCGTTGTCCGCCGTGTGCGTGCCGGCCGCCTTCTCGCGGGCCCGGAGCGCGCCTGGCATCCGCATTCCCGTCGGCCTGGGCACCGGTCCGCCGGCCGCCTACCGGCCCGCGTCCGGGACGTCCACGGCCTGTTGACCCACCGCAGGTCTACCTGGTCCGACGACAGAGCCGTACGCAGGTACCGTCGCGATGCAGGGCCCGGTACGCGCCGCGCGGGCGAGTGCCGGGTGCAGGTACGGCGGTTCCGGATCGGGCGCGACGTCTGGGTGTGGGGTGAGCGGCGGCGCAGGGGATTGGCCCGCCGCAGTTCACCGCGGTGGGCGTAGGGCGTACCCGCGGTGTGCCGGCCCGGTCCGACCTTGTCGAAAGGCCCGTCCCGACCTCGACGAACGGCCCTGTGGTGCGCGCGGCTTCGGGTGCGGGCTCACCTGTCGGCGGTAAGGCCTTCCGTTCGGCGTCCGAGAGGGCCGCTCCCGGAGATGGGCGCCACGCCGCCGTTCGGCCCGTCGTAGGGTTGCGGCGGCCCGAGAGCGTCGAACGGCCCGCTCCTGTCGGCGGCTTCGTGACACGACGGAGCGCCCCAGCTCAACGTACGGTTATGCCGCGTTTCGTCCGGTGTATGGCCCGATCTCACCGATGCCTTCGGGCGTCCGCTGGGTCGGACGGCGGCGGAATTCGGCCTGTTGCATGACGCGACGGCGGAACCGGCCCGGGAATCGGCTGGGTTGGTGGCGTCGGCCGATCGGCGGTGTCGGGTCGATCGGGGGCCGGGCGCCGATCGGGTGCCGTCGGTCCATCAGGCGGTTTCGAGGACCTCGAAGGGGTCGCCCACCCGGAGGATGCCCGAGCCGGTCGGGGGGAGTTCGGGGATCAGGTTTTGGCCGAAGATGAGCTTCTTGCCGAACCGGCGGTGCTTTCCGAGGGCTCGCAGTGGCTCGGGGCCTCGTTCGCCGGTGCGTTGGTCGGTCGTGGTGATCACGCAGCGCGAACACGGCTTGACGACGCGGAAGATGACGTCGCCGATACGGACTCGGCGCCAGCGGTCCTCGGCCCACCCCTCGGGCTCGTCGATGACGACGTTGGGGCGGAACCGGTTCATCGGCAGCGCGGAATCCATTACGGCGTTCAACGATTCGAGTGAACCCGTCGTCGTCAGCAACAGCGGAAATCCGTCCGCGAAACTCACCCGATCGGACGCATCAGCGTACCGTTGATCGGGCGTTCGTCGGGTCGGGTCGTCGAGATGTACCAGTCGGACGTCGAAGCCCAGCAACTTCGCGAACCAGGTGTGCGCGTCGTCCGGGCCCAGGGCGGCCTCGAATTCGTCGTTCCAGACGGTCACCGGGACGAGCCGGACCTCGGCAGTCGGTTCGATCCGCAGGTCGTCCATCGAAGGCGTGGACACGGCCAGTCGGCCGCCTGCCTCTTGACGTACCGTCACGGTCGCCAGCTGCGGCTGCTTGCGCTGGCTGAGGAACCGTCCGGCCTCGTCCACGAGCATCCAACGTCGGTCGCCGGCAAGGCCCCACGGTTCGACTACGGCCTCGGAGAGGTCGATACCGCGTGCGGACTTGATCGGATACACGTGCAAGGAGGCGAGGTGGTGCATGTCTTCACTGTTTCACGTCGGCTCGGGGAAGCCGACGGGGGATCGGTACGACGCCACCCCGCCGGGGACGGTGCCGCACGGTGTGCGGGTGGTACGGCTCGCGATGGGACCCGTGCGCGCGGCGTGATGCGTGCCGTACGGGGCGGAGCGAGGTCGGTGGCGAGGTCAGTAGCGAGGCGGGAACTGGCCCGGCTCGCCCATGTTCGGCACGCGCGGTGTCGGCACCTGGGGCGGCTGTACGTACTGCGCGGCGTACTGCCCGGCGCCGGGCTGCGGCACCTGGTGCACGGCCTGCTGGGGTGCCTGCGGCGCGGCCGGGGCCATCGACGCATACCCGGACATGGGCGCGTTGTTGTACTGGCCGCCGTGCTGCGGGGAGCCCGCGCCGTACTGCGCCGGAACCGGAAGCGGTGCGGGCAGCGACTGCATCGGGGCAGGCGCGTTGTAGCCGTAGCCCGGGGCGGACGAGCCGTAGCTGGACCCGTACGCCGGGGCGGGCGACGAGTACGAGGACGGCAGGGCCGGAAGGGCCGGGAGCGCCGGTCGTTCGCCGAAGAGCGGGTGCATGGCGAAGTCCGGCACGGGGAGGTTGAAGGGGCCGATCTCCGGACGACCCCGTTCGGCCACGAGCCGGTCGTAGATCGGGGTCTCCGAATACGGCGAGTAGATGCCGCCGTCATAGGCGCGAGCCGAGGTCATGGCCGATAAGGTACGCGATTCGCGGCGCCAGCGAACCCCCTGGGTCGTGACGAATTTCAGCGGGTTGTGTCTGAACTTCGTCAAGGCTTGCCAATGGCCCGGACCGGGGCGGTTCCGTAGCCTGCGCAGGGCATGTGATAGGGCGTCACATTTCGGTCGAATCGACTGTCTCGGGCGTCTGGCCTTTCTCGAACCGGCCGGAGCATGATGCGGTACGAGCGGGCTTCGTCACCCGGAGTCCTCGTCGCCCGGAGTCGCGATCGGGTTCCGGGTGTCGAATCCGCCGACGTCCCGGGCAGCGTCGCCCACCGGCCGGTGCCGGCCTGCCCACCCGGTCGGGAGGACTACGTGCGGCACGATTCGCAGCAGGCGCAGGACGGGCGCGTCCCAGGACAGGCGCGGGTGGAGGGGCAGTTGCAGGCGCAGACACGGACCCAGGCGTCGGCGTCGCAGGTGCGGGTTCCGGTGCAGGTCGAGGGGCCGGCGCGTGATCGGGGTCGGGTGCAGGATCGTATCCGGAGGGGTAGGTGGGGCGGGTCGGCGCCGCGGGCTGCGGAGGGCGGCGCGGCGGCATGGGTGGTCGGGGACGACAGGGACGACAGGGACGACGGGGGCAACGGGGGCAACGGGGGCAACGGGGGCGACGAGGGTGCGGTTGGCGGGCCGGCTGGGTCGGATGGCATGGCTCGGCTGGACGGGCGGCCGGTCGAGTCGGGTGGCCCGATCGGGTCGGCCGGTCCGGATGCGGGCTGCGGGGCGGATGCCGGGTGCGGGTCGGGCGCAGGTGGCGGGGTGGATGTCGGTTCAGGGGCGGAGTCGGTCGGCGAAGGAGCGGTGACGCACGTGGTGGAGGCGGCTCGGGACGGTCGGGAATCGGACAACTCGAGTTCGGGGCGCCGAAGGCGAGTCGACCGTGGGCGTGCCGGTGGCGAGGGTGACGAGGGTGGGTGCGGCGACTCGGATCTTTCGGGCAAAGGTGCTGCGGCGAGCGATGGTCTCAGGGAGGGCGATCTCGCCGGCCACGATCGGGCGAGCGACGACCGGTCCGGTGGCGGCCCGGGGTGCGCATCGGAGCGGAGTGATCGTTGGGGTGGGGAAAGTCGTGCGCAAATCCCGCTCAGGCACGATGATTTGGCCGGCGATCGGGTGCCGGCTTCGGGTGATGTCGATCGAGGTGTTCGGCAGTGCGATCGTCGGGCGCAAGATGTTGCGGGCGATGCGGGCGATGCGGGCGATGCGGGCGATGCGGGCATCGGCGCGGGCGATGGTGCCGACCCGGCAACGGTCGATGGGCGGCGAAGTGGTCTGGGGCCGCCCGATGGCCCGACGGAAGATGATTCGGTCGGCGGCGGTGAGGGCCCCGAACTCGTGGCGGATGGTGGCCGAACGGGCGGGGATGGCGACCGGAATGACCAGGTCCGAGGTCAGCGGGCGGAGGATGGTCGAGGCCGAGACGGTCGGGGCCGAGAGGGGCTGGAGCGAGACCTTTTGGGCAAGGCGTACCTGGAGCGAGGCCGTCTGGGCCGAGATCGTCTCGACGAACGGCTTCCTGATGCACGGCGTTCTGACGAAGCGCGCCTTGACGAAGCGCGCCCTGACGAACGACGCCTTGACGAACGACGCCCTGACGAACGGCCTGTTGAAGATCGGATTGGGCAAGGCCGTTGGGGGCGGGACGAGTTGGGTCGGGATCCTCAGAGGCGAGAGCACGCGGGTGATGACCTTGGGCGCGAGCGCGCTGGGCGGACCGGGCGAAATGGGCGAACTGGGCGCCCTGGGCGAGATGATTCGGGGCGAGACGGCTTGTCGGCAGACGGTCCGACCCGGGATCGTCGCCCGACTCGAGGTCGTTCGGCCCGCGATGCTTTGGCCCGCGACGCGTTGGCTCGCGATGTTCCCGGTCGCCATGTTCCCGCTCGGGACGGCGTGAGTCGGGACGGCGTGGGCCGGGGCGGCTCGGGAAGCGGCGATCGTGGCGACGCCGTCGATCGGCTTGTGGATGACGGACTTCCGCCGGCCGGTGCGATCGACCCGCCGCCGCCCGCGGCGGCGTTGCTGGATCGCATTCACGGGGGCTGGATGGGTCGTTGCCTGGGCGCCTACGAGGCGGCCCGTATTCCGGATGGGTCGGGAGTGCCGGATGCCGCCCGGGTGGAGGACCGCAGCGATGCGATGGATCGCTCGGTGCTGAGTTTGCGGGTGTTGGAGCTGTACGGACCGGGCTTCAGCAGCGCGCAGGTGGGGGCCTTGTGGCTGCTGACCCTGCCGTTCCTGCGTCAGCGCGCGGCGGAACAGGCCGCGTACCAGGCCCTGTTGCGTGGCGCACTGCCGCCGGCGACGGCATCCCAAGCAACTGCCCACGGCGGGACCGACGAGGCGATGGCGCGGGCTGATTTGTACGGCTACGTGGCACCGGGTGATCCCAGGCGCGCGGCTCGGTTGGCGCGCAAGGACGCGGTTGTGTCGCACGTCGGGGAGGGGCTGCACGCGGCGATGTGGAGCGCTGCGCTTGCGGCGGCGGCGTTCACGGCACGGGATGCGGCGCAGGCGGTCGGGGTCTCGTTACGGCATGTGCCGGTCGACTCGCGGTTGTCGCGGGCGATTCAGGGAGTCTTGGTCGCCCATACCCGTGGTCGGAGCTGGGAGCAGGCGGCTGCCGAAGTGCATCAGCGGTACGGGACCGGCTCCCGGCGAGACGCCCTGGGCAATGCCTGCCTGGTCGCGGCGGGGCTGTTGTGGGGCGACGGCGACCCGTGTCGGCAGATCGGCCTGGCCGTGCGCGGAGGATGGGACACCCACACGACGGCGCCGGTGGCGGGCTCGATCGCCGGCATCCTGCACGGCGCGGAGGCGGGTTGGCCGTCGATGGCGGCGACCCGGGTCAGGACCGGACTACCGGGTCAAGACTGCTGCGCGCTGGCGGAGTTGGCGCGGCGTACGCTCGCGGTGACCCGGGTGGAATCGCCGTTGCGGTGAGAGCGGGGCGGGGCGAGGTGGGTCGGTGGGCCGGCCCGCGGGGGCACCTCGATGCCTTCGTCGACGCGGGTGGGTCAGCGTGAGCATCCGCCCGCCCGCATCCAACTCGCCACGTCCCGCCCACCCAACCGGCCCACCCCGCCCGCCCAGGCCAGGCCGCCCGGCCCGTGCAACCGCCCCACTGGGCCCGTCGTGCCCGCTCAACGGGCCCGTGCCCGCTCAACGGGCCCGTGCCCGCTCAACGGGCCCGTGCCCGCTCAACGGGCCCGTGCCCGCTCAACGGGCCCGTGCCCGCTCAACGGGCC
>NZ_JBITHP010000006.1:321732-344555 GCF_044458105.1 Embleya sp. NPDC050493
CCCAACGGGCCCGTGCCCGCCCAACGGGCCCGTGCCCGCCCAACGGGCCCGTGCCCGCCCAACGGGCCCGTGCCCGCCCAACGGGCCCGTGCCCGCCCAACGGGCCCGCGCCCGCCCAACGGGCCCGCGCCCGCCCAACGGGCCCGCGCCCGCCCAACGGGCCCGTGCCCGCCCAACGGGCCCGTGCCCGCCCAACGGGCCCGCGCCCGCCCAACGGGCCCGCGCCCGCCCAACGGGCCTGTGCCCGCTCAACGGGCCCGCGCCCGCCCAACGGCCCCGCGCCCGCCCAACGGGCGCGGCCAACCCGCGCGGTCCGTTCGTCGGCTGCATCTGGGTCTTCCCTCGGCGCACGTCTGTTCCCGCTGGGCTGAGTTGGATCGAGCGTGGATTGGCCTGCCGCGGTGGGCGGTTCAGGTGAGTGGGTGGGCGCTTGGCATGGCGGGGCGGGGTGGCTGAGCCCGAGGGTGGCCGTGCTTTCTGCCGTCCGACGGGTGGGTGGCGAGGGGCGGGGCGCCTGCGGCTTTTGTTGTTTGGGCGGCTGGTGGGTTGTGGTGGGTGGCGGTGGTGCGAACTGGTCGTGGGGGACGTGAGTTTGGTCGGAGGGGTGGCTGCGGGTCGGATGGGCGGGGCGGGTGCGGGTGCGGGTGGTGGGCTTGTGGGGATGGGCGTGGGGTGGACGGGTGGGTCAGATCGTCCAGGGCGGGAGGATGCGTTCGGCTTCCTTGGGGGCTATGTCGCAGGTGTCGGGCGGGGTTATGGCGTTGGGGTTGTATGCGCGGGCTCCGGCGGGGGCGGTGACGATGGCGGTGAAGCCCGTTTCGGCGTGCGCGTGGACTTGGCGGGGGAGGTCGGCGGGGAAGATGACGGTGTCGCCGGTGGTTGCGGTGAGCTTTTCGCCGTTGAGGTCGGCGGTGAGGCTGCCGGTGAGGATGGTCCAGATTTGTTCGGCTTCGAAGGCGTGGTACGGGGTGGAGTGTGCCGGGGTCATGTCCACTCGCCACAGGGCTGCGCCGGTGCCGCCCTGGGTGGGGGATGCGTAGGTGGTCATGACGCCGTTGGGGGTCGTGGTGATGCGGGTTTCGGCGCTGCGGATGACAGGCATGTGGTGATCTCCTAGACTTGCCAAAAATTCGACAACATCATTGTCTAAATAGTGAACCAGGTTGTCTATCCATGTCAAGAAATTCGTCCGCAGTCGGACCGAACGACGACGGGCCCGGCCAGGACCCGCCGGGCTTCGAGCTGCCGTTGCGGCTGCTGATGGCCTTTCGGGTACTCATCGACGAGGTTCATGCGGAGCTGGCCCGGCAGGGCCATCCCGACCTGCGGCCCATGCACGGCTTCGTGTTTCAGGCCATTGGTCCGTATGGCACCACCGCGGTGGAGCTCGGTCGCCTGTTGGGTGTCTCGAAGCAGGCGGCGGGGAAGACGATCGACGGCCTGGAGCGGCTGGGCTACGTCGAACGTGGTGTGGATCCGAACGACGCGCGGCGCAAGGTGGTTCGGCTTACCGCGCGCGGGGTGGATTCGCTGGCGAGGTCGGCTGCGATCTTCGAGGACTTGCGGGCCAAGTGGGCGCAGACGTTGGGCGTGGAACGGCTGCGTGCGCTGGAGGAGGACCTTCGGACGATGACGCCGGGGGATTCGTTCCACTTCGATATGCCGGCTTGGTTCGGCGGCGGGTGATCGAGGGTCGGGCGCGGCGGTGGGTAGTTGCTGGACCGAGCCGACTGAGCCGACCGAGCCGGGCCGGGCCGGAGTGAGCCAGCCGAGCCAGGCCGGGACGGGCCGGGATGGAGTGCGCCGGCCGGGCCGCGTCTGCGAATTGTGTGGGGCTGCGCCGGGCGGAGATTGCGCGAACTCGGGTGTGGTTGGGCCGCGTTGTGCCGGACCGGGATGGACCGGGCCGGGTCGAGTTCGGGTTGCGTCGGGCCGGCGGTTGTGGCGCGGTGGCGGGCGTTGGGGCGTGGTGGGCGGCGCCGTGGGCCGGGCGCTGGGCTGGGGGCGGACAGCCGTCAGGGAGGACCCCCGCTTCGGGTTGGTGGGACGGTTGGTATGGCTCGGCTGGGTGGTGGGTTCGGGACGGGGACGGGTGGGCGGCGGGTATGCGGCTGAGGTTGCGTCGGTTTCGGCCGCGGGACGGAGTGGTGGAGTATCGCGTGGTGCAACCGTGGTTGCCGTTGCGGCATACCGCGATGTCCGACCCGCTGGGGGAGTACGGCGTCGTGGTCGGGGACCACGACGGGCTTTCCAGGCTGGCTGCGTTGTTCTCGTTTGCGGCTTACTCGCGGCATACCGTCGTGCATGTTCCGCTTCGGGACGGTGTGCCCCTGGCCGAAGAGGGGTTCGTCGATTCCTGCGGTGGTCGGGTCGACCTGGTGCTGATGCATCATTCGCTCGGGCTGCGGCCGACCGCCTGGCCGCGGATCAGGCGGCAATTGACCGCCGGTACACCGCTCACCGTGGAGACTCACGAGGCCCGTACCGAGCGAGATGCCGCCGCTTGGCTCAGGCAGAGCGGGCACCACGATTCGCGGGAATGGTTGCGACCGGTGACGTATGCGCGAACCGCGTTCCTGATCGGCAGTCGGGACGTCTTTGCGGCCGCGTCGGTCGAGGTCGCGGATGCCGCCGGCCGCGGGCTGCGCGAATACGACGTGTCCAAGGGGTACTTGCGGCTGGTCGGCACGCTGACCCATGAGTTGCCTCCCGACGACTCGTTGCGGCCGCCCGAGTTGGACATCACGTTCCAGGCTCGCCGGCCGCATCACCGCTTCAAGCGGCCCGGGCAGAAGCGGTTTCAGGCGGGTTGCTGACGGTCGTTCCCTCCTGTTCCCTCCTGTTCTCACCTGTTCTCACCTGTTCCATCCCGGTCCCCCGTGCTCTGTTCTGTCCCGTTCGCTTCGGCGTCGGGCCGAGGTGCGATTCGGCCCGCGGCGATGCCGAGTCGTGGGGTGTGGGGCAGTGAGGCGTGGCCGGCCCGGGGGACTCGACGACTACCTATCCATGACTGATTCCGCTTTTCCGCGCCTCGCATAGGTTTTCGAGTGAGGAGAGTGGGCGTCTCGATCCGGCGGTCAAGGCAGTCGAGGCGCGCCTGTCCTCGTCCCACCTCGGTGGCCTCCGGCGACCGGCGCTCACGGGGGTGCCGGTCGCCGAATGGGAGCGCTCACATGGTGTAGGCGAGCGTGACGAAGGCACGCCGGGGGCCGGGATGGATACGCCTGGCTCGACCACCAAGCCCACACCCAGGGGGCGCCGCCGTGTTGGCGCTGGTCGCGCTGGGGACCTGCGCGGCGTACGTCCGGCGCGAGGAGGCGATCGCGCTCGGATTCGCGGCGTTGGTCGTGGTGATCGTGGCGATGACCGTCGGCGGTGAGGACGCGACGAACTGGCGGGATCGCTGCGGGATGGCCGGCTGGGTGCTCGCGGCGTTGGTCGCGGGGCAGGCGTGGCGCAGCCATTACGCGTACGTGAGCGCCATCATCGACCGGGCCGAGCGCGCGGAGCGTACCCGGGACGAGGTGGCCGGACGGCGGGTCGTCGAGGAGCGCCTGCGGATCGCGCGCGACCTGCACGACCTGCTCGGGCACGGCATCACGTTGATCGGCGTGCAGGCGGGTGTGGCCGCGTACCTCGCGGCTGAGGAGCCACCGGCGGAACGTGCGGTCATGGTCGGCGCGTTGGACACGATTGCCGAGACGTGTCGGGACGCCCGGCACGAACTCCGGTCCACATTGTCGGTGTTGCGCGACGCCGAGGAGGCCGCGTCGTACGAGGCGGTGCCGGGCCTGGCCGGGCTCGACGGCCTGGTGCCGCCGGCGGGCGCGGCCCGCTCCGCCGGCATCGAGGTCACCCTGACCGGCCACGACGGACCGCCGCCCGCGCCCGAGGTGGGCGTGGCGGTGTACCGGATCGTGCCAGGAGGCGTTGACGAACGCGGTGAAGCACTCCCGGGCTCGGGCGGTGCGGATGGAACTGTCGGTGGTGGACGCGGGGTTGTGGGTGTCCGTGCGCGATGACGGGTGCGGGATCGAGGCCGCGGGCGGAGCCCGGGAGGAGGATGGGGCTGCGGACGAGGCCGGGAAGGACACCGGGTTCGGCATCGTCGGGATGGCCGAGCGGGCGTGCAGTGTGGGTGGGACGTTGGTTGCCGGGCCCGGGGCGGAGGGCGGCTTCCGGGTCGAGGCAGTGTTACCGATGGGCGAGCGGGCGGGGGCCGGGTGACACTGTGTGTGGGGGAGGGGGTTGTCGGCACACTCGCTGGTCGAGGGGTGGGCGGGCCGGTGAGATGTGTTGTGCGGTCCTTGCGGTTGTCGGGCCGCGGGCGGCGGGTCGGTGAAGTGTGCGGTGCGGTTGGTCGACGGGCAGGCTGCCCGGTGAAGTGTGCGGTGACGGGGAGAGGTTGCGGATGATGCGGGGCGAGTGGGGGAGCGTGTGACGGCCGGAAGGCTGCGGATGGTGCTCGCCGACGACCAGCACCTGGTGCGGTCGGCGTTCGCGATGTTGGTGGATTCGGCGCCGGACATGGAGGTGGTCGGTGAGGCCGCCGACGGGCAGACAGCGCTCCAACTCACCCGCGCCACCCGGCCGGACCTCGTGCTGATGGACATTCGCATGCCGATCCTGGACGGGATCGAGGCCACCCGGTTGATTGCGGCCGATCCGGACTTGCCGGAGTCCGAGTCCTGGTACTGACCACCTTTGAGGACGAGAGAACGTGGTGGCCGCGTTGCGCGCGGGTGCCGGCGGGTTCCTGGTCAAGGACACGCGCCCGGCCGAACTCCTGGCCGCGATCCGTACGATCGGGGCGGGTGAGGCGCTGCTTTCACCGGGGCCGACGGCGCGGCTGATCTCGCGCGTACTCCGGATGCCGGCCGGGCGGACGGCGGGTGAGCCGGAATCGGTGCTGGTGGCGGGGCTGTCCGCGCGTGAACGCGAGGTGCTCACGCTGGTCGGGCGGGGATTGACCAATGCGGAGGTCGGCTCCCTTCTCGGGCTGAGTCCGCTGACTGCGAAGACGCCGTGAGTCGCATCATGAGCAAGCTCGGTGCGCGTGATCGACCGCAACTGGTCGTTATCGCCTGCGAGTTGGGGTTGGTTGTGCCGGGGGACGACCTGTCCTCTATGTAGGCCTGCCAAGGCCGCGGCCCCGGCCTCGGGCCGCTGCGTGGCCATGGCCATGGCCGTAGTTGCGGCCCGCGGCCGTGATCGCAGTCCCCCGTAGGTGGTCGGGCACGGACTCGACGGGGGACGGGCGGAGCCCGGCGCCGACGGCCGTGCGCGCGCCGTCCGGAGCCATGTGCAGCGGTTCGGTCGCCCGTGCAGCGGTTCGGTTGCGCCGTCTTCGCGTTCAGTCCCGGTACACCGCATCCGGGGCGGTCACCGGTCCGGGTTCCGGGATGTAGCGGGCCACATACCTCTCGTACAGCCGCAGCCACGTCCCGTCCCGGCGGATGCGCTCCAGCGAGGCATTGACGAAGCGGACCAAGTCGGGGTTGGTCTTGGCGATTTCCAGGCCGTACGGTTCGCGGGTGAGTTTGGGGCCGACCAGCTGCACGAAGCGGTCCTGGGCCTGGAGGCCGGCCATGATGGTGTCGTCGCCCACCGAGGCGTCCGCCTGGCCCTGTTGGATGCGGACGAGGCAGTCCGCCCAGGTCTCACCGGTGACGGGGACCAGGCTCTTCGTCGCGCGCACCGTCTCCGCGGCGGTGGTGTTACCGACCGTGCAGACGCGGGTCGCGGCGGGCAGGCCGATGAGGCCCTTGGCGTGGTCGGCGGCTGCGGCGGGGCTGTCGCGGACGACGAGTACACGTTGTCCCGACTCGTAGTAGACCGAACTGAAGTCGACCACCGCCCGGCGGCGGCAGTTCACCGTGACCGACTTCGCGACGATGTCCACGTCGCCGTTCGCGACGGCCTGTTCGCGGATGTTGTTGGGCAGGACGCGGAAGTGCAGCCGGCTTGCGTCCGCGCTGCCGAAGAGGTCGGTGGCGATTTCCCGGACGAGGTCGATGTCGAAGCCCTTGAGCCGATTGTGGTCGGCCACGTCGGCGTAGCTGAACGGGTAGGTGCTCTGGTCGATACCGATGGTCAGGAAGCCCCGTCGCAGGATCTGCGCGAGCGAGCCGTCGCTCGCATAGTCGGCGGCGCGTGGTGGCCCCGACCCGGGACGCAGGCTTGCGAGCGGGTCGCTGCACGAGGTGGGTGGGTCGCTCGCCGCCCCCGGGTCGCTGCGGCCGTCCGGAGCGGTGGTGGTCGATGCGGTGTCGGTGGGCGCAGTGTCGGTGGGCGCGGCTGCGGGGCGTGGCGTGGAGGTCGCGGAGGTACAGGACGCCAGGACCAGCAGCATGGCCACCAACGACAGAACCGGCCCGACCGCGGCCCGGCGCAGCGGCGGCCGGACTGGAGCGGATCGGTTGGAGGCACGTCGGCCGGGAACGAGCGTGCCGCGAGCGAGCCGACCGCCCGGGATGCGAGGGGTGGGGACGCGACCGCATGGGATGCGATGGGCGGGGACGTTATGGGCCGGGACGCGACCGGGCAGGAGTCGACGGGGCAGGAGCCGGCCGGGCAGGAGCCAGGCGATCAGGAATCGGCCGGGAACGATCCGGGCGGCTCCGGGACGACCGGAGGTGCGCCGACTCGGCGTGCGCCGGACGGGCGTGGATCGGGCGGGTGCGTACCGGGACGGATCGGCGGACGGATCGCTGACCGGATTGCTGACCGGATCGCGGACCTGTTCGCGGGCCGGGGCGCGAGGCGGACGGCGGGCCGGGTGGTTCGGTCGGACTGCATGCACGGGCATGACGCGTCACCTCCGGTGGCGGCGCGAAACACCGCTCGGCTCGGCCGGTTCGGACCTGCTCGGGACGCTACCCGGTCGAACTGGGCCACCACTGGGGGTAGTCCCCCAATTTCGGCGCGGACTCCGAGGCGGCGAAAGGGGCTTCGCTGCGGCCTTGTGGAGGGTTCGTCGCGGCTCTGCCGGCGCTTGGGTTCGGCCGGCGTTTCGGCCCGGCTTTGCGGGGACTTCCGCGTGGCCGGCGCTTCGGTCCAGCTCTGCGGGTGCGCGGGTGCGCGGGTGCGCGGGTGCGCGGTCGGCGGGTGCGGCGAACGCACTTGCCCGCGCGCGGCGCGCTTCGCGCGTGGGCTCAGAGCTCACGGCCGGTGCGGGGAGTATTCCTCACCGTCCGTACCGAAGTACGCCCTTGCGTGCCGTGGCTTCGGTGCGCACGGTGTGCCGCCGACCACCGATCGGGCGGTCGGGTAGCCACGCGACCAGGCAGCCCTGCGACCCCGCAGGCACGTGACCACGTGGCCACGAGGTCACGGGGCCGAGCGCATTGGCACTAAAACACCGAAGTGCGCCCTTCCGCGCTGCGGCTCCCGGCGCGCACGGTGGGTTCGCCGACCACCGATCGGGCGGTCGGGTAGCCACGCGACCAGGCAGCCCTGCGACCCCGCAGGCAGGTGACCACGTGGCCGCGAGGTCGCGGGGCCGAGCGCATTGGCACTGGAGCACCGAAGTGCGTCCTTCCGCGCTGCGGTTCCCTGCGCGCACGGTGGGTTCGTCGGCCATCGATCGGGCGGTTGGGCAGCCACGCGACCAGGCAGCCCCGTGACCCCGCAGGCAGGTGACCACGTGGCCGCGAGGTCGCGGGGCCGAGCGCATTGGCACTGGAGCACCGAAGTGCGCCCTTCCGCGCTGCGGCTCCCGGCGCGCACGGTGGGTTCGTCGGCCATCGATCGGGCGGTCGGGCAGCCACGCGACCAGGCAGCCCCGCGACCCCGCAGGCACGTGACCGCGGGCCACGAGGCCGCGGAGTCACGAGGGCATCAGAGACGCGAGGCCATCGGCTCGCGCCATCCGGACAGCACCCGATCACCCCCTCACCGAACCCCCCCAGCACGGATCACCCCGCCACCGATCACCCCATCGCCGATCACCCCGCCACCGATCACCCGATCGCGTTCTCCGGTGCGCCGAGGTCTCCGGTGAGGCAGCGTTGCAGTTGGGGGCCGAGCCAGGCGACCAGCTCCGGGTGGGTCATGGCGACGATCGGTGGGAGGCGGAGGACGTATCGGCACAGGGCCAGGCCGAGCACTTGGGTGGCGGCCAGGCCGGCTCGGCGGGGGGCTTCGGTCGGGGTCGGGCAGACGCGGGCCACCAGTGGGGCGAGTTGTTCCGCGAAGACCGAGCGCATCCGTGCGGCGGCCTCCTCGTTGGTGACGCCGGTGCGCAGCAGGATCATCATCGCTTCGTCGTCCTCCCAGCGGTCCAGGAAATGGGCCGAGAGCACTGCTCCGAGTTGCGAGCGGGGGACCGAATCGAGAGCGGGGAGCCGCAGGTCGACATCGGCGGCAGCGGCGAAGAGCTTCTCCTTGTTGCCGAAGTAGCGCATGACCATCGCCGGATCGATCGCGGCGTCCGAGGCGATCGCCCGAATCGTCGCGCGTTCGTAGCCGTCGGCACCGAATCGTTCCCGCGCGGCGGCCAGGATCACGGCTTTGGTCTCGGTCGACGACCTTCGCGAAGTGCTCATGTCAACGATTGTAGGCCAACGCCTGTTGACTTAGTCGATCGAGTGGGTCATGGTAAGTCAACAAGCGTTGGCCAACAGATGTTGACTACCGCGGCTCGGCGCCGGCCCACTCGACGTCGCGACACCCAGCCACACCCAAGGAGCTCGCCATGACCCCGCAACTCCCCGCCGCCACCGACGTCCTGATCGTCGGTGCCGGCCCCGCCGGGCTCACCCTCGCGCTCGCCCTCACCGCCCAAGGCCGCGACGTCACCGTCGTCGATGCACACGCGGTCGCCGACCACACCTCGCGGGCCGCCGTCGTACACGCCCGCACCCTGGAGGTGCTCGCGCCGCTCGGTGTGGCCGGGCCGCTCGTCGAACAGGGCGTGCAATCGCCGACGTTCACCATCCGCGACCGGGACCGGGTGGTCGTCCGGATCGACTTCGACGGCCTGCCCACCGCATACCCGTACTCGCTGATGGTCTCCCAGGCCACCACCGAGGCGGCCCTCCTCGCCCGGCTCACCGAACTCGGCGGCACCGTGCTGCGCCCGTACACCGTCACCAGCCTCGACCAGGACGCCGACGGCGTGACCGCGACCTTCGAACACGGCGAACGCATCCGCGCCGCCTGGGTGGTGGGCGCCGACGGCATGCACAGCACCGTTCGCGAGCAGGCCGGCATCGGCTTCCAGGGCGGCACCTACGGTGAGTCGTTCGTACTCGCCGACGTGCGGCTCGACGGCGCCGTCTCGGCCGACGAGGTGATCCTGTACTTCGCGCCCGCCGGTCTCGCCGTGGTCGCCCCGCTGCCGGGCGGGCGGCACCGGATCGTTGCGCCGGTGGCCGAGGCGCCACACGAGCCGTCACTCGCGTTCGTCCAGGAACTCGTGGACGAACGCGGCCCGTCGGCGGGCCGCATCGTGGTCGAGGAGGTCGTCTGGGGCTCGCGTTTCCGGGTCCACCACCGGCTCGCCGACACCTATCGCGCGGGTCGCATCCTGCTGGCCGGCGACGCCGCGCACGTGCACAGCCCGGCCGGCGGCCAGGGCATGAACGCGGGCATCCTCGACGCCGTGACGCTGGCCGAGGCCCTCGGTACGGTTCTGGACGGCGGCCCCACCTCGGCACTCGACGCGTACGGCGCCGCCCGCCGCCCGATCGCCGAGCACATCGTGAAGCTCGCCGACCGGATGACCCGCATCGCCACCATCACCCCGGCACTGCGCCCGCTGCGCAACACGGTCCTGCGCACGATCACCCGACTCCCCGCCGTACGCCGCAACCTCGCCCTCCGCCTCTCGGGCCTCCTCTACCGCTGACCCCTCGGACTCCGGCCTCCGGACCATGGACCCTTGGTCTCCGGCCCTCGAACCTTGGACCCTCGGACCGGCCCCCCGGACCCCGGACCGGCCCCCCGGACCCCGGACCGGACCCCCGGCCCCCCGGCCCCCGGCCCCCGGACCCCGGTCGTCCGGCTCTCGGGTCCTTCCGACCCACGCGACGAGCCCGACGCACGCGACCGCCCGGGCCCGGTTGCCCGACCCACACGGCCCGGCCGCCCGGTCCGCCCGGTCCGCCCGTCAGGCCGCCCAGCCGGTCCGCCGGTGCGGCCCACGCGACGTGCCCGACTCACGCAACCCGCGCCGAGCCGCCCGGTCTGCCGGTCCGACTTACGCGATCCGCGCCGAGCCGCCCGGTCAGCCGGTCCGACTCACGCGATCCGCGCGACTGCCGCAACCCGCCCGGCGGACCAGATCGCCGCCCGGCCGGTCCGACCTCTGCGATCTGCCCGACTCCCGCGACCCGTCCTCGGCCTGCGTGCCTGCCGGTCCGATCCACGGGACCCGCCCGACCCAAGCAACCCGCCCGGCCGCCCCGTCCGCCCGTCAGCGGCTCCCGGCTCTGCGCCCTGCCTCGCTTCGCGCCCTGCGCCCGCCCGGCCTCACACCGACCCAGGGCCTGCATCCACCCGGCCCCCGGCCCCCGGCCCCTGCACCCGGCACCGACCCGGCGCCCTATACCCGCCCTACACCCGCCCTGCGCCCTGCACCGACCCGACGCCCCGCCCCCACCCGGCGCTCGGCACCGAGTCCACCTCCCACACCGACTCGCCGTCACGCAGCGACTGGCCGTCACGTACCGGCCCGGCATCACGTACCGGCCCAACACCCCGTGCCCGTTCCGCACCCTGTGCGCACTCGGCTCCCGTCCCGCGCCCCGCCGCGTGCTCCACGGCTGTCGACAGGTCGTCCCACAGGTCGTCCTCGTGTTCCAGTCCCACCGAAAGGCGTAGCAACTTCGGGCCGATGGCGCCCTCGTCGCGTGCCGCGTCGTCGATCACGCGGTGGGTCAGCGAGGCCGGATGCTGGATCAGCGTGTCGGTGCCGCCGAGGCTGACCGCAGGGGTGATCAGGCGGAGGGCGCCGACCAGCGTCATCGGGTCGCCCGTCGGCTCGAAGGCCACCAGCGCGCCGCCGATGCTCGGGTAGTGCACTCGCTCGACCGCCGGATGGTCGGCCAGCCGCCGGGCCAGCGTGGCCGCCGACGCGGACGCCTTCGCGACTCGGATCGGCAGCGTCGCGAGGCCGCGCAGCAGCAGGTAGCCCGCGAGCGGATGCAGCAACGCCCCCGTGGCGAAGCGGATTTGCCGCAGCACCTGGGCCGTCTCCCGGTCGCAGGCCACCACGCCGCCCATTACGTCGCCGTGCCCGCCGAGGAACTTGGTCGCGCTGTGCAGGACCATCCGGGCGCCGGACTCGGCCGGCTGCTGCAACACCGGTGTCGCGAACGTGTTGTCCACCAGCAGCGGTACGTCCCCGGCCCGGGCGGCCAGTTCGGCCAGATCCAGTTCGGCCAGCGTCGGATTGGCCGGGGTCTCGACCATGACCAGCCCCGTGTCCGGCCGCAACGCCCCGGCCACCCCCTCGGGGTCGACCCAGGTGACCTCGGTGCCGAGCAGCCCGCTCGTGAGCAGGTGGTCCGTGGTGCCGTACAGCGGCCGTACCGCCACCACGTGCCGCCGGCCACGTGCGGCGGCGGCGAGCAGGCACGCCGTGACCGCCGCCATGCCACTGGCGAACGCGACCGCGTCGGCGCACCCCTCCAACTCCGCGAGCGCAGTCTCGAAGCGGCGTACCGTCGGATTGGTCAAACGGCCGTAGATCGGTGAGCCGCCCGGGAGTTCCCCCTCCGCGTACGCGTCGAGCGCGAGCGCCGCGGCCGGCAGGTCCGGCAGCGGATACGTGGTGGACAGATCGATCGGCACGGCGTGCGTACCCAGGGCGGCGAGGTCGTCCCGACCGGCATGCACCGCCCGAGTCTCGAACAGGTGCCGCCCGCCACCCGAGCGCGCGGAACCACCCACGCCCCCCGACCCGCCCGAACCGCTCACGCCGCCCACGGCAGAACCACCCACAGCACCCACACCACCCGAACCGTCCACACCACCCGAACCACCCGCGCCACCCGCACTGCCCACGCCGTCCAGGGCAGTCGACCCGGCACGCCCGTCAAGATCCACTCGGAGGTCATCCATGCCCGCCATGCTCCGACGATCTCCGGAGAATGCGCTCACCGGCCGAACTATCATCGCCCAATGAGCCAATCCATCGCCCTTGATCCGATCGATCTCGGGATTCTCCGGGCGCTTCAGAACGATGCCCGGATCAGCAACAAGGCGCTCGCCGCCGAGGTCGGGATCGCGCCCTCGACGTGCCTGGATCGGGTCGCCCGGTTGCGCTCGGCCGGGGTGGTGAAGGGTGCGACTGTAGAGGTCGACGCGGCGGCGCTGGGCCGGCCGCTACAGGCGATGCTCGCGGTTCGGGTGCGACCGCACCACCGCGTCGTGCTCAATCCGTTCGTCGGGCACGTGCTCAAGTTGCCGGAGACCCGGGCGCTCTACCACCTGGCCGGACCCGACGACTTTCTCGTGCATGTCGCGGTCGCCGACGCGACCGGCTTGCAGCGGCTGGTGGTGGACGGCTTCACGGCCCGCACGGAGGTGACCCAGGTGCACACCATGCTGATATTCCAGCAATGGCAGGGCGGCCCCCTGCTCCCACCCGAGCCCCAAGGCCCGGCCCGGCGCCTGACGGCGGGTTAGCCCAGGCCGGAAACATTCACTCCGCCGCGCCTCACCCCATCCCGTCCCACCCGCCCCACCCCGCAACGCCCAGCCCCACAACGCAACGCCCAGCACCGCAAAAAGCGCCCTGCAACGCAAAGCCCCGCAACACTCACTCACTCACTCACTCACGCACGCACGCACTCACTCACCCGCCCGCCACCGCCCGCCGATCACCCCGCCGTACGTCCCCCTCGCCCTGCCTGGCCGACAACACCGTGCCCACCGCGACCGTCAACGCCGCCACCGCACCCGCCACGGGTACCGCCGCCGCGCCCAGGAAGGTGCACAGCAGGATCAGCACACCGGCGATCGGCAGCACCGACTTCTGGGCCGGCCCGATCTTGTGGTGCCGGGAATGCAGAGCGAACGTGCTCAGCAGGAACAGCGCCGCCGGGATCGTCACGCTCGCCGACGCGGCCGTCCGGGAGATGTGCGCCTCGCCCACGGCCTGCTCGACGGCGACCTCCAGTCCCGCTCCGATCGCCGCCGCCGAACCGAAGACCACGTAGTGGCCGTACCCCCACAGGAAGGCCCGCCGGTCGGAAGCGAGGTAGTCGTGGATCGGCACCGCGAAGTAGATCCAGTACGCGGCGAACACGATCAACAGCCCGCCCGCGGCGATCGGCAGCAGTTCGTCCAGTGCGGCCTCGTCGTCGAGCGCGGTCTGGATCGCGACGGTCGCGGCGGAGATGCTCTCGCCCAGCATGATGATGGTGAACAGCCCGTACCGCTCGGCGATGTGATGCGGATGCCACGTCGTGGGGTGGTTGCGCTCGGCGATCGCCGGTACCGCGAGTTCGGCGACCACCAACAGCAGGAAGCCCCATGTCCACGCGGCGTCCGGCAGGAGCAGCAGCACCACCCAGCCGAGTTGCACCAGCACCAGCCCGGCCGCGTAGCGCAGCGCGGTGCGCCGGGCCCCGGGGTCGGTCTCGTCGTGGGCCGCCCGCAGCCACTGGAAGGTCAGGGCGAGTCGCATGATCAGGTAGCCGACGATGGCGACCGCGTAGTCGCTGTTCTCGAACGCGCGCGGCACCCCGGCGGCCAGCACCAGGACACCGGTGATCTGGACGAGCGTCGCGACCCGGTACAGCGGGTCGTCGCAGTCGTACGCGGAGGCGAACCACGTGAAGTTGACCCACGCCCACCAGATCGCGAAGAACACGAGCAGGTAGCCTGCGAGTCCGTGCCCGGGGTGCCCCTCGGCCAGCGAGTGCACCAGTCGGCTGCCGGCCTGGGCCACCGCAACGACGAACGTCAGGTCGAAGAACAACTCCAACGGGGTGGAAGTGCGATGTGCCTCGGTGATGTCGCGCGAGGCCATCCGCCTCAGGATGGCGTGCGGGGCGGCGGGGCGCGCGGGATCGCTCACGAGGCAAGTCCTCTCGTTCCGGACGTGATCATGCGCGGAGAGTATCGGAATTCAGGCGGTAAATAGGGCCATTTCGAGCAGGCATTCGACCCGGCGCACGGCCCGATCAGTCCGAGGTCAGCACTGAGGTCAGCACCGAGGGATGCAGCTCGTCCGGACGAGCGTGTCCGGACAGCGCCATCGACAGGTCGAACTCGGCCAGCAAGCACCGCAATACGTGCCGGACGCCCGCCTCGCCGCCCAGCGCCAGCCCGTAGACGTACGGTCGGCCCAGCAGGACCGCCCGGGCGCCGAGGGCCAGCGCCTTGAGCACGTCCGTCCCGGTGCGTACGCCGCTGTCGAAGAGCACCGTCAGGTTCTCGCCGACCGCCTCCACCACGGCCGGCAGCGCGTCCAACGCAGCCACCGCGCCGTCGAGTTGGCGACCGCCGTGGTTGCTCACCACGATCCCGTCCAGACCGGCGTCGCGGGCCCGGCGCGCGTCGTCCGGATGCAGGATGCCCTTGAGCACGATCGGCCCGACCCAGTTCTCGCGCAGGAACGCCAGGTCGCCCCAGGTCTTGGTCGGATCGGAGAACATCCCCGCCCAGTGCGCGATCGCCGCCGTCGGGTCCTCGGCGATCGGTTTGCTCAGCCCGGCCAGGAAGGCGGGATCACTCAGGTAGTTCGCGATGCCGACCCGGCGCAGGAAGGGCAGGTACGCGCGATCCAGATCGTTCGGCCGCCAGCCCAGGAACCAGGTGTCCAGGGTGACCACGAGCACGGTGTACCCCGAAGCCCGGGCCCGGGCGAGCAGGCTGATCGTCACGTCGTCGTCGCGCGGCCAGTAGAGCTGGAACCAGCGCGGTCCCGATCCGGAGGCGGCGGCGATCTCCTCCAGCGAATGGGACGACGCCGTGCTCGACACCATCGGCAGCCCCAACGCGGACGCGGCGCGCGCGGTCGCCAACTCGCCCTCGGGATGCACGATGGACTGCACGCCGACCGGCCCGAGCAGCACCGGCGCGGGCGACTCGGTGCCCAGTACGGAGCAGGACAGGTCGCGCGTACCCACGTCGCGCAACATGCGCGGCACGATCCGGCGCCGCTCGAACGCCGCCCGGTTGGCCCGCATCGTCGCCCCGCCGCCGGCGCCGCCCAGTACGTAGCCACGCGGTCCCGGCTCGAGCCGTTCGCCGGCGGCCGTCTCCAGGGCGGCGGCGTCCGTGGGGTAGGCCGGAGTCTCCCCGGTCAGCAGGCCATCGAGGTAGATCGAGTCCTGGAAGGCGGAGTAGGGACCGGCAACGTCGGCACCATCGACCACGACTGCACACCTTTCGCCGAGCGGAATCGCAGTACCCGACCATTTCGCACCTGTCGGCCGTACGGAAGAGCCGAAAGAGTCGACCCCCGGGCATCGGGGCAGACCTGTTCCTGTGCCGTGCCGACCGCTTCCGTGGCGTGCAGATCGCTTCCTGTGCCGTGCCGACCGCTTCCGTGGCGTGCAGACCGCTTCCTGTGCCGTGCCGACCGCTTCCGTGCCGTGCCGAGCACTTCCTGCGCCCTGCCGACCGCCCACGGGCGGAACCCCTCGCGGTACGGCGGATATTGCCTGGCCGGGAAGCGAGACAAGGAACCCGTTTCTCCGGTGAAATGTCACACGACACAAAGAGGCACGCGACCCGCGCCGTTTCGCGAGGCAGCCCACCACGCACGGCGAACCGTGTGCCGGACACAGACACGAGCTTGGGGAGAATCCGCATGACCCGCATCACCCGGATACCGGGGATGGCCCTCACCGACCACACGTTCACCGTTCCGCTCGATCACTCCCGTCCGGACGGACCGACCATCGAGGTCTTCGCCCGCGAGGTGGTCGACCCCACCGCGGCGGACCGGCAACGGCCGTGGTTGTGCTTCCTCCAGGGCGGCCCGGGCGGCAAGTCCGGGCGGCCCAATCGCGCCGTCGGCTGGCTCCAGCGCGCGCTGCGCACCCACCGTGTCCTGCTCCTCGACCAGCGCGGCACCGGTCGCAGCACGCCGATCACGCCGAGCCTGGCGGCCCGCACCCCGCCCGAGGAACTCGCCACGCTGCTGCGGTACATGCGCGCGGACTCGATCGTCGCCGACGCCGAGTTCATCCGTCGGCGGTTGTGCGGCGACGAGCCGTGGGAGACGCTCGGGCAGAGCTACGGCGGCTTCATCACGCTCGCCTACCTCTCCCGGGCGCCCGAGGGACTGAAGTCCTGTTACGTCACCGGCGGGTTGATCGGCCTGGACTGCACGGCGGAGGACGTCTACCACCGCACGTATCCCCGGGTGCGGGCCAAGAACGCCGAGTACTACGCGCGGTATCCGGACGACGTGGACCTGGTGCGGCGGCTGGCCGACCACCTGGCCGACAACGACGTGCGGCTGCCCGACGGCGATCGACTCACCCCGCGTCGGCTGCAGTTCCTGGGTCAGGTGTTCGGCATGGGTGACGGCTTCGAGCGGGTGCACTGGATGCTGGACGAGGCCTGGGACGGCGACCGGGTCTCGGACACCTTCCGTGCCGCCGCGATGCACGCCACCGCGCTCACCGACCAGCCCCTGTGGGCCGTGCTCCAGGAGCCGATCTACGGGCAGGGCAAGGTCGCCACCGGTTGGGCTGCGGAGAAGGTGCGCGCGGGGCTCCCGGAGTTCGCCGAGAGCGCCGATCCGCTGCTGTTCACCGGCGAGATGATGTACCCCTGGATGTTCGAGGAGATCGCCGCGCTACGGCCCTTCCGCGAGGCGGCCGACCTGCTCGCGCGCCACGACGACTGGCCGGTCCTGTACGACGTCGAGCGGCTGCGCACGAACCGGGTCCCGGTCGCGGCGGCGGTCTTCTTCGACGACATGTATGTGGACGCCGACCTGTCGCTGGACACCGCGCGCAGGGTGGCCGGCGTGCGGGCGTGGGTCACCAACGAATGGGAGCACGACGGCTCCAACGCCTCCGGCGGCGCGATCCTGGACCGCCTGATGGACATGGCGGCCGGCAGGGTCTGACCTGTCACCACCCGGGGCGGTCCCGGCCGGCCGACGCCGTGACCGACCCGGGGCGCGGGTCGAACGACCACCGAACCGGCGTCCCGAGTCCCGCGGACCCGGGCCACCGGTGTCGGATCAGCTCGGCTGGTCCGGATTCGCCCACAGGTTGCGGACGTGGCCGATGTGCCGGGCCATCACGTCCTCGGCCCGGGTGGGATCGCCGGTGGCGAGCGCGTCCAGGAGTTCGAGATGCTCGGCGGCGGAGGCGGCGAGCCGGCCGTTCTGCGCGAGCCGGGACAGACCGTACAGGCGTGAGCGTTTGCGCAGATCGCCGACCACCCGGACCAGGTGTTCGTTGCCCGCCAGCGCGAGCAACGACAGGTGGAAGCGGCGATCCGCCTCCACGTACCTGATCAGGTCGCCCACCTCGGCCGCCGCGACGATCTCCTCGGCGACCGGGCGCAGCGTGGCCAGTTGGGCGTCGGTGACCACACCCGCGAGGCGGGCCACCACCGGAACCTCGATCAGTGCGCGGACCTCGGTGAACTCGTCCAACTCGCGGTCGGAGAGCTCGGTGACCCGAAATCCCTTGTTGCGGACGGCCTCGACCAGTCCCTCGTTGGCGAGGTCGAGCATCGCCTCGCGGACCGGTGTCGGCGACACGCCGAACTGCGCGGCCAGCGCGGGCGCGGAATAGACCACGCCCGGCCGCATCTCGCCCGCGATCAACGCCGCGCGCAACTCTCGTGCCACCCGGTCCCGCAGGATCGGTCGATCGTCGAAGGACGGCAGCGCGAGCGCTCCGTGTCCCGTGTCCATGGTGCCTCCTCCCGCCATGTTACTGACGGTCAGTCACCCTGGGGACCGGATCGGGACTGTGCGAACGCACGACCACGGAGCGTGAGTGTATCCGGGCGGCCGCGCCGCCCCGTTCGCGACCCTGGTTCGGCCGTCGTCACAGGCGGAACCCGGCCGGGAAGGGATCCTCGGGATCGAGCAGATACTGCGCGGTGGCGGTGATCCAGGCCCGACCGGTGATCAGCGGGACCACGGCCGGGTTCCCGCCCACTTCGGTGTGCTCCACGATCTTCCCGTGGAAGCGGGTCCCGATGAACGACTCGTTGACGAACGGCTGTGCGATCGCCAGTTCGCCGCGCGCGGCCAACTGGGCCATCCGCGCGCTGGTACCGGTGCCGCACGGCGAGCGGTCGAACCAACCCGGGTGGATCGCCATCGCGTTGCGCGAGAGCGTGGCGTCCGAGCCCGGGGCGAGGAACTGCACGTGGTGGCAGCCCGCGATCGCGGGATCCTCCGGATGCACCGGCCGGGCCTGCTCGTTGATCGCCGCCATGATCGCCAGGCCGGTTTCCAGGATGCGCCCGGACTCGGCCCGGTCGAACGGCAGGCCGACCTTTTCGATCGGCAGGATCGCGTAGAAGTTGCCGCCGTAGGCCATGTCGTAGCCGACCGCGCCGAGCCCGGGCACGTCCACGGTCGCGTCCAGGGTGTGTGCGTACGAAGGCACGTTGCGCAGGGTGACCGAGCGCGCCGCGCCGTCGCGCACCTCGACCTCGGCGATCACCAGCCCGGCGGGTGTGTCCAGCCGGACCGTGGTGACCGGTTCGACCACCTCGACCATGCCGGTCTCGACCAGCACGGTGGCGACCCCGATGGTGCCGTGCCCGCACATCGGCAGGCAGCCCGACACCTCGATGAACAGCACGCCGTAGTCCGCGTCCGGGCGGGTCGGCGGTTGCAGGATCGCGCCGCTCATCGCGCCGTGTCCGCGCGGCTCGTGCATCAACAGCGTGCGGAGGTGGTCCCGATGGGCCATGAAGTGCACACGCCGCTCGGCCATCGTGGCGCCGGGGAGCACACCGACGCCGCCGGTGATCACCCGGGTCGGCATGCCCTCGGTGTGCGAGTCGACCGCGTGGAAAACGTGTCGTGAGCGCATCAGGCCAGTCCCTCCGCGAGCGCCTTCTCGGTGAACTCGCGCACCGACGCCTCCTGTTCGGGAAGCAGCGGGAGCCGCGGCGCGCGGCACGGGCCGCCGCGACGCCCGGCCAGGTCCATCGACAGCTTGATCGACTGCACGAACTCGGTGCGCGAATCCAGCCGAAGCAGCGGGTGCAACAACCGGTACAGCGGCAACACGGCGCGTACGTCGCCGCCGATCGCCGCGCGATACAACTCGACGCTCGCCTGCGGGAAGACGTTCGCATAGCCGGCGATCCAGCCGACCGCGCCGGCCAGCCCGAACTCCAGCGCGACGTCGTCGCTGCCGATCAACACGTCCAGGCCGGGCGCGAGTTCGGCCACCTCGTAGGCACGGCGCACATCGCCGGTGAACTCCTTGACGCCGACCACGAGGCCCTCCTCGTACAGGTCCGCCAGCAGTCGCGGGGTCAGGTCGACCTTCGTGTCGAACGGGTTGTTGTACGCGACGATCGGCAGGCCGGCGCGGGCCACCGTGCGGTAGTGGTCGAGCACCGTGCGGGTGTCCGCACGATAGCTGTTGGGCGGGAGCAGCATCACCGCCCGGGCACCCGCCTCGGCGGCCTGCTCGGTCCAGCGCAGCGACTCCGCCGCGCCGTACGCCGCGACGCCGGGCAGCACCCGGTCCCCGCCCACCGCCTCGACGGCGACGCTTACCACTTGGGCCCGCTCCTGGGGCGTGAGCGACTGGTACTCGCCGAGCGAGCCGTTCGGGCAGACCCCGTCGCAGCCCGAATCCACGAGCCAGCGCACGTGTTCGGCATACGCGTCGAAGTCCACGGACAGGTCCTCGCGCAGCGGCAGCGCGGTGGCCACCACGACGCCGTGCCACGGCTGCCGGTCGGCGGGGCGGTCCGGGTCGGCCGGTGACGAGGAGGCGGGTTGCGGGCTCATGAGGCTCCTTGGGCTAGGTCTCCGAGACGGATGGGCACACCGATCGGACGGGTGGGCGGTGGCGCGGCGACCGGTCGTTCCAGCACGTCGGACAACACGCACGCGGTGGCCTCGGCGCACATCCGGCCCTGGCACCAGCCCATTCCGGCGCGGCTGAGCAGCTTGACCGAGCGCACGTCGTCGGCGCCGAGGCGGGCCGCGTCCTCGATCCGACCCCGCGGCACCTCCTCGCAGCGGCAGATCAGCGTGTCGGCGTCCGACCAGGACAGCCACCCGGGCCGGACGGGGTAGAGCGCGCGCAACCCGGCGGCGAACCGGGTGAGCGCGGCCCGACGGCGCAGCAGCGCGCGCGGCGGCGTCCGCCCGGCGATCGCATACCCCGCCAACTCGCCTTCGACCGCGGCCAGATGCACTCCACCGATGCCGGTGCTCTCACCGGCGGCGGACAGGCCGGGGATGTTCGTCGCCTGCCGGGTGTCGACCGCGACGAATCCGTCCGGGGTGCTCGCGCAGCCGAGTTGGCCGGCGAGTTCGAGTTGCGGGGTGAACCCGTAGCCGACCGCGAGGGTGTCGCAGGGCAGTTCGGTCGACGTCCCGGGGCGGGCCCGCCAGTCGGCGTCGAGGCGGGCCACGGTGACCGAGGTCAGGCCGGTGTGGTCACCGTGTGCGGCGATCACGGCCCGTCCGGTCCGGTACGGGATGCGCCGGCGGGCCAGGGCGACCGCGTAACCGGCCGCCTCGACCACACGCGCGGGGCTGTGCGGCGCGAGCGCGGCGGCCCGCGGCGTGGGTCGGGACGCCTCCAGCACGGCGCTCACCTCGACGCCCGCGTCGGCCAGCGCGACGGCGACCGGCAGCAGGAACGGGCCGGTGCCGGCCACCACCGCGCGTCGACCGGGCGCCACGCCGTTGCCCTTGATCAGGGCCTGCGCGCCGCCGGCGGTGAGCACGCCGGGCAGATCCCAGCCGGGGAAAGGCAGTTGCCGGTCGTAGGCGCCGGTGGCCAGGAGCAGTCGGCGGCCGGTCACGGTCACCGGAGTGCCGTCCCGCTCGCCGGTGACGGCGTGTACGACGAACCCGTCGGCCGCGTGTTCGACCGCCCAGACGCGATGTTCGGCCAGGTGCTCCACGGTGTGCAGGCGGGCGAGCGGCGGCCAGGCCGGCGGTCGGCCGGCGCGGTGTCGGTGGTACTGGCCGCCCGCGCGGGAGCCGGCGTCCAGGACGGCGACCCGCAGGCCGAAGCCGGCGGCGGTGACGGCGGCGGTGAGGCCGGCCGGCCCGGCGCCGACGACGATCAGGTCGTACGTCATGTGGTGCTCACCTCGTCGTCGGGACGGGCGGCGAGCAGGCAGGCGCGCAGGGACGGGGTGCCGTTCACCGTGACCAGACAGTCGAAGCACACCCCGATGCCGCAGAACAGCCCGCGCGGCTTGCCGGCGAACCGGGTGGTGCGCCAGGACCGGATCCCGGCGGCGAGCATCGCGGCGCCGACGGTCTGTCCGGCCTCCACCGGGATGCGTCGGCCGTCCACGCCGATCCGGAAGTGTTCCGTGCCGGGTGGGTGGATCGGGGTGGGTTCGGATGCGCCGGTCACGAGGACACCTCCGCGAAGCGGGTCGGAGCGAATGGAGAGGGGTCGAATTCGGGGTCCTTGCCGGTCAGACCCCGAGCGACGAGGTGTCCGGTGGCGGGCGCCAGGCCCACCCCGGCGCCCTCGTGGCCGCAGGCGTGCCACAATCCGGGCACGCGCGGGTCCGGGCCGATCACCGGCAGGTGGTCCGGGCAATACGGCCGGAACCCCCGATAGGCGCGCAGCACCGAGACGCCGGCCAGGAACGGGAACAACTCGATCGCCTGCGCGGCCAGTCGGCGCAGCACCGGGACCGGGAACGAGCGGTCGAAGCCGACCCGTTCGCGGCTCGCGCCGATCAGGATCGGGCCCGCCGGGGTGCCTTCGACCACGGCGGACGAGGCCAGGTCCGCGTCGTCGCCGGCGACGTCCCCGGCGTAGGTCGCGGCATACACCTTGTGCCGCACCATCATCGGCAGCGGCTCGGTGACGAGCACGAAGCCGCGGCGGGGGAGGATCGGCAGGGACACGCCGGCGAGCGCGGCGATCGCGCCGGACCAGGTGCCGGCCGCGTTCACCACCGCGCCGGCGGCGAATTCGCCGTGCGAGGTGCGCACGCCGAGCACCCGTTCGTCGGGCCCGCGCCGGAAGCCGGTGACGGTGACCCCGGTGTGCAGCCGCACTCCCGAGCGCAGTAGCGCGGCGGCGGCCAGTGCGGGCTGCACCTGGGCGTCCTGCGGATAGTGCGTTCCGCCGGTCAGACCGGGGGCCAGGTGTGGTTCGTAGGAGGGCAGGTCCGCGGCGTCGACGGCGTCGGCGGTGATCCCCACGGCACGTTGCGTGGCGGCCGTGGCCGCCATCGCACCCGCCTCGGCGTCGGTGCGGGCGACGATCAGGCCGCCCTTTTGTTCGTACTCGAAATCGTGTCCGTCGTCCGCGAGTTCGGCCCACAGGCGGAGCGAGAGCCGGGCCAGTGCCAGCTCGGGCCCGGGCTTCTTGTCGGAGACCAGCAGGTTTCCCTCGCCGGCTCCGGTGGTCCCGCCCGCGACCGGACCACGATCGAGCACGGTGACCGACAGGCCGGCACGCGCGGCGTAGTGGGCGCACGCGGCGCCGACGACGCCCGCGCCGATGACGACGACATCACTGGGACGGAGTTCGCTCACGTCTGTAAAATGTCACATTGCTCTTACGAGGTAAAGGGTTTGCCGGGGCCGGTTCGTGGACAGTCGGGCCGGACTCCCGAAATACGAAGGCCCGCGGGGGGGGGGGGGGGGGGGGGGGGGGGGGCCCGCCGCGCGGCCGCGGGGGGGGGGGGGGGGGCGCCCCCGGGGGGGC
>NZ_JBITHP010000006.1:344565-397551 GCF_044458105.1 Embleya sp. NPDC050493
CAGGGCCAGATCGACAAGGTCAGGTCCCAACTCGGCGGCTGACCCGCTCCGTACGGCCGGAGTCGGGTCGGGGGGGGGGGGGGGGCCGGGCCCCCCCCCCCCCCCCCCCCCCCCCCCCCCCCCCCGGGCCCGGGTCGTGTCCGGCGGGACACCCCTTGCGGTGCGTCGACTCAGGGTTTGCCGAGGGCCTTTCCGTGCCGTGCGGTGAGCCACGAGACCAGGTCGGCGGTGCGGTTCGTGATGATTCCGTCCACTCCGGCGTCGTCGAGTGCGGCCCACTCCTTGGGGTCGTCCGGCGTCCAGGCCAGTACCGCGATCCCGGCCGCGTGCAACTGGGCCACCAGCTGCGGGCGTTGCCGCAGGCCCTGGTAGGAGGGGTTGTAGGAGGCGAGGCGCAGCTCCCTGGCCAACGCGACCGGATCGGCGTCGAGGTGCTCCCGGAGCAGTCCGAGCGGCAGTTCGGGGGCGAGATCGCGGGTGATCCGCAGCGACTCCTGATCGAAACTCTGTACGAAAACCCGGCCGGACATGCCGGCCAGGCGCACCTCCTGCACGATCCGGGAGATCTCCTCCCGGGTGTGCGGGGTCTTGATCTCCAGGAGCAGCCGGCCGCCGTGCGTGCGCAGGTCGGCGAGTTGCTCGCGCAGGGTCATCACGCGGGTGCCGGCGAAGGACGGCTTGAACCACTTCCCGGCGTCCAGCGTGGCCAGATGAGCACTCGTCAGGTCGCGAAGGCGGCCCTTGCCGTTGGTGGTTCGGTCCACCGTGACGTCGTGCATGATGTGCGGGACGCCGTCGACGCTGGGCTGTACGTCGTTCTCGATCCAGTCCGCGCCGGAGCGGCGGGCCGCCTCGTCCGAGGGCAGCGTGTTCTCCGGGGCCAGATGCGGCGCGCCCCGGTGCCCGAACACCATCGGGCGGGCGCCGGGGGCGCGGATGTAGCTGCGGCCGTCGACGGCGGAGCCGCCCCGGCGGCTGTCGAGAGTGTCCGCGGGCGGATGTGCGGCGGCGGCCTGCGGCGGCTTGGTGGCCGGGAGGGTGGCGCTGGACAGGGACGACTTCGAGTCGTTGCTCAGGTACGTGGGCGCCAGATATTGCACGCAGCCGATCGCGATGCCCAGGCCGGCCAGGGAGCCGACGATCCGTCGTTTGACACGGCGGTATCGGGGCCGGGCTGGGCGCCCGGACGGGTCAAGGAGCATCCACGCATCGTAGAAGCAATTTAGGGCTGCCATTCGCATTTGATCATTACGATGCGTAGCCCTCGACATGCGCGGCGTGATGATCGATGTGAGAGTGGTTGACGACCGACCATCGGTTCTCCGTAGGAGGAAACGGCCATGGCCAAGCAGAAGTCGAAACCCCACCTGCAGAACAAGAACTCGCTGTTCGTCGAAGCCGAGCGTGCAGACTCCGCACCGGCACCGGCAGCGGAGGCGACGGACACCCTCGAATCCCCCAAGGCCGCCCGCCGCGGCAAGAGCGAGCGGCCCAAGAGCCGTCCGCGCCGCTGACGGCCCGGCTTCCCGGACGGGGGGGCGGGGGGGGGGGCCCGGGCCCCCCCCCCCCCCCCGCGCCGGGCCGGGGGGGGGGGGGGCGGTCCCCCCCCCCCCCCCCGCCGCCCCCCCCCCCCCCCGCGCGCCGGCGCGCGCGCCCCCCCCCCCCCCCCCCCCCCCCCGGCCCCGAACCTCGCGGATGCCCGGGGGAGGGGCGTGACGATCCCACCGCCCCGCCCGGTACGCGCCCGCAGGCCCCGTCGACTTCGTGTCGGCGGGGCCTGTGGCGTGTCGGGCCGGGGACTACGGGCGGGTCGGCCCGTACACCCGGCCGGTCCTGGTGGACACGCTGCCGAACAGGCCACGTGGGGTGAGCTTGGCGAGCCCGACCACCGCCTTGTAGCGCAGGTCCGGCACGCTGACCGTGCGGCCCACAGCCAGGTCGCGGATCGCGGCGGCGACCACCCGATCGGCGTCCAGCCACATCCAGTTGGGGATGTTGGACGTGCCCATCCCGGCTCGCAGGTGGAACTCGGTGCGCACGAATCCCGGACACAGCGCCATCAACCGCACGCCGCTGCCGTTGAGTTCGCGGGCCGCACCCTCGGTGAAGGAGACCACCCACGCCTTGCTCGCGCCGTAGGTGCCGCGCGGCAGGAAGGCCGCGACGGACGCCACGTTGATCACCCAGCCGCGGCCGCGCTCGCGCATCGCCGCACTCGCCGCACCGGTCAGCCGCAGCACCGCCTCGCAGTGCACCTTGAGCATGCGCACCTCGTCGGCCGTGGACGCGTCCAGGAAGGAACCCCGGTTGCCGAAGCCCGCGTTGTTGACCAGCACGTCCACCGGCGCGGCGCGATCGGCGAGTCGGGCCTCGACCGCCGCGATTCCCTCGTCCAGGGACAGGTCCGCGGCCAGCACCTCCACCGACACGCCGTGCTCCTCGCGCAGGTCGCGGGCGGATTCGGCCAACCGTTCCCGGTCGCGCGCGACCAGGACGAGGGCGTGCCCCTCGTGGGCGAGCCGTCGGGCGAACGCGGCGCCGAGGCCCGAGGTGGCACCGGTGATCAGTGAGGTCGTCATGCCACCCAGGGTAGTAACCGAGCGCCCGCCGGTCCGCCGGGTGCGTCCGCGGCGTCGCCGGCCGACGCGCGGGATGGACCCCGGGTTCGCGGCGGTCCGCGCCGGGGCAGGCGGCCCGATGCGCGTGCGGGCAGTGGACACGTGCCGCCCGCCCCGGGGACCCGACCGCGACCCGCCGCTGGACGCTCGCAGTCGAGCCGGCCGCGGGTGCCGTCGGGGTGGCCGGGCGGGGCGGGCGCGTTGCGTGGTGTGGTGGGTTCGTCCGAACGCGCCGCCGGGGGCGGGCCGGGTACGGATCGGGCGTGGGGGTCAGTTCGGGGGCGTCGGCTGCGGGGCCGGTTCGGTGCCGCCCAGGTGTGCGCCCAGGCGGGCGGCGATCTCCTGCATTCTGGTGGTCATCCACTCTTCTTCCATCGCCCGGATCCGGCCCTCGGGGCCGGACACGGACAGCGCGGTCGCGGTGGGTGCTCCCGGGACCACGACCGCGACGCAGCGCACGCCGAGCTCCTGCTCCTGGTCGTCGACGGCATAGCCCTGCGCCCTGATCCGCGGGAGAAGGGCGAGCAGTTCGGCCGGATCGGTGACCGTGTGCTCGGTGTGCGAGGCCAGGGGTCGGCCGCCGAGCACGCGGGCGGCGTCCGGCTCGGGCAACTGGGCGAGCAGGACCTTGCCCACCGCGGTGCAGTGCGGCTGCACCCGTCGGCCGACCTCGGTGAACATCCGCATCGAGTGCCGGCTGGGCACCTGGCCGACGTAGACCACCTCGCCCGCCTCCAGCACCGCGAGATTGGCGGTCTCGCCGGTGGTCTCCATCAGTTCGGCCAGGTACGGCCGGGCCCAGCTGCCGAGCAGCCGGCCGGCCGTCTCGCCCAGCCGGATCAGTCGCGGGCCGAGGGTGTACCGGCGGGAGGAGTCCTGACGCAGATAACCCAGCGACACGAGCGTGCGTACCAGGCGGTGGATGGTGGGCATGGGCAATCCTGAACGCGCGGCGAGTTCGCTGAGCGTCAGCACCCCGCCGGCGTCGGCGAGCAGTTCGAGGAGGTCGAACGCGCGTTCCAGGGACTGGACGCCACCGCTCGTGCCGTTGCTACCCGAGTCGCGTGCGGCCACGGCACGAACCTCCGTCGAGAACACTTCAACACGTCGTTGAACTTCCGTTTTGCGGAAACTAATGTCCACTCTACAAAAGAGCGTCGACGGCGAAGGAGAGCCATCCCATGAGTGCACCGACCATCGTGGTCAAGCACGGCACGGCGACCGGCGGCTCCGTGCCGCGCGCGGACGAGGTGCTCACCACCGGGGCGCTGGATTTCGTGGCGAGCCTGCAGCGCAGGTTCGGCGGCCGTCGCGACGCGTTGCTCGACCTGCGCCGGGCCCGACGCGAGGAGATCGCCCGCACCGGCCGGCTCGACTTCCTGCCGGAGACCGCCGAGGTGCGCGCCGCCGACTGGCGCGTCGCGGAGGCGCCGCCCGCGCTGCGCGACCGGCGGGTGGAGATCACCGGTCCGGCGGATCGCAAGATGACGATCAACGCGCTCAACTCGGGTGCCCGGATCTGGCTCGCCGACTTCGAGGACGCCTCGGCGCCCACCTGGCACAACGTGGTCGCGCATCAGCTCAACCTGATCGACGCCTACGAACGGCGGATCGACTTCTCCACCGCCGAGGGCAAGACCTACCGGCTGCGCCCGGACGACGAATTGGCCACCGTGGTGATGCGCCCGCGCGGCTGGCACCTGGACGAACGGCACGTCCTGGTGGACGGGGCGCCGGCCGCCGGGGCGCTGGTCGACTTCGGCCTGTACTTCTTCCACAACGCGGCCCGGCTGCTCGACCGGGGCCTGGGCCCGTACTTCTACCTGCCGAAGATCGAAAGCCACCTCGAAGCCCGGTTGTGGAACGACGTGTTCCGGCACGCGCAGGAGCTGCTGGACATCCCGCACGGCACGATCCGGGCCACCGTGCTGATCGAGACGGTCACGGCCGCGTTCGAGATGGACGAGATCCTGTACGAACTGCGCGAGCACGCCTCGGGCCTGAACGCGGGCCGCTGGGACTACCTGTTCAGCATCGTGAAGAACTTCCGCGACGCGGGCGGAGCGTTCGTGCTGCCGGACCGCAACGCGGTCACCATGACCGCGCCGTTCATGCGTGCGTACACCGAACTGCTCGTGCGCACCTGCCATCGGCGCGGCGCGCACGCGATCGGCGGGATGGCGGCGGTGATCCCCTCCCGGCGCGACGCGGCGGCCAACGCGGCGGCGCTGACCAAGGTGCGCGACGACAAGGACCGCGAGGCCGGCGACGGCTTCGACGGCTCGTGGGTGGCCCACCCGGACCTGGTGCCGGTCTGTCGCGAGGCCTTCGACACGGTGCTCGGCGATCGGCCGAACCAGATCGAACGCACCCGGGACGACGTCGAGGTGACGGCGGATCAGCTGCTGGACGTGGCGTCCGCGGACGGGTCGCCGACCGGCGCCGGACTGCATGCGGCGGTCGGGGTCGGACTGCGCTACCTGGAGGCGTGGTTGCGCGGATACGGCGCGGTCGCCGTCTTCGGCCTGATGGAGGACGTGGCGACCGCGGAGATCTCCCGATCCCAGGTATGGCAGTGGATCAACAACGGTGTGGTGCTCTCGGACACCGGCGAGAAGGTGACCGCGGACCTGGTCCGGCGCCTGGTCGTCGAGGAACTGGGCGCACTGCGCGGGGAGATCGGCGAAGACCGGTTCGAGGCGGGCCGCTGGGCGGACGCGCGCGACCTGTTCCTCAAGGTCGCTCTGGCCGAGGAGTTCGTCGACTTCCTCACCCTGCCGGGATGCGAACTCCTCGACTGAGTCGAGCGGTTCGCAATCCCCCGGAGACGAGGAACGGCCGGTCCCACCCCGGCGGCCGTCCGACGTGTGCGGTCGGGCGGGACCGGTCGTTCCGCACATGCGCAGGGCGCTTCGGCCGCGGGTGACGTGGCATCCGACCCCGGGTGCGGCGATGGTGTTGGCGCCGAACACGCGCATGCGTGCACACCCGCCGACACCTCGCACCCGAGGGCATCGAACAGGAGGCAGCACATGGCACGGATGTTCCTCAACGGCCAGGCGATGGAGGGTGGTCCCTTCCACCACCACCTGGAGGGGGCGCCGCTGGTCGCCAAGACCCGTACCGCGCCCGGCTATCGCTTCTTCTCCATCGACGACCGCTGCCCGGGTCTGTTGCCCGATCCGGCGAGCGAGGCGCAGATCGAGGGTGAGGTGTACGAGGTTCCGGACGAGGTGCTGCGGGACAGCCTGTTGCCCACCGAGCCGGCCGAGCTGGAGTTCGGGATCATCGAACTGGAGGACGGCTCGGCCTGCTTCTCGATGATCCTGCGGCGCGGCGAATCGCAGTCGGGCCGGCACCGGGAGATCACCGAGTTCGGTGGCTGGCGCGCCTACCTGCGGACACTGGGGCGCGAGGCTTAGGCCGTGTCCGGCGGGCCGGGCCTGGCTTGCGCCCGGTGCGGATCGGGGGCGAGGGAGCGGGCCGACGCCAGGACCGGCCCGGGGTGGGCCGCCCCCTCGCCCCGACGCCGGGCGCGGTTTCGATCGGCGGCGCCCAATCCCGACAATCGGGGCCCATATGATCATGGCATGACTGCCGCGAACCCAGCCCTGGCCGCCATCCTCGACCGTGCCGACGAGACCGAGACCGACCCCGCCGATCTGCTCGCGGAGATCGTGGCCGGCGGCGTGGTCGTCCCGATCGACGACACCGAGTCGGTGGTCTTCATCCAGGGGCAGGACGGGCTGCCGTGGCTGCCCGCGTTCGTCGACGCGGCCACCTGCGCCCGGGACGTGCCGCACGCCCGGCCGTATCTGTGCGACGCCGCGCGCCTGGTCGACATCGCCGCGCGGACCGGCGTGCGCACCATGACCGTGGCCTCCGCCACGCAGTGCGCGACCGTACCGCTGGTCCTGGTCGCCAGGGCCGCGACGGCGAACGACTGACGACCCCGCAAGGGAATCGGCGAACGCCGAACTGCGCCGGCGGCTCACTCGGCGCGCAGGCGAGCCGCCGCGTGGGCCACGTCGCGGGCGATTTCCTCCTCGTCGATCCGGGAGAGCCGGCCCTGTTCGACCACCTCGCGACCGTTCACCAGCAGCAGGGTCAGCGGTGCCGCCGCGCCCAGGACCAGGGCGGCGACCGGGTCGACGATGCCCGAGTGCAGGACGCCGTCCACCCGCCACATCGCCAGGTCGGCGAGCTTGCCGGGCTCCAGCGAGCCGATCTCGTGCTCGCGACCGAGCACCTTCGCACCGCCCATCGTGCCCAGCCGCAACGACTGACGGGCCGTCATCGCCGCCGGGCCGCCGCGCAGCCGGGCGATCAGCAGCGCGTTGCGCAGTTCCGTACCCAGTTCGCCCGACTCGTTGGAGGCGGCGCCGTCCACGCCCAGGCCGACCGGTACGCCGGCGGCCACCATCTCCGGCACGCGCGCGATGCCCGCGGCCAGCCGGGCGTTGGAGGACGGGCAGTGCGCCACGCCGGTGCCGGTGGCGGCGAACTTGGCGATGTCCGAGTTGTTCATGTGTACGCAGTGCGCCATCCACACGTCCTCGCCCAGCCAGCCCACGCTCTCCAGGTAGTCGGTGGGGCCCATGCCGAACTTCTCCCGGCAAAAGGCCTCCTCCTCCACCGTCTCCGAGCCGTGGGTGTGTAGTCGCACGCCCTTTGCGCGGGCCAACTCGGCTGCTCCGCGCAGCAGTTGCGGAGTGACCGAGAACGGCGAGCAGGGGGCGGCGGTGATCCGCACCATCGAGTCGAAGGACGCGTCGTGCCACGTGTCGATCGCCTCGGCGGTCGCGGCGAGTGCCGCGTCGGTGTCCTCGACGCACGCGTCCGGCGGCAGCCCGCCCTGCGATCGGCCCAGGTCCATCGAGCCGCGGGTGGGTTGGAAACGCATGCCCAGTTCGGCCAGCGCGCGGATCTCCGCCCCCAGGATGTCGCCGCCGTCCTTGGGGAAGACGTACGCGTGATCCGTGGAGGTGGTGCAACCCGAGCGCAGCAGCGCGGCGGCCGAGCCCTGCGCGGCGGCGTAACACATCTCGTCGTCGATCTTCGCCCAGGTGGGGTACAGCGTCACGAGCCAGTCGAAGAGGTTGCACTCCTGGGCGAGGCCGCGGGTGATCCACTGGTAGAAGTGGTGGTGCGTGTTGACCAGGCCCGGTGCGACCAGGTGGCCCGTCCCGTCGATCCGGCGCACGACGTTTTCCAGGCCGGCGGGGGCGGCCCCGGCGCCGACCGACTCGATGCGGTTGCCCGCGACCACGATGTGGCCGAAGGCGTACTCGGTGTCCCGCGCGTCCACGGTTGCGATCGCGCAGTTCTCGATGACGACGCGCCGGGGGGCGGCGGGGCCGACGGTGGTGGCCCCCGGGGAGGTTGCGGGGGAGCCGCCTGCGCAATTCCGCGCGGAGTGCGCTTCGGACTCGCCCACGGAACCCGCCTCGGAGTTCCCTACGGAGTTCGCCTCGGCCTCGGAGTTCCCTACAGACATGGGCGGTTCCTTTGCGGCAGCGGTTCGATGTGCGAACGTAACGCCGTCCGGTACTGCGGGCGTGCGTGCGTGCGTGCGGGCCCGGAGGCGGGACGGCGGACGGAGAAGCCTCCGGGGTGGATGCCCGAGGCGGCCGGCGTTCAGTCCACCGGGATTCGCGGGGTGACACCCTTGCGGTGCACCGTGCTCTCGATCGAACCGTAGGGTCGATCGGCGGCCTGTCAGCTTCCTCGATAGACGGAGTATCCGTAGGGGTTGAGCAAGAGCGGTACGTGGTAGTTCGTTTCGGGGTCGGCGGTGAAGACCACCCGGACCTCCGGGAAGAACGGCGTCTCGCCGCGGGCGCGGCGGTACGCGGCGACGTCGAAGACCAGCCGGACGTCGACCGGTCCGGCGTCCGGCCCGACCCCCAGCGGCGGCAGGTCCGGACAGCGGCCGTCGGCGTTCGTGGCGGACGTGCCGAGCACGATCCACGTTCCGTCGGCCGTGCGCCGGGACAACTCGACCGGCACGTCGGTTGCCGGTCGGCCCTCGCTGGTGTCCAGGATGTGGGTGGAGATCATGCGGAGATCAGCCCTTCCAGGCGCAGGCGGTTGATCTTCCGCAGCTCCTCGCGGGTGACCTCCCACTCGGACGCCGGGTCGTTGTCGAGACGGTGCCGCAGCTCGGCGAGCATCTCCGCGGCGCTGCGACCACTCGCGCAGATCAGGAAGACCCGGCCGAACCGGTTCTCGTACGCGATGTTCCCGGCCCGCAGGTCGGCCAACACCGCGTCACCCGCCCGGGGGACCCCCGACTGTTCGCGCGCGGACCGCGGATCGTCGGGACGCGGGCGGCCGATCACGGCGTGGCCGTCGATCGCCTCCCGGAGATCCTCGGTGGTGAGCGCCGCGACCGCCTCGTCGGAACTCGCGTACAACTCGTCCGGGTCGCCGTAGGGCCGCGCCGCGAGCACCGCACCGATCCAGGCACCACTCGTGCAGACCCCACGGAGCACCCGGATCGCCTCGTCGTCGGACGCGTGGTTGAGCCTGTCGAGTCCTGGCACCGACGACATCCCGGGAACCTCCTCACGCGGCCGCCGGACCGTCCGGAGCCGAACCCCGCACCCGAGCGGATACCCCGATCCGACGATGGCGGGCACGCTAGGCGCCCCGAATCCCCACCGTCAACAGCTTGCTGAAGCCAACCACCCCGACACCCGTTCCCCAGCCCGGAAACACACCAAACGGAATTCCTTCCTCCGGACGCTCTCGAGACGGGAGGCGCACGAGCCAATCCGCGGTGATTGGACACGCACTGTGCTAGCTTCGTCGCGATTCGTGCAACAGGCGTTCGAAGTGGGCGGGGGGCTCATGCCTGATGGGCAATTCGGGGTCGATTTCGGCTGGCTCGATCGACTCGCGGGCGACTTGCGACAGGGCACGAATGTGCTCGAACAGTCACTCGACGCACTCAAGGAAACCGGCCCGATCCGCACCGGGCACAAGGACTTGGACCACGCGTGCGCCAAGTTTCACGACAACTGGAACCACGGCCTGAAGTTCATGCGTGCGGACCTCGAACACGCCGCGGACGCAATCCGGCTGGCCCGGGCGAACTACTCGCAAACGGAGGGAGCGGTGCGATCGGCGTTCACGCCGTCGCGTGCGCCCTCTGCGTCCGGCGCGCATGATGCGCCCGACGCGTCGCAGGCCGGGCCCGATGGGTCGGGTGAGGGGCCGGTGCCGCAGGCCGTGCCCGTGGTGGCGACCGCTCCTGCGCGCAGCACGATCCGATCCGTGCTGAATCCCGAGTCATGAGCGCGGACGAGGACTACCTTCAGGCCGTCTGGCGTGCCGGTGGCGGGTTGGGCGGTCTCGGTGGATTCGTGGCCGCGGACCCGAACTTCCCCGGATTGCTGGTGAATCCGACCCCGGGTATCCCGGCAGCCGTCAGCGCGTTGGCGGGCAATGTGCAGCGCGCGGTGGACCAGTCCGCGACCATCCTGAACGCCATCGATCAGGCAGTGGGGGCCACGGCCTCCTGGACCGGCCCGGCAGCCGACGGAATGCGGGCGCGACTGATGGTGCTGCGGCCCAAGTTCGTGGGCATGGACGCCGCTTTCACGTCCACGCGAGCGGTGTTGCAGGCATGGGCCGACCAGTTGAGCCACCTGCAACAGCGGGCGGTGGGGCTGGAGATGGAGGCGCGCGCCGCCCGGGCGCGGATCGCGCAGACCAAGGAGGCGGCGGACGTCCCGATGTTCGTGTATGGGCGCTTGTCCGACGCGGACCGGCAACGTGTGGTGGCGGCCAAGGCGGAGAACGACGCGGCGAAGACGGCGCTCGACGCGATTCTCGGCCGGGCCGCACAACTGCATCGCGAGCACGAGATCGAGGCCAAGGCCGCCGCGGTGGTGATCAAGGCTGCAGCCGAGAAAGGACCGAAGGCGCCGGAGCACAAGGGTGCTCTCAGGCAGGTCGGGGATGTGCTCAACGAGATGGGGGACATCAGCGGGAAGATCGGCACGAGCGCAGGCATGCTCAGCCTCGTACTGGAAGTGATTCCGCCGGCCTCGGGGGCCGCGATGCCGGTTGCCTTCGTGGCAGCCGGATTCTCGGGCTTGTCGTTGGTATTGCACGGTTCCGCAGACTTGATGGGCTCGTCGGTACCCGGATACACGTACTTCACCGACTCCCTCGGGGCCCTGCCACTGATAGCGCTGAGCAACAACGCACCCATTCTGCTTGCCGGAGTCGTCGTTGCAGTGCCATTCGGAATCGCCACCGGGCTTGTCGACGCGTCCACGGCAACCGGATGGGTCACCAGCACCGACCCAATCGAGAAGGCATGGAACTGGGCCTTCTCCGCCGGAGGCGGCGGCAGGGAGAAGGCCGAGCCCGTACCGGTTTTGACCCAGCAGGACCGAACCTTCGTCGAGGCTCTCCAACGCGAGCAACAGCGGGTCTCACAAACTCCGAAGTTCGGGAAGTGAGGGCGGCGCGGCGCACCATGACTACGCATATCGGATCCCAAGTTCCGTCGGCTTCTCGGCTCGAATTCGAGCTCCCCGCCATATTCACGGCACTACGGCCTGACAGTGGCTACTTCCTGGTTGCCCGAGCGCTGGCTCGTGTGGAGGGCCGGGCAAGCATCACCGCTGCCCACTTGACGGGCCGGATCAGGCGAGAAGTGGTTCCCACACCGGACCTTCGGGATGCCTACGCGACCTTTCATACGTTCGAGATCCCAGCCGGGCTCTGTACTGTCCGCCTCGGTGCGTGGGAGGGGGATCCGAATCCGTTTCCAGGGGCCACGATCGAGTTGCCCAAGCTCCGAGCGCGCACGGCCTGTGCGATCTTCGAGGCCGGATCCTGTTCCGGCACTTCCGTCGAGCTGTTCCTGGGAGTGCTGAATCCCGACGATTGGGCGCACTACTGTGCCGCACTGATGCGTCTGCTGTTCGGCGCGCGGGTCGTGCACGAGACTGCCGGAGGGGGCTGACCGCCGTGTGGGTGCTGTTGCTCGTCGAGGTCGGTGTCGGGCTTGGGGGCGGCCTTTGGATGTGGCTGTACTGGCGGAGGCCGGCGGCTCGGATCTCGGATGGGCTGCGCGCGCGTTGGAGGTTGGCGAACGACCTGAGTGCGGCGGACCGGACGAGCAGTCGCATCGACCCGCGTTCGATGTCGCCCCAGGAAGTGGCGGAAAGTGCCGCGGCATACGGGTTCGCGGTCGAGGCGTGGGCTCCCGACGGCTCCGGTGCCATCACGTACCACTTCGTTCGGACGGTGGCGTTCCCTGTTCCCTGTGCCCTGCAGCGAGTGCGGGCGCGTCAGCAGAGGCTTCGGAGTCACCGGGGATGAAGAACTTGACGGTGTTTCTCGGAACCGCCGTGGTGGTCACGTTGTGGGTCGGATATTGGGTCCTGCATCGTCGTGGTTGGGCGCGGGACAAGCTCCTGCGTGATCTGGGGCGGCGCTTTCGTGGAGCCGAATGCGTGCACATTGCCATGCGGACCTATCCGGTCCATCCGGAGGAGATCATCCGCGTAGGTGCCGAGCGTGGATACGTATACGCGGGAACCGCCTCCGAGATGATGGCGTTTCGGCGGCGGGATGGGGTCGGTGTGGGTGGGGTGCCGCGGTGGCGGGATGTGTTGGTGATGCATGGATGGTCGAGGGGTGCGCGGACTCCGCGGTGATGGGGCGTCAGCCTCGGGTTTCTCGGTTGAGGTGGTTGTAGACCGTGAAGCGGCTTACGCCGAGGGCTGCGGCCACGGTTTCGACGCCGCGGCGGATGGTGAACGCGCCGCGTTGTTCGAGGGTGCGGACCACGCGTTGTTTGGCCTCGCGGTCGAGGGCGGCCAGGGGGCCGTGCCGGTGTTCGGCGTCGGCGAGGAGGCGGTCGAGGGCGGAGGTCAGGCCCGGGAGGCGGACGGCGACGACCGGCTCGGCTTCCCAGTCCAGGACGACGTCCTCGGGGCCGGCCTCGTCCGGGGTGACGAGTTCGGCGCCGAGCGCGGCCACCAGGGCTTTGATGGCGGCGGACAGCGGGTGTTCGGCGGGGCTCATGCGTGGCCTCCCGGGGTTTCCGGCACGGTGTCGACCTGTACCGAGATCCGGGTCGCGCCGACGCCGAGCGGGCCTCGAAACACCTTGTCGAGGGCCGTGAGCACGACGTCCGCCTCGCCCACGTCGGTCGAGTCGAACGGGCCGACCTCCATGTCGAGGCCCGCTTCCTCGATAACCCGTCGGGCCTCCAGGGCGTGGGCCGGCACCCCGTCCAGGTCGAACGGTTCGGTCGGGAACTCAATCCGCAATCGCACGCCCGAACCCTGGTGCCGGGCGCGGCACTGGCGTCCGAGCGTGCACCGCCAGGATCCCCGCGACGGTCGGCCCCGCGCAGGCGAGGATCGTATTCGTCGGCCTGGGCGGCCTGGGCGGCCGGCGGGTTTCGTGGCCGAAGCCGCTCCCCGTCGATCCCGTCTGCCGACGTCGACCCCGGTTCTCGGTGGTGCGGCCGCGTCGGCGGGCGGTCGCCGGCCCTGTCGATCCCCCCGAGGGCCGCAGCCGCGTAGTTGACTGAGCCCTGGACGGCCCTTCCGAGGGCGTGGACAGTGTCCCTGGACGGCCCACCCGAACGGCACGCACAGCCCACCCGAAGGAGCAGCGTATGGGACCGGTCGTCGTCGTGGCCCCCGACGGGTTCGAGGGGACCTCGGCCGGCAAGGGGGCCTTGACCGCGGCGCAGGCCGCCCTCGGGATCGCTGCCGGGATCGCTGCCGGGATCCGGCTGGTCCGTCCGGACGCGGACGTACGGAGGTCGCCGATCGCCGACGACGGCGAGGGCACCGTGGACGCGGCGGGTGCGGGGTCGCCTTCCGGCGGGGCCGCGCCGGCGCGGCTGGACCGGATCGAGCGGGGTGACCCGGCGGCCCGACCGGCGGGCGCCGAGGTGGTGATCGCCTCGGACGTGGACCATTCACTGCCCGGCCCGAAGGGGGCCGCGGCGGTGTACGGGCCACAGAAGGGCGCCCCGCCGCAGGACGTGCGCGAGGACGTGCGCGTCCTGGACGCCGCGTTCGCGCACCGGGCCGCGCGGGTCGAACTCGGTGCGGACCGTGTGACCCGCGTCGACGAACTCGTCGCGGACGCAGGTGGATTACCGGTCCGGGACCGGCCGAGCGAGCGGGCCGCGCAGGTGCACCGGGTGGACTCGGAGGATGCGTCGTGACCCATACCCCCACTCTCGTATTGCGCTCGCGCCGGGTGTTCACCCCGGCCGGCGAGCGGCCGGCCGACGTGGTCGTGGCCGGCGACCGGATCGTGGACGTGCTGCCGTACCGCACCGCTGCCGGCGCACCGGTCGAGGATCAGGGCGAACTCGCGCTGCTGCCGGGCCTGGTGGACACCCACGTACACATCAACGAACCGGGCCGCACCGCGTGGGAGGGCTTCACCAGCGCGACCCGGGCCGCGGCGGCCGGCGGCGTCACCACGCTGATCGACATGCCGCTGAACTCGATCCCGGCCACCGTCACGCTCGATGCGCTGCGGGTCAAGCAGGAGGTGGCACGCGGCCGGGTCTACGTGGATGTGGGTTTCTGGGGTGGTGCGATCCCGGGCAACACCGACCGACTGGAGCCACTGCATCGGGCCGGCGTGTACGGCTTCAAGAGCTTCCTCGCGCCGTCCGGCGTCGACGAGTTCCCGCACGTGGACGCGGCCGAACTGGACCTGGCGCTGACCGAACAGGCCCGGCTCGGCGCGCTGGCGATCATCCACGCGGAGGCGCCGCAGGTGCTGGACGCCGCGCCGCAGGTGCCCGGCCGGGCGTACGCCGACTTTCTGGCCTCGCGACCGGACGCGGCCGAGACCGTCGCGGTGGAGCAGTTGCTCGCCACCGCCGAGCGCACCGGTGCCCGGGTACACGTCCTGCACGTGTCCTCGGCGGACGTGCTGCCGCTCCTGGACGCCGCCCGCGCGGCGGGGATCGCGGTCACCGCCGAGACCTGCCCGCACTACCTGACCCTGGTCGCCGAGGGCGTCCCGGCGGGCGATACCGCGTTCAAGTGTTGCCCGCCGATTCGTTCCCGGGACAATCGCGACCGGCTCTGGCGCGCGATCGCGGCCGGTTCGTTCGCCGCCGTGGTCTCCGATCATTCGCCGTGCACCGCGGACCTCAAACGGCTGGACGTCGGCGACTTCGCCGCGGCCTGGGGCGGCATCGCGTCGCTGCAACTGGGCCTGCCCACGGTGTGGACCGAGGCCCGCGCCCGCGGCCTCGCACTGGCCGACGTGGTCGCGCTGATGTCCGCCGGCCCGGCCCGGCTGGTGGGCCTGGCCCGCAAGGGCGCGATCGCACCCGGATACGACGCCGACCTGGTCGCGTTCGACCCGGACGCGGTGTTCACCGTGGACCCGGCCGGACTGCACCACCGCAACCCGATCACCCCGTACGCGGGTCGCGTGCTCACCGGCGCGGTGCGCACCACGTGGCTCGCGGGCGCGCCCGTGGACGTGCACGGCAGCCCCCGCGGGCGGCTCCTGGACCGGACGGAGACCGCCTCGTGATCACCGCGGGGATGCGCCGGCGGCGCGGGGACGGCCTGTCCCCGCACTGTCTCGGGTCATCGCCGAGTTTCGTGAACTCCCTTTCAACACAAGGAGGTTGACCTTGAGCAGCGATTTCACCGAGTACGTCAACCTGGCCGCACGCGCCCTCGGGGCGGGCGTGCCGGTCGCCAACGACGAGTGGTTCGCCGAGAAGGAGAACCTGCTCAGAGCCGAACCGCCGGTCTTCAGCCCGCGTACGTTCGGGCCCAGGGGCCAGATCATGGACGGCTGGGAGACCCGTCGCCGGCGGGGCCCCTCGGCCGAGCATCCGCATCCCGAGGCCGATGCGCACGACTGGGCGATCGTCCGGCTCGGGGTGCCGGGTGTGCTGCGCGGGATCGTGGTGGACACCGCGTTCTTCACCGGCAACTACCCGCCGAGCGCGTCGGTGGAGGCCGCGGCCGTGCCCGGCACTCCCTCGGTGGCGGAACTGCTCGACCCCGCCGTGCGGTGGACCACGATCGTCGCGCGCACCGACCTGGAGGGCGATACGGCACACCCGTTCGCGGTCACCGCCGAGCAGCGGTTCACCCACGTGCGGCTGAACATCTTCCCCGACGGCGGGGTGGCCAGGCTGCGTGTGTACGGCGAGGCGGTACCGGACCCGGCCTGGCTGGACGGGCTCACCGTGGACCTGGCCGCGCAGGAGTACGGCGCGGTGGCTGAGGCGGCCAGCGACCGATACTTCTCCTCGCCGCACAACCTCAACGCGCCGGGTCGCTCGCGGGTGATGGGCGAGGGTTGGGAGACCCGGCGCCGGCGCGACCACGGGCACGACTGGGTGCGGGTGCGCCTGGCCGGACAGGCCGAGGTACTGGCCGCCGAGATCGACATCGACAACTACCTGGGCAACGCGCCGGGTTGGGTGGCGCTCGTCGGCTGCGACGCGGGTGTGGACCCGGACGCGTGGTTCGAATTGTTGCCCCGCACCCGGGTCCAGCCGGACACTCGGCACCGCTTCCGCCTCGCCGGTGGGCGGCCCGTCACGCACGTGCGCATCGAGGTCTTCCCGGACGGCGGGGTGGCCCGACTCCGGCTGCCGGGCCGGCTGACCGAGGCCGGCCTGACGGCCCTTCGCAACCGTTTCGACACCCCGGAACCGCCCGGCGAAGGAACCGCTCGGGACAGCTGATGCGGGTCGACTCCGTTGTCGGCCGTTCGGCGGGCGTCCGAGTGGGTGCGAACTCCACGGGCAACCGTTGTTACATAGCCACTTCCACGCCTCTTCAGTCTCACCCGTTCGGGTAATGGCCGGCTGCCTCCGCAGCGGCAACGATTGACCGCGCAGACCGGTTCAGCCAGGGGAGCGGCCGGTGCATCCAGGGGAGGCGGAATCGTTGTCGATCGATGCTGGGGCCGGCACGGGAAGTGAAGCCCAGGACACGCTGACTCGTTCGAGTCTTGCGACGGAGGCGGCGCGAAATCTCGCGACCACCACCAAGACCGTCCCGCAGATGCAGGACATCACGTCGCGGTGGTTGCTGAAGATGTTGCCGTGGGTCCAGGTGTCGGGTGGTACATATCGGGTCAACCGGCGGTTGAGTTACCGAGTGGGCGACGGGCGCGTGCAGTTCGTCCAGACCGGCTCCGAAGTCCGGGTGATCCCGGCGGAGTTGTGCGAGCTGGCGCCACTGCGCGGGTTCGAGAACGACGAGGTGCTGCGCGCATTGGCGGATCGCTTCGTGCGGAGGGAGTACGCGGCGGGGGAGTCGCTCGCGACGATGGGTGAGCCGAACGACCGGGTGGTTCTGGTCGTGCACGGCAAGGTCGCCAAGTCCGGGGTTGGTCCCTACGGCGATCGCACCTCGCTCGGATTGCACGGCGACGGCGACCACTTCGGCGAGAAGATGCTCGTCGACCGGGAGTCGTCGTGGGACTACACGGCCACGGCGGCCACTTCGGTGATCGTGCTGGAGCTGCCCAGGGACGCCTTCGACGGGCTGCATGCCGACAGCCTGCGCGAGCACCTCGCGGAGTACGCCGAGGCCAGTAGCCGCCCGCAGAACGCGAAGGGTGAGGCGGCGATCCCGATGTCCGCCGGCCACCACGGCGAGGCGGTGCTGCCGGGCAGTTTCGTGGACTACGAACTGAATCCGCGCGAGTACGAGTTGAGCGCGGCGCAGACCGTGCTGCGGGTGCACAGCCGGGTGGCCGACCTGTACAACCAGCCGATGGATCAGATCGAGCAGCAGCTGCGACTGACCATCGAGGCGTTGCGCGAGCGGCAGGAACACGAGCTGATCAACAACCCCGATTTCGGTCTGCTGCACAACGCGGACTACGAGCAGCGCATCCAGGCCCAGGCCGGCCCGCCGACGCCGGACGACATGGACGAACTGCTCAGTCGCCGGCGCGGCTCCCGGCTGTTCCTGGCCCACCCGCGCACGATCGCCGCGTTCGGCCGCGAGTGCAGCCGGCTCGGCCTGTACCCGACCACGGTCGACGTGGGCGGCAATCAGATCCCGGCCTGGCGCGGCGTGCCGATCTTCCCGTGCAACAAGATCCCGATCTCCGAGGCGCGCACCAGTTCGATCCTGGTGCTGCGTACGGGTGAGGACGACCAGGGTGTGGTGGGCCTGCACCAGACCGGTCTGCCGGACGAGTACCAGCCCGGGCTGTCGGTGCGTTTCATGGGTATCAACGAGCAGGCGCTGATCTCCTACCTGGTCACGGCGTACTACTCGGCGGCGGTCCTGGTGCCGGATGCGCTGGGTGTTCTGGAGAACGTGGAGATCTCCCGAGCCAGGTGACAAGAGTCACGAACGTCACAAAAGTGTGTCGAATGGGTCGTTTGCGGTAATAGGTCGGGCTGGACGTTGCGCGATCAACGGACGCGCACGGTCAACCGCGACAGGAGACCCGAGACATGGGCACCGACGACAACATCCGCAACAAGGCCCAGGACGTCAGCGGCCGGGCCAAGGAGAAGCTCGGCGAGGCGACCGGCAACGAGGATCTGCGCGACGAGGGTCAGCAGGATCAGGGCTCGGCCAAGGCCAAGGACACCATCGCGGGTGCCAAGGACAAGGCCAACGAGGCGATCAACAAGATCAAGGGCTCCATGAAGCGCGACTGAACCCACCTGTGACCAGCAGCGAGGCTCCCGCTGGGGGGCCTCGCTGTAGTCGTGGTGGCCTCAAGCGCACGTTGGGGCGGGCTGGTTCGCCTCAAGCGCCGGCGGGGCTGTTTGGCCTCAAGCGCCGGCCGGGCTGGTTCGCCTCAAGCGCCGGCGGGGCTGTTTGGCCTCAAGCGCCGGCCGGGCTGGTTCGCCTCAAACGCCGGCGAGGCTGGTTCGCCTCAAACGCCGGCGGGGCTGGGTGGCCTCAAGCGCCGGCCGGGCTGTTTGGCCTCAAGCGCCGGCCGGGCTACTTCGCCTCAAACGCCGGCGGGGCTGAGTGGCCTCAAACGCCGGCCGGGCTACTTCGCCTCAAGCGCCGGCGAGGCTGGGTGGCCTCAAACGCCGGCCTGGCTGGTTCGCCTCATGCGCCGGCCGGGCCGGGTGGCCTGTCGGATTGGGGCGGTGGGGTTGTGGGTCTCAGGTTGCGGTGAGATGTTCCGGTCGGATTGGTACTCGGTTCAGGGGGAGGCCGGTTGCTGCGCGGATTGCGGCGATGATGGCCGGTGTGGAGGAGAGGGTGGGGGCCTCGCCGGCTCCGCGCAGTCCGTACGGGGCGTGGGGGTCGGCCAGTTCGAGCATGTCAACCGGCATCGGCGGGGTGTCGAGGATGGTGGGGATCAGGTAGTCCGTGAAGGACGGGTTTCGGACCTTGCCGTCCTTGACGACGATCTCCTCCATCACCGCCAGACCCAACCCCTGGGTGCTGCCGCCGTGGATCTGGCCGACCACGGCCAGCGGGTTGATCGCCTTGCCCACGTCCTGCGCGGCGGCCAGTTCGACCACCTTGACCAGGCCCAGTTCCACGTCCACGTCCACGACCGCGCGGTGCGCGCAGAAGGTGTACTGGACGTGCCCGAAGCCCTGGCCGGTGACCCGGTCGAACGCCTCGGTCGGGCGGTGGCGGAACTCGGTGGTCTCGTCCACCGGTTCGTCGCCGAGCAGGTCCACCAGGTCGGCGACCACCTCGCCCGCGGCGGTGAGCACCTTGCCGCCGGACAGGCGCAGGCTCGCCGCGAACGCGGGGGCCCAGTCGTACCGGTCCCGGCCCCGGGCGAGCAGCACCGTACGCACCGCCTCGGCCGTCTGCTTCACCGCCCCGCCGGTCATGTACGTCTGCCGGGACGCGGACGTCGAACCGGCCGAGCCCACCCGGGTGTCCGCCGGCGCCATGGTCACCTGGTCCACACCCAACTCGGTGCGCACGATCTGCGCCTGCACGGTGACCCCGCCCTGGCCGACCTCGGCCATCGCGGTGTGCACCAGCGCGACCGGCGCGCCGCCGATCACCTCCAGCCGGACTCGGGCCGTCGAATAGTCGTCGAAGCCCTCGGAGAAGCCGACGTTCTTGATGCCCACCGCGTAGCCGATCCCGCGCACGACGCCCTCGCCGTGCGTGGAGTTGGACAGCCCGCCCGGCAACTCGCGCAGGTCCGGCCCGTTCGCCGTACGCCGGTTCGCCACCTCCGGCAGCGGCATCTCCTTGACCCGCCGGAGCAGTTCGGCCACCGGTGCCGGGGCGTCCACGATCTGCCCGGTGGGCAGTGCCGAACCCTGCTCCATCGCGTTGAGTCGGCGGAACTCGACCGGATCCAGGCCCAGTTCGGCGGCCAGCCGGTCCATCTGGCTCTCGTAGCCGAAGCACATCTGCACCGCGCCGAAGCCGCGCATCGCGCCGCATGGCGGGTTGTTGGTGTACACCGCCGTCGAGTCGACCACCGCGTGCGGAATCACGTACGGACCGATGCCCAGGGAGGCCGCGTTGCCGACCACCGCGGGGGACGAGGACGCGTAGGCACCGCCGTCCAGCACGATCTCGGCCTTGACGAAGACCAGCCTGCCGTCCCGGGTGGCCCCGTGCTCGAACACCATCGTCGCGGGGTGGCGGTGCACGTGGCCGAAGAACGACTCCTCGCGGTTGTAGACGATCTTGACCGGCTTGCCGGTGTGCTGCGCGAGCAGGCACGCGTGCACCTGCATCGAGATGTCCTCACGCCCGCCGAACGCACCGCCGACGCCGGCCAGGGTGAGCCGTACCTTCTCCGGCGGCAGGCCCAGCACCGGGCACATCTGCTGCTGGTCCACGTGCAGCCACTGGGTGGCGATGTACAGGTCGATGCCGCCGTCCTCGGCGGGCACCGCGAGACCGGACTCCGGGCCCAGGAACGCCTGGTCCTGCATGCCGACCTCGTACTCGCCGCGCACGATCACGTCCGCGAGCGCCCGCACCTCGGCCGAATCCCCGTCGCCGTGGTGGATGTGCTGGCTGTGCACGATGTTGCCGGACGCGTGTGCCTTGTAGTCGGCGGGCGCGTGCACGTAGCCGTACCGCTCCGGGTCCAGTGCCTGGACCGGCCCGATCGGGGGCAGCACGTCGTAGTCGACCACGATCTTGGCGATCGCGCGCCGGGCGGTCTCCGGATGGTCGGCCGCGACGATCACGATCGGCTCGCCGTGGAAGCGCACCTCGTCGATGGCCAACACCGGCTGGTCCCGGATCTCCAGGCCGTAGAACTTGCTGCCCGGGATGTCCTCGTGGGTGAGCACCGCGTACACACCCGGCTGGGCCAGTGCCGCGGCCACGTCGACGGACCGGATCCGGGCCCGGGCGTGCGGGCTGCGCAGCGCCATGCCCCACAACATGTCCTCGTGCCACAGGTCCGAGGCGTAGGCGAAGTCCCCCTTGACCTTGAGGATGCCGTCCGGGCGCATCGGCGAGGCGCCGACGCCGTCCCGGCCGGGCGCGGCCACGTCCCGGAGGTTCTGCGGCTTGGTCAAAGTGGCCACGGCTCAGCCCTCCAGGCCGGTCGGGGCCGCATCGCGCGCGTCCGCCTTGCGGGCGGCGGCCAGGCGGACCGCGTCCATGATCTTCTCGTAGCCGGTGCAGCGGCACAGGTTGCCGGAGAGCGCCTCGCGGATCTCCGGGTCCGAGGGGTGGTGCACCCGGCTCAACAGGTCGTGCGTCTGGACCACCAGGCCCGGCGTGCAGAATCCGCACTGCACGGCGCCCGTATCCACGAACGCCTGCTGGACCGGGTCCAACGTGTCGCCGTCGGCCAGGCCCTCGATCGTGCCGACCTCGCGGTCCTGCACCTGGCCGGCGGCGACCAGACACGCGCAGACCGGCTCGCCGTCCAGGTAGACCGTGCAGGAGCCGCACTCGCCCTGCTCGCACGCGTTCTTGGAACCGGGCAACCCGACCCGCTCGCGCAGCACGTAGAGCAGACTCTCGCCCTCCCACACGTCGTCCGCAACGGTCGGGCGGCCGTTCACGGTGAATGTGACCCTCATGCGGCGGCCCTCCCGGTGGCGCGGTGGTCGTTCCAGGTCCAGAGCAGTGTGCGGCGCGCCAGCACGGCCAGCGCATGCCGCCGATACGCGGCCGAGCCGCGCACGTCGTCGATCGGCGCGGCGGCCCGCGCCACCAGTTCGCCGAAGCGTTCGGCGGTGGCCGCGGGCAACTCCGCGCCGGAGGTCCACAGGCCCGTGTCGTGCAACTCGGCCCGGATGAACGCCTCGGCCTCGCTCGCCCGGCGCGGGGTGGGCGCGGCGGAGCCGATCCCGGTGCGCACGTTCCGGGTCCGCGGGTGCAGCGCGACCGCGAACGAGCAGACCGCGATCACCATCGCGTTGCGGGTGCCGATCTTGGCGAACTGCTGCGGCCCGGTCGCCGAGGGGATGTGGATCGCCCGGATCAGCTCGTCCGGCTCCAGTGCGTTGCGCTTGACCCCGAGGTAGAAGTCGTCGATCGGGATCAGCCGGGTGCCGCGCACCGAGGCGGCCTCGACCGTGGCGCCGGACGCGAGCAGCGGCGGGTGCGCGTCGCCGGCCGGCGACGCGCCGCCCAGGTTGCCGCCGACCGAGCCCCGATTGCGGATCTGCGGCGACCCGACCGTGCGCGCGCCCAGCGACAGGCCCGGGAGCCGGTCGTGCAGGGCGTCGATGATCTTCGAGTAGGGCACGGAGGCACCGAGGCGCACGGTGTCGTCGTCCTCGATCCGCCACGTGTGCAGCTCGCGGATGCGGTTGAGATCGAGCAGGGCGTCCGGACGATGCCGGTCGAAGTTCAGTTCGACCATCACGTCGGTGCCACCGGCGATCGGGACCGCGGACGGGTGCTGCGCCTTGACGGCGAGCGCCTCCTCCCACGTCGCGGGCCGCAGGAATTCCATGACGGGTGTCTCCTTCTGCCTTGCGTATGGCCCTACCGTCCTTGTACCCGTCGCGGGGGCGCTTCGCTTCGGGTCTGCCCGGTTCGCAGGGTGCGCACCAGTACACCGAGACGAGGGTCACTGCGAGTACCCACCAAAGGCACGACCCAGGCGTGTCGAGCGGGGGTGGTTCCCGTACTTTTCTCCAAGTGTTCGTCCGGTGGTCGAGCCGGTATGACGGATCCGCCGGGTGCGGCCCAGGCCGCACCCGGCCCGATCGAGAGGGGGCCGCCGATGCGATTGCGCGCGCTTCTCGGCGATGGCACGGCCGGTGCCGGCATACCCGGGATCCGGTTGTTGGTCGGCGAGGCGGAACTGGATCGGTCGGTGCGCGCCGTGATGACCACCGACCTGCACGACCCCAGTCGCTACCTGACCGCCGGCGCCCTGGTGCTGACCGGCATGGGCTGGCGGGCGGAGCCGGCGGACTCGGATCGTTTCGTCCGGGTGCTGGTCGCGGGCGGGGCCACCGCGCTGGCCGCCGGGCAGGCCGAGATCGGCGACATCCCGGCCGATCTGGTGCGCGCGTGCGAGCGGCACCATCTGCCGCTGTTCGCCGTGGCCGAGGAACTGTCCTTCGCGCATCTGACCGAATTCGTGATCCGCCGGATCTCCGCCGAACGGGCGACCGACCTGACCGCGGTGGTCGACCGGCATCGCCGGCTGGTGCAGGCCGCCGCCGGCGGGGCGGGCCTGGACGGGGTGCTCGGGCTGATCGCGGCCGACATCGACATGCACTGCTGGGTGCTCTCGCTGACCGGGCGCCAGGTCGCCGCCGGTGGGCCCGACCTGGCACCGGGGCTGCGGGTCGGGATGGCCCGCGCGCACTTCGCCGCGCGTGAGCGCAGGGCCCGGGTGCCCTCTCGCCATCGGGTCGACGGGCGCGCGTTCTCGCTGCTCCCGGTGCCCGAGGCGGGCGGCTCGGCCGACCCGGACACGTGGGGCGACTGGTTCCTCGTGGTCGAGGACGACGTCACCGACCGGCCGGACCGGCACCAGGCCCTGCTGGGCGAACTGGTCCGCCTGGTGTCGGTGGGCCGGGACCGGGTCGAGGACCGGCGCCGGCACACCCGGCGGTTGTCCGAGGACGTGCTGAACCTGCTCGCGGCCGGCGCCGACCCGGCCGAGGTGGCCGCGCGGCTGCGGGGCGCGGAACCGGACGACGCGGGCCGCACGCACTGGCAATTCGCCACCGCGACCATCCCGGACCTGCCCGCGCGCGAGGCCCGCCGGCTGGCCCGGGAGCTCCTGGAGGAGGCGTTGGCGGATCAACCGAGCGCCGCCCTGGTCTCGGAGACCGGGTCGGGCGCGGTGGCGCTGATTCCGGGCGAGGATCCGCCGAAGGGGGACGGCACCGAGTCGGACCCCACCACCCGGCTGCTGCGCGAGCGGCTGGCCGCGCCGGCGGGGACCACGGCGGGCGGCGTGCGGGTGCGGATCGGGGTGAGCGCACGGGTGGCCCGCGCGGACGGGCTGCGCGGCGCGTTGGAGGAGGCCTGGCACGCGGGCCGGATCGCGGGTACCCGGCCCGGTCGGGTCGAGGTGGTCGGACACGCCGAACTCGCCTCGCACGTGGCGCTGTTGGCGGCGGTTCCGGAGGACGTGCGGCGGGCGTTCCGCGGCCGGCTGCTGGAGCCGCTGCGTGTGTACGACGCGTGCCACCAGGCCGATCTGGTGGGCACGCTGGGGGCGTTCCTGGACTGCGACGGGTCCTGGACCCGGTGTGCGGCGCGGTTGCACGTACACGTGAACACGCTGCGCTATCGGATCGGCCGGATCGAGGAGTTGACCGGGCGCCGGCTGGCCCGACTGGAGGACAAGGTGGACTTCTTCCTGGCGCTCAAGCTGCGCTGAGCGCGCGCTCACGGCGGGCGGGGCGCGCGGTGCGGACCGCCGCGGCCGCCATGACGGCCACCGCCGTGACGGCCACCGCCGTGACGGCCGTGAGCCGCCGCGGGCCGCTGCGGGTCAGCCGAAGGAGACGCCCGAGGTGACCGGGGTGATCGTGCCGGTGATGGCCCGGGCTCCGGAGGAGGCCAGGAACGCGACCGCGTCCGCGATGTCCTCGGGTCGGGTGATCCGGCGCAGCGCCGACGACCTGGTCATCTCGGCGCGTACCGCCGCCTCGGGCACGTCCCGGCGCGCCGCGATGTCGGCGATGTACGCGGCCAGTTTGGCGTTTTCGGTGTAGCCCGCGACGACCACGTTGACCCGCACGCCGTCCGGGCCGACCTCCTTGGCCAGCACGCCGGAGGCGACCTCCATCGCGGCTTTGGTCGCGGCGTACGCGCCCAGGTTCACCAGCTTCGCGCGCGGCGCCTCCGAGCTGATCTGCACGATCGACCCGCCGCCGACCGCGCGCATGTACGGCAACGCGGCGCGCGAGACGGCCAGTACGCCGAGCACGTTGATCTCGAAGGCCCGCCGAAACTCCGCCGGATCCAAGTCCTCCAGCCTCCCGGACGGGTTGTAGGTCGCGACGTTGACCACCACGTCCACCCGACCGAGTTCATCCGCCGCGGTGTCCACCAGCGCCCGGCACGCGGCCTGTTCGGCGAGGTCGGTCGGTACCGCGATCACCCGACGGCCCGTCAGTTCGCGGATCTCGTCCGCGAGTCGGCGCAACGGCTCGGGCCGTCGCGCGGCCAGCGCCAGATCCGCGCCGGTGCGGGCCAGAGCCAGCGCGCAGGCGCGCCCGATGCCGTCGCCCGCTCCGGCGACGATTGCGACCCGTCCGTCCGGTTCCTCCGCCATCGATACCTCCGTGACGTGCCAAAACTTCGGAACTCGTCCCCCGTCCTACCGCACGGTGCTTTCAATCGCCATGATCATCCGGTTGGGTTACTGTGCGCGGCCGTTCGCCGCCGAAGCGTCAACCCGGCAAGCCCTACCGACCCCACCGGAGGCACCGATGCCCACCGTCGTACTGATCGGAACGCTCGACACCAAGGGATCCGAATACGCGTGGTTGGCCTACCGGCTGCGCGCCAGGGGAGCCGAGGTGGTGTTGATGAACGTGGGCGTGCTGGGCGAGTCGCTGGCCCAGGCCGACGTGCAGGCGGCCGACGTCGCGGCGGCGGCCGGCACCGATCTGGTCGACCTGCGCACCCGGGCCGACCGGGGCGCGGCGACCACCGCGATGGCCGAGGGGGCCGCGTCCATCCTGCGCGAGTTGTACGAGCAGGGCCGGGTGGACGGTGTGCTCGCGATGGGCGGCTCGGGCGGGTCGGCGATCGCCTCCCACGCGATGCGCGCGCTGCCGGTGGGCGTGCCCAAGCTGCTGGTCTCCACGATGGCGGCGGGCGACGTGTCGCCGTACGTCGGCGCGGTGGACGTGACGATGATGTACAGCGTCGTGGACATCGCCGGGATCAATCGACTCTCCGAGCGCATCCTGGGCAACGCGGCGGATGCCATCGCCGGCATGGCGGGCGGTTACGCCGAGGATCGCGCGGCGGTCGCGGGGGTGACCGGCGAGGGCCGCCCGCTGGTCGCCGCGTCGATGTTCGGGGTGACCACCCCGGCGGTGGACGCCGCGCGCGAGCGGCTGACCGAACTCGGCTACGAGGTGCTGGTCTTCCACGCCACCGGGGCGGGCGGCACGTCGATGGAGAATCTGGCCGAGGCGGGCTTCCTGGCCGGGATCCTCGACCTGACCACCACCGAGCTGGCGGACGACCTGGTCGGCGGAGTGCTCAGCGCGGGCCCCGAGCGGCTGACCGCGGCCGGGCGGATGGGGCTGCCACAGGTGGTCAGCGTCGGTGCGCTGGACATGGTCAACTTCGGCCCGCGCGACACCGTGCCCGCGCGGTTCGAGGAGCGCCGGCTGTACGTGCACAACCCGACGGTGACGCTGATGCGCACCACCCCCGCGGAGAACGCCGAACTGGGCCGGCGGATCGCCGCCAAGCTGGTTGCCGCGACCGGCCCCACCGCGCTCTACCTGCCCCTGCACGGGGTCTCGGCGATCGACGTCGAGGGCGCGCCCTTCTACGATTCCGTCGCCGACAAGGCGCTGTTCGACGAGCTGCGGGCCGGGCTCGCGGGCAGCTCCGTCGAGGTGCACGAGGCGGCGACGGACATCAATGATCCGAAGTTCGCCACGGCGGCGGCGGATCGACTGCACGAGATGATCACGAAGGGACGCGTGGACTGAGATGAACGGACGCGAGGCGCGGGGCCGACTGCACAGGACGGTCGAGCAGGGCGGCGTCGTGATCGGCGCGGGCGCGGGCACGGGACTGTCGGCCAAGTGCGCCGAGGCCGGCGGCGTGGACCTGATCATCATCTACAACTCGGGCCGCTACCGGATGGCCGGTCGGGGTTCGCTCGCCGGACTGCTGCCCTACGGCGACGCCAACGCGATCGTGGTCGAGATGGCGGGCGAGGTGCTGCCGGTGGTCCAGGGCACCCCGGTCCTGGCGGGCGTGTGCGGCACCGATCCGTTCCGGATCATGCCGCACTTCCTGGACCAGCTCGCCGCGATGGGCTTCGCCGGTGTGCAGAACTTCCCCACGGTCGGCCTGTTCGACGGCGTCTTCCGGCAGAACCTGGAGGAGACCGGGATGGGCTACGAGCTGGAGGTGGAGATGATCCGGCTGGCCGCCGAGCGCGGTCTGCTCACCGCCCCCTACGTCTTCGACCCCGAGCAGGCCCGCGCGATGGCCGCGGCGGGCGCCGACATCCTGGTCCCGCACCTGGGCCTGACCACCAAGGGCAGCATCGGCGCGACCACCGCGGTCACGCTCGACCAGGCGGTGGAGCGGGTGCAGCAGATGCGCGACGCGGCGGCGGAGGTGAACCCCGACGTGCTGGTGCTGTGCCACGGCGGGCCGATCGCCGAACCCGAGGACGCCGCGTACGTGCTGGCCCACACCACCGGCGTGGTGGGCTTCTTCGGCGCCTCCAGCATGGAACGGCTGCCCACCGAGGTGGCCATCACCGACCAGGCGCGGGCGTTCAAGAACATCGCCCTTCGGTAGCGCACCGCGCCGGACCCATCCGGGCACCACACGCCGGACGCACAGGCACCAACGGCAGGACGCACATCCACCACACGACCGTGAGGAGTCGGCGTGTACAAGCTGACCGTGCTGTATGGCCACCCCGAGGACCCGGCGGCGTTCGACGCCTATTACTGGGAGAAGCACGTGCCGCTCGCCCGCACCATGCCCGGGCTCACCGGCTGGACCATCGGCAAATGCGAACCGGACCCGTCCGGCGCGCAGCCGCCCTATTACCTGGTGGTCGGCCTGTACGCGCCGTCTCGCGCGGGTATCGAGGCGACCCTGGATTCGCCGGAGGGGCGGGCCACGGTGGCCGATGTCGCCAATTTCGCGACCGGCGGTGCGACGTTCCTCTGGGACGAGGAACGGGTAGTCGTACCTGTGGAGCTGCCCGCGACGGAATAGCTCGTCGCTGAAGCACGGGTGACCACGCGGCCGCGCACCGTCGACGCCGGCACCGTGACCTGCAGGGATGGCGACAAATCGGGCAAATCAGTGTTATTCCTCCCTATGGGGGACCTCACAAATCACCCGAAATGTTTGCCAACCCGGCGGAGCGGTGCGTAGCTTCGTGGTTGTTCGCACAAGCGGACTCCCCGGGCGGTACGCCGAATCCTGCCGCCGCCCGAGGGATGCAGTCGATATCGACTGGCGGCAGGAGCGGGGGAACCGAGTAAGTGCCGGCATCGGCCATGTCGATGTCTGGGGTGAAGCCATGCCTGTTCCAGGCGAGGCCGGGCCAATCGTCCGAACCCGACAGCTAACTTCGCAGGCGCCCGACGAGGTAATCAATGACCTTCCGTGCCATCACCGCTCCCGTTCGCTCGCTCTCTCGTGGCCGTCGCGCCGGCATCGCCGTCGCCGCCGGTGCGGGTCTCGTCCTCCCCCTCGTGGGCATGGCGGGCAGCGCGAACGCCGCGTCCTCGTCCACGTGGGACGCGGTCGCGCAGTGTGAGAGCACCGGCAACTGGAGCATCAACACGGGCAACGGCTTCTCCGGCGGTCTGCAGTTCACCCCGAGCACCTGGAACGCGTTCGGCGGCAGCCAGTACGCCTCCAGCGCCGCGCAGGCGACCAAGGACCAGCAGATCGCGGTCGCCGAGCGGGTCCTGGCGAGCCAGGGTCCGGGCGCCTGGCCGGTCTGCTCGCAGAAGGCCGGTCTGGGCAAGGGCGGCAACGCCTCCGCCACGGCCGACTCGTCGACCACCGGCAAGACCAAGAGCAAGGTCGAGCCGAAGGCCGCACCCAAGGCCGAGTCCGTGACCGAGAACGCGCCGAAGACCTCCGACGGCAACGCGCCGAAGGTCCGGGTGCAGCCGAAGCAGGACGCGCCGAAGTCGGCCGCGACCAAGCAGGCGTCGGGCTCCGGCACCTACACCGTCAAGGCCGGTGACACGCTGTCCGAGGTCGCCGCCAAGCTCGGCGTCAAGGGTGGCTACAAGGCCCTGTACGCCGCCAACGCGGGCGTCATCGGGGGCAACCCGAACGTGATCGGCGTGGGCACCCAGCTCGCCATCTGATCCAGCGTCACGACGTAGGCCCCGCCGAGTACTTCGGCGGGGCCTACGCCCGTGTCGCGACCGGCGTCGGGGCGGCGGGACCGGGGTCGGTCGGCGGGCCGCCGGCATGGTGCCGCGCGCATGGTGCCGCGGGCATCGGGCCAGGGACATCGGGCCGAGACATACGGGATCGCCGGATCGGGCAGTGGGAGTGGAGGCGGATCCGGGGCATCGCCGGACCGACTGTTCCACCAAGCGGAATCAGCATTCCGTTCAGCACGGCAGACCGTAGGGAACCGGCGGATCGACGGTCGATGGCCACGGGCGTGGCCGGCCGGGACGGCCGAATCTCGTGTCCTCCGGCAGGTGCGGGTCCTCGATTTCACGGGTGTGCCGATTCGGGCACCGAGATCCAGGTCTTAATCTCAACTTATTCGGGCAAAACGTACCCACGACGATAAGATTGCGTTCGAAAGGGCCTTGCGGCGTTAAAATCTTTTGACATAGGTTCGCCTGACCGTGGTTCCTGCTTTCTCCTGAGAGGGTTCCATGTCGAACATGACCCGCGTAGCCGTCCGTACCGCCGTTGATCACCCGCTGTGGCTCGAACTCAAACGATCCGTCGCCGACCTGCGTCCGTTGCAGGCCAAGGACGGTTCGATCGAGCCATCGGGGCATGCGTCCGCCCGGGCGCTGGTCGCCGAGATCACCTCCTCGATCACCGGGCTCGCTCCGCTGTTCCCGCACGACGAGGCGTACCTCGACGCGGTCGTGGCCGATTTTCGGCGTTGGTCCGCGGAGGACTTCGGCCGTCCCGACTTCCTCGACTCGCTCGTCGCGTTCCGCCCGGAACAGGATCGGCGCGACGGCCTGGAGCACCTCGTGGTGTTCCCGATGACCACCCAGAACGGCAACCCGACCCGCAATGTCGAGGCCGTGCTGCTGCGCGTGGTGTGGCCCCAGTGGCTGGCCGACCTGGAGGCCGGGCGCTACGACAACGCGATGTTCGTGCCGATCGCGTTCGTCGACTTCACCGACGGCTACGACACCGACTCGGCGGTGCTCTTCCCGGAGACCGTGGCCGTGCGCGAGGTGCCCACGTACACGTGGGGCGGCATCTTCTGCGACCGCGAGGCGGCCCGCTTCCGCCGGGTGGCAACCGCCGCATCGCAGACGCTCGGCCTGGAACTTCCGCAGGATGCCGTGGACTTGGTGGAGAGCCAGCAGCTCGCCCAGGACGCGTTCGTGTTGTGGGACCTGATCCACGACCGCAGCCACATGCGCGGTCCCATGCCGTTCGACCCGTTCATGATCAAGCAGCGGATGCCGTTCTGGATGTACGCGCTGGAGGAGCTGCGGTGCGACCTGACCGCGTTCCGCGAGGCGGTCACGCTGGCCGCCGAGGGCGTCTCGACCGCGCGTCGGGTGCAGTTCGCGGTCATCTTCGACCGGCTGTTCCGCTTCCCGGTCACCGGTGGCCGGGTGCGCAACTACGACGGCCTGGGCGGGCAGCTGCTGTTCGCCTACCTGCACCGCGCGGGTGTGGTCGAGTGGGCGGACAACCGGCTCACCGTGGACTGGGACCGGATCACCGACGCGGTGCTCGGGCTCTACGACGAGGTGGACCGGCTCTACCGCGCGGGTGTGGATCGTTCGAAGGTCGGCCACTGGCTGGCCGGCTACGCGCTGGTCGCCGCGTACGTGCCGCCGCACCCCGGTTCGGTGTGGGCCAAGGGGCCCGGTGCGCTGCCGATGGACGGGCCGCCGAAGGCGCTCGTGGATGCGGTGCTGCCGGACGAGTTCCCGCTGAGCATGTTCTACGAGGCGCTCAACCGGCGACTGCGCGACGTGATCGCCTCGACCAAGGGAATCACCGCGGACAGCCCGGTGCAGGGCCTCGCGGAGAACCCGACGGAGCGGGCGGCCGCGGCGTCGTGACCGGTACGGCGCACCCGGCTCCGGCGCGGGTGCGCGCACGACGTCGCGGGGCCCGCGGAGCGGGCACGGCGAGTTTCGGCAAGGGTGAGGCGAACAGCACGGTGAACGAGGAGTCGGTGTGATGAACGGTCTCGACGGTGCGGTGATCGCGGTCGCGGGCGCGGGTGGGCCGACCGGGCGCGCGGTGCTCGCGCGGCTGGCCCGGGCCGGTGCGCACGTGTACGGCGCGGATGCGGACGCCGGGCGGTTGCAGGAGAGCGTGGACGCCGCGCCCGGTACACACGGCGCGGTGGTGGACCTGCTCGACGCGGCCGCCACCCGGCGGTGGGCGGCGGACGTCGAGCATGAGCACGGGCGCGTGGACGGGCTCGTGCACCTGGTCGGCGGGTGGCGCGGGGGCAAGAAGTTCGGCGACAACTCGCTCGACGACTGGGCCTTCCTGCACGACCTGCTCGTGCGTACCGTGCAGCACACCAGCCTGGCCTTCCACGAGGCGCTCGCCCGCAGTCCGCGCGGGCGGTTCGTGTTGATCTCCGCCGCGGCGGCCGGGCAGCCGACCCAGGGCAACGCCGGTTACGCGGCGGCCAAGGCGGCCGCGGAGACCTGGACGCTCGCACTCGCCGACGCGTTCGCGGAGACCGAGGCGGCGGCCACCATCCTGGTGGTCAAGGCACTCGTCAACGACGCAATGCGGCAGGCTCGACCCAACGCCAAATTCACCGGCTTCACCGACGTGGTGGACCTGGCCGACGAGATCGCCGGCCTGTGGACCACCGCGGCAATCGACCTGAACGGGAAAAGACTGTGCCTGAACGTCCCCTGACCCCACGTCACGACCCCGACGTGCGCGGCTTCGCCAGCGACAACTACGCAGGCATCCACCCCGAGGTGCTGGCCGCGATCGGCGCGGCCAACGGCGGGCACCAGGTCGCGTACGGCGAGGACGTGTACACCGAGCACCTCACCGACGTCTTCCGCGCGCACTTCGGCGAACGGGCCCAGGTCTTCCCGGTGTTCAACGGCACCGGCGCCAACGTGGTCGGTCTCCAGTCGATGACCGACCGATGGGAGTCGGTGATCTGCGCGGCGTCCGCGCACATCAACGTGGACGAGTGCGGTGCGCCGGAGAAGGTGGCCGGCCTGAAACTGCTCACCGTGCCCACTCCCGACGGCAAGCTCACCCCCGAACTCGTGGACACCCACGCGTGGGGCTGGGGCGACCAGCACCGGGCGCAGCCGCGCGTGGTCTCCTTCGCGGAGAGCACCGAACTGGGCACGGTCTACACGCCGGACGAGATCGCCGCGCTCGTCGCGCACGCGCACGAGCACGGCATGCTCGTGCACCTGGACGGCTCGCGCCTGGCCAACGCGGCCGCGGCGCTGGACGTGCCGCTGCGCGCGCTGAGCACCGACGTCGGCGTGGACGTGTTGTCCTTCGGCGGCACCAAGAGCGGCCTGATGTTCGGCGAGGCCGTCGTGGTGCTCAACCCCGACGCGGCGCGGGGCGTGGGATATCTGCGCAAGGCCGCGATGCAACTGGCCTCGAAGATGCGCTTCGTATCCGTGCAGTTCGAGGCGCTGCTCGCGGGCGACCTGTGGTTGCGCAACGCGCGGCACACGAACGCGATGGCGACTCTGCTCGCGGAGCGGGTCGCCGACCTCGACGGTGTGACGCTCAGCCGGATGCCGCAGGCGAACGCGGTCTTCGCCGTGTTGCCCGCGGATGTCACCGAGCGCATGCAGAAGCGGTTCCGGTTCTACACGTGGGACGAGTCGATCGGTGAGGTGCGCTGGATGACGGCGTTCGACACCACCGAGGAGGACATCGACGCCTTCGCGACCGCGCTCGCCGAGGAGTTGGGCGCGCGGTAGGCGATCCGCACGGACGATCGGCGGGTCGGGGCTGACAAGCCCCGGCCCGCTTTCCGTCGTCCGGAGGGAACTCGTCCGAGGCCGGCGCCCGGGTCGCACGGGATGGGCCGCTTCCCGCCGGGATGCCGCCCGGCCCCGGGCCGCTTCCCGCCGGGATGGCAGGGCTCACGGGTGCGTCCCCGGGTCGAGCATGCGATCAACGATAGCGAGTATTAGTGTGCATAACGGATGCGACCGATCGTAACTCGCTGAGCGGGCGACTGCCCGGATCCGGCCGGTGCCCTCCGAATGGAGATCCTTGCGCATGAACCTCCGGATGCCGCCCCTGGGCAAGCCCTACCTCGGCGGCCATTTCGCGCCGGTCGCCGACGAGGTCACCGGGTTCGACCTCACGGTGCGGGGCACGCTGCCGGTCGAATTGAACGGTCGGTACGTCCGCAACGGGCACAACCCGAAGCCCGGCGACGTGCCCACCCACTGGTTTCTCGGCAGCGGCATGGTGCACGGGATACGGCTGCGCGCGGGGCGCGCCGAGTGGTACCGCAACCGTTGGGTGCGCACTCCGGCCCCGGACGGCGCGTCGCCGCGTGGCGAGGACGGCGCCGTGGACCCGACCGTGAGCGTCGCCGGCACCCACATCGTCGAGCACGGTGGCCGGTTGCTCGCGCTCCAGGACTCCGATGTCCCGTTCGAGATGACCGCCGAGTTGGAGACGGTCGGTCCGCACGACTTCGCCGGTCGGCTGACCACCACGATGACCGCGCACCCGAAGAGGGACCCGCTCACCGGCGAGTTGCACTTCTTCGGCCACTCGCCGTTCCCGCCGTTCCTGACCTACTACGTCGCGTCCGCCGCGGGGCGGATCACCCGGACCGAGGTGATCCCCGGCGCCGGGCCCTCGCTGATGCACGACTTCGGCCTGACGGAGCATCATGTGGTCTGGCCGGACCTGCCGGTGGTGTTCAACCCGGCCGAGCATTCCGGCGTCCCGTACCGCTGGAGCCGTTCCTACGCGCCGCGGATCGGCGTGATGCCGCGGTCCGGGCCGGCCGAGGCGACCTGGTTCGACGTGGCGCCGGGCATGGTGTTGCACGTGGCCAACGCCTACGAGGACGCGCGCGGGCGGATCGTGCTCGAAGGGTCGCGCTTCGACCGGGCCTCGTGGGAGAGCAGTTGGAAGTGGTGGGTGGGCGCGCCCGGCTACCCGGACACACCGCTGATCGGCGCGATTCGACACCGGTGGATCCTGGACCCCATCTCCGGCGTGGCCGGGGAGGAGGATCTCGACTCGCTGGTCACCGACTTCCCCACCGTCGACGCCCGCAGGCTGGGCCGACCGCATCGCTACTGCTACGCGCAGGCGTTCCCCGGCGCGGGACTGCACGAGTACGCGATCGTCAAGTACGACGCAAGCACCGGGGAGCGGCAGGTCGCCGGCCAGGGGCCGGGCCGGATGCCCGGCGAGGCGGTGTTCGTACCCGCCGCGGACGGCACCGCCGAGGACGACGGCTACCTGCTCACCGTGATCAGTGATCTGGTCCGGGACGCCTCGGAGTTGCTGGTGCTGGACGCGCGGGACGTCACCGCCGCGCCGGTCGCGACCGTCGAACTTCCGCGCCGGGTCCCGGCCGGCATGCACGGCTCCTGGTTCCCCGACCGGGTCTGACGCCCGCCCGCAGGGCGGGTCCGGGTGCCTGCACGCCTCGGCGGCACAGCGGGCGTGATCGGCTTGCCCTACAGTCCGAGCAGGTCGCCCGCCGGGGCGACGGCATTGCCGGGGTGGGGGAGTGGAGTTCGGGTGAGTGCGGCCAAGGGCCTGGGAGTTTTGCTGCTGGTCGGGACGACGGTGTTGGGCATCGTCCTGTATTTCGTCGAGGACACGTCGTTGGCCGATCTGTTGTCGCTGGGCGCGGGCGCGCTGTGCCTGTTCTGGCTGATCGCGGTGCTGACCGTGCCGTGGAATCTGTATTTCCGGGCCCGGCAGTTGATCCGGGAGATCGCGATCAGCCGGGAGAAGGGCCTCGCGGTTCCGGATGGGCGCGACCCGGAGGCGCGTCGGATCGCCCGTCGGCTGTTGTGGGGAGCGATCGGCGCGCATGTCGTCTCGGCGGCGGTGATCGCGGTGATCACCTGGGCCTCCGGCGGCGTGGTCGGCTACTGGTTCGCCGGGTTCTACCTGCTCAGCACGTTGTTCCGACCCAGCCAGGCATACCTGGAGCACCTCGGGCAACGGCTGCGGAGCATGTTGCGCGAGGTGACCCACCCGCGTGAGGACGTGCTCGCGTTGATCGACCGGGTGGCCACGCTGGAGAGCAGAGTCGAAAGTCTCGACGAGCGCACCAGGGAGCTGGTCGAGACGGTCGCGCGGCTCAGGACGGCGACCGAGCAGGACGCCGAGCGCACGACCGAGCGATTCCACGCGACCGACCACAAGATCGACGCCCTCGGGCGCCGATTCGAGGACACCATCAGCCAGTTGACCGACAACCAGGAAGTGATCTCCGGGATCAAGGCGTTCCTGCGGTTGTTGCGCACCGAACAGAGCTGACCGCCCGATTCGGTGCGCCCGCCCGGCGCCGGCGGCTCAGGCCGAGGCGGTGCGCACCGCCAACGCGCTCTCGCGTACGTCCGGGTCCGGGTGGGCGCGCAACTCGCGCAGCAGCGCGCGCCACTCGGCCGGCCAACCGGTCCGGGTGCCGAGGGCCCGGACCAGCTCGATGCCGAACAGCCCGGCCGCCGGCGCCGGATGCGCGGCGAGCGTGTGCGCGGCGGCCGACAACGCGGCGGATTCGATCGGCGCACCGGCCCGGCGCAGGCGCTCGCGCAGCACGCCGGCCGCGCCGAGCGCGGGCAACGCCCGGCCGGCGCACAGCTCGACCAGGTCGCCCAGTTCGGCCCCGACCGCGTCGCCGGTCAACGGCAGGGCGGACGCGGTCAGCGTGGCCGCCTCGGTCCGCAACTCCGGTACGCCGGCCAGCGCGGCCCGCACCGGGCGCAGCACCGCGGCCGCTTCGGCCGGACTACGGGCCGCCCAGGTGCGGGCCTGCCCGAGCAGCACGGTCAGCCGCCGCCGGGCCGGGCGATCCCGATCCGGCTCGGCGTTCGGCGCGTCCGGTGCGCCGTCCTGGGCGATCAGCGACGTGATCACGTGCAGGTAGGTCGTCGGTGCGACGCCGTCGGTGGTGAAGGTGTGCAGCGCGTCGGCCGCCTCGCGCCACGCGACCTCGTCGCTCGGGTCCAGGACCGCATCCGCGATCGCCGCGACGCCGGCGGGCGCATGCCGCGCCCAGCGCGGGAACGCCCGATAGGCGGCCCGCCGCACCTCGACGTCCGCGCTCGCACACGCCGAGGTCACCAACTGCGCGTACTCGGCCCGCCAGGCCGGTGCCAGTGCGACCGGCCGCCGGGCCACGATCGCCAAGGCGGCCTCCCGCGGCCCCTCGACCCCCGCGCGCAGCACGGCCCATGACCGTGCGTCGTCCAGCCGCGCGGTCAGCTGGGACAGGATCGCGCCGCGTACGTCGCGATGCTGATCCGGTGCCCACCACGCCTGCGCCAACAACTCCACCGCGCCCGGCAGCGCCTCGCGCAACACGATCCGGGCCGCCTCCTTGCGCGAGGTCACCTTGGCCGGCTCGAACAACACCCGGCGCAGCGCCGGTTCGAGCACACTCGGCGGCACGTACCGGGCGGCGCGCGACATCGAGTACGCGGCCACCCGGGCCCGGTCGTCGCCGACGTGCGCCAGCAGGATCGGCAGTGCCGCGCCGGGGTCGTCGGTATGGGTGAGCCCGCTCAGCGCCGCCTCGACCAACGGCACCTCGGTGGCGGTCAGGTACCGCAGCAGTGCCGGGCGGCCGAACCGCGGCACCCGGGCCAGTCGACGGATCGCGTCCGCCCGGGTGTCGCCGTGCTGGCGCACGTCGTCGGCGAGTTCGACCAGGCGTGCCGCGTAGGCGCGCTGCTGCCTGGGCAACAACCGTGCCATGGCGTCGAACGGCAGGTACGGGATCCAGCGCACGCCACGCGTGGCGAATCGGCCACGCAACGAGCGCCCGTCGAGGTAGCCGTCGAGCAGGTCGGTGCGCCGATAGGCGAGCGCGTGCAGGACCACCGGCAGGGTCGGCGTGGACTCGTCCCGACCGATCAACTCGGCGACCCGCTCGGCGCGCCGCCGCGGATCGGCCAACCACAGCGTGATCGCGGTGCTCGCGACGGCGTCCGACCCGGCCCCGGTGGCCTCGCGCAGGATCTCCTGCAACGGCTCCAGCGCCCAGGCCCGCCGGTCCAGTGTCCCGGCGAGAGCGAAGGCGAGCCACAGGTCGCCCCGGGCGACCTGGGCCCGGATCCAGGGCAGCAGTGCGTCCAGGATCTCCCGCTCGCGACCGCGGCGCAGGTTCTCGGCGAGCGCGGCGAGCCGGACCGTGCCGGACCGGCCCGCCACCCGCTCGAAGGTGGTCAGCGCCCAGCCGGTCAACTCCGGTGCTCCGCCCACGACATGGTGGGCCAGCAGGCGCCCGGCCAGGTCGGTCAGCGCGGCCCGGGTCCGATAGGAGGTGTCCCGCGCCTCCAGCGTGTCGCGCACCAACTCGGTGAGCACGTCCACCGACTCGGCGTCGAACAGGCGCGGATGCGCCTCGGCGATCGCCGACAACGCGGCGCCGCGCACCGGGTCCTGCTCGTTGCGCAACCGGGTCAGCGCGCGCAGCGTCGTGCCGAACTGCTCGGGGTCACCGGATCGGGCCGCGCACGCGATCAGCCGCCGATAGCCGTCGGCCCGGGCACCGGCGTCGGGCAGCCGGGTGCAGGCGACGAGTTCGGCCTGTGCCTCGGCGAGCGGCAGGTAGGCGAGCAGGGGCAACCGGCGCGGCTCGTCGGCCGCGATCGAGGGCAGCGCGAGCATCCGGCGCGCCTCGGCATGGCGACGTGCGTGCGGGAGCACGTCGAGCAGGGCGCCGCCGAGCAGGTCCCGGCTGCGATCGCGGTCGGCGTGTACGGCGTCGAAGAACCCGGCGCGCAGGCTCGGCGGCAGTGCCTTGAGCAGTCGGACCGTGCTCGCCTCGTCGGTGCGCACCGCCCGGCCGAGCGCGAGCAGTTCGGCGGCGTCCGGCCCGGCGGCGGCCAGTCGGCGCAGCGCGCTCGTGCTCACCCCGGACAACGTGGGACCGCGCTGCTCGGAGGCGGCGAGCAGGCGGAGCACCCGGGCCCGATCGGCGGTGACGAACGGCTGGACGCCGCCGACGAAGGCGCCGGGCAGCGGACCGCGGGTGGGATGACGCTCGATCAGGTCGAGCACCCGATGCGGGAATCGTGCACCGGCCCCGACCACCCCGGTGCCGTGCCGGGCCCACCATGCGTCCCGATCGGAGGCGGGCAGGGCGGCCAGGCGGCGCTCCGCGTCGTCGAGGCCCAGCGCCGGATACCGGCGCACGAAGCTGTCCCAGACCCGGTCGACGTGGCCGAGCACGCCGACGTACTCGGCCGCGACGGTCGGACCGCACGCCGGCAGCACCCGGGCCGCCTCGGCCGGTCCGCGCACCGCGAGCACCTGCGCGACGAGGCGATCCGCCAGCGCGCTGCGCCGGCCGGTGCGGATGGCGCGGTGGATCGAGTCGCGCAGCGCCGAGGGGGCGTCGTCCAGCAGCGCGGCCAACGCCGCGTCGGGTACCGGGAGCGAACGGGCCGCGCTCACCGCGCGCCGGGCCAGGGCGAGATCGGGATCGCGGGTGGCGCGCACCACGTGCTCGACGTCACCCGCGACGATCGCCATGGTCAATGCCAGGCCCCGCTCGTAGCCGGTGGAGCCGGCCAACTCGGCGAGGGTGGCCGACAGTTCGCCCGAGTCGCGGAGCCGCCGGGCGGTGCGCGCGGTCTCCCGCATACGTTCGCGGTGCGGCAGCGCGTCCAGGGTGGTGGTGAGTTCTTCCGCTCGGGTCGGCATGCGGGCCATTATGCGGAGCCGGCTACCCGGCCCGCGCACCGATTATTTCCCGGTACCGTCCACGGCCTGCTGCGAGGATGGGGCGGTGCACGCGACGACCGAGACCACCGAGATCAGCCGGGCCCACCGAGCCGGAGACGAGCCCCGGGCCTTCCCCGCGGACCTGGCGGGGGAATTCGAGACACACGTCACGGTGGATACGGAGGATGTGGACGCACTGGCCCGCCGAGCCGGCGGATACGGCATGGGCCTGACCCACATCGTGCTCGCACGCGGACGCACCGTGTCCCAGCCGATGCTGACCGACCGGGCCACCACGACCCTGGCTCGGGCCCGCGGACGGGCCGCGGAGTTGGCGGCGGTGCTGCGCGAGGACGGCTATCCGGTGACCCGGATCAAGATCGAGGCGGCACCGTGGCATCCCGGGGTGCCCCGCACGGACGCGGCGGCGCGCGCGCTCGGCCCCGGGCTGTACTTCGAGCATCACCTCAAGCTCGTGCTGACCGGGGACGCCGACGTGACCGTGCTGGCCGCCGAGGTGGTCGGGCACGGTGCGCACCTGTCGCACAACGCGCGCCGCATTCGGGCGGACGGGCGGTCCGAACGGTTCGTCACCCAGCGCTGCCACCGGGTCGGCGACGAGTCCGCCGCGGCTGCGACGGCGGCCCTGGTTACCGCGCTGGCCGATTACGAAATCGCCTCGGTGGAACGCGAGTTCGTGGTGTACGACGACAACGGGGCACTGGACGACGGCTGGCTCGACGGGGACGGGGACGGTTACCGCCGCGGTGACGGTGATGCCGACGGCAGCGGCGACCGCTGACGAGCGGGCGGACGGGCCCCGGTCGAGGCGGGGCGATTCGTCGATCGCCTCCCCGCCCGGTCGGTGGCGGGCGGGGAGGGCATCGCTCGGGGCGGCTGTGCGGTGGCGGGTCGGTCAGGGCAGGAGGACGTCGAGGAAGGTGTTGGAGAAGATTCGGCCCGGGTCGTACTTGTTCAACGTGGCCCGGGCGGCGTCGAAGTTGCTCGTCGCGGGCAGACCGGTGCGGAAGGAATTCGGGATCCGGCCGGTCACCGCGGCCGTGTCGGTCCACGCGCCGCCGACCCCGTAGGCCCAGCCCTTGGACCACTCCGGCCGTACGCACGCGTAGTTGCCGGTGTAGTTGCCCCAGATCCAGGCGTCCATCCGCTGGTAGAAGTCGTGGTTGTCGGGCGTTCCGGGCAGGGTCGCCACATCCAGCCAGACCACCGTGTCCCACTCGGGGTGGTCGGGGCGCGGGCGGGCGGCGGACAACGTCGGCTCGACCGCGTTCGCGGTGACCACCTCGCTCGCCCGATCGATGCCGGTCACCCGCAGCTCGATCGGACTGTTGCACGGATACCGGCCGTTGGCCTTGTACGCGCCCAACAGGCCGGTGTACGCCACGAAGAACTCGTTGAGCACCCGCTGTACGTCGGCCCGCGCGGTCAACACCGCCCAGCCGCCCTCGTGGATGCGCAGCGTGGTCGGCTCGACGAAGAGCTGGGTGTTCTTGGACCAGCCCCAGATGTCCCAGGTCCAGGTCACGATCAGGCCCGAACCCACCACCGCCATCTCGGCGTTGGTGAACACCTCGGTCGCGCCCACGTTGCCGGTGGCGATGTCGGCCAGGAAGTGCGCCTGGTCCTCGGTGACGAAGTTGGCGAACGTGTACGGATACGGATTGTCGATCCGGGTGGAGACCCACGGCTTGCTCGGTGCCACGCTCCACACCTTGAGCCAGGGCACGGTGGTGAACGGGAACCAGATCACCTCGACCCGGCCGGAATCGCGGAGGTAGTCGGCCAGTTTCTTGCCGCCGCCGCCGGGTGGGCCCAGCAGCGTGCCGATCTGGTCGTGGTAGAAGTTCTGGCAGCGCAGCCTTTGATTCGCATTGGTCTGGAGAGTGACCTCGGTGACGAAGGCGCGGCCCAGGTGTACCAGGAACGGCCCGATCTCCGGGTCGTCGCGCTGGAAGGTCTTGAGTACGTAGGCGCCCGCCGCCTGGTCCCACACCACCGCGGTCAGCGACGACACCAGGTTGCTCAGCGTGCCGTAGGTGCCGCCCTGCGGCCGGGTCTCGCCCGGCGTCGGTATCCCGCTGCCGTGCGCGCCGATGGCCAGCACACCGCCCACGCTCAGTTTGCCCGGCGCGGTGGTGGCGATCATCCCGCGCCCGGCCCGCTCCAGTTCGGTCAGCAGGCGCTCGACGCTGCACCCGGTCTGCACGGTCACCGTGGTGGGCGATCCGGGGTTGACCACCAGGGCGGTCAGATTCCGGGTGGTGTCGACCATCAGGGTGTGCGAGGTGTCCGCGCCGCCGGGGATCAGGATCGGCGACCAGTTGTGGCTCATGCCGCGCGGGCGGAGCCGATAGCCGTTGACCCGAGCCCAGTTCGCCAGCGCCACGACGTCCGAGGGGCGTGCGGGCACCGCGGTCCAGACGTCGTCGGCGCGCATTTCGCCGGACCAGTTGCGGTACTGCTGCACGCCCAGGGTGATGCCGGGCGGGAAGTTCGGCGGGGTGGGTGCGGCGCCGGCCTCGGTGGCCGGGATCAGGCCGACGGGTGTCCACTGGGTCGCGGCCAGTGCGGCGGCGCCGGCGAGGCCGCCCAGGACGGTTCGGCGCGAGGGGGCGCCGGGCACGACGTTCGAGGTGCCGGCCGCGGGGTCGGTGGGGTGGTCCGGATTCGTATCGCTCAGTCGTGGCATCAGGTCGCCTTTCGGGGCGTCCCGAGGGCCTGCAGCCCGGGGGAATTCGACATGCGGAAGCGGAGATTCCGGTTCCGGACGATCGATGTGCTGCGGTGCCGAGTCACCTGGTGGATCGCGATGTCGGTACAGCGCCGGGTCCGGTGGGTGTGCCCGGCTCCACGACGTGATGGCGTGCCTGGACGGTGCGATGCCGAGCCGGCGCCCGCCGCCGGCGGCCCGCGATGTGGCTGGCCCGAGGGTCCATCCGAGGGCCGGCCAAGTCAACACCCAAGCGCCGGTGACACGTGTCGAGGATGCGGAATCGGGCGCGGGTGGATCCGCCGGGTATCAACCGGTTTCGGGGTGTGACCCGGTGAGTACTCCCGGTGCCGATTTCGGTTCCGCTTGCGATCGTTGCCCGGCGGGCCGTTGCGCTCGACCGGCGACTCGCAGCGCCTGCGATGGGGTCGGCCGATCGTCCGCGCCCGGCGACTCGACCGGGCTCGATGCCGCGGGCCGCACCGGCGGTGCCGGGGTCGGCGTCGGCGGTTCCGTCGCCCCGGCCGACTCGGTCGGCGCGAGGGACAACCGCGCGTCCAGCGCGAAACCGCCGTCCGGCCGCGGGCCCGCGCAAAAGGTGCCGCCGGTCAGCTCGATCCGCCGAGCCAGTCCGACCAACCCGGTTCCGCCGGCGCCCAGTTCGATCTCGCGGGGGCCGGTGGCCGCGGTGTTGGTGACGGTGATCCGCAATTCGGTGGGGGCGTACCGCAGCAGGACGCGGACGAAGGCACCGGGGGCGTGCTTGTGCACATTGGTCAGCGACTCCTGGACCACTCGATACGCGGTGCGCACCACCACCGGCGAGGCGGGACGCACGGTGCCCTCCACGTCCAGTCGCACATCCACGCCCGCCGCGAGCGACTCGTCGACCAGGGCGGACAGGTCGAGCACGGCCGGTTCCACCGGGGCGCCCGCGTCGCGCTCCTCGGCGGTGCGCAACACCGCCACCAGGTCCCGCAGTTCGGCCAATGCCTGACATCCGGTCGAGCGCAGGTCCTCGGCGGCCGCACGGGTCGCCTCGTCCGGAGCCCGCGAGCGCATCGCGCCGGCCTGGAGAACCATCAGGCTGACCCGGTGCGTGACGATGTCGTGCATGTCCCCGGCGAGCCGGTTGCGCTCCTCCTCGCGTGCCTGCTCGGCGCGCAACTCCTGTTCCCGCTCCGCGCGTTCGGCGCGCTCGCCGAGCGCGGCGATGAGCCGGCGGCGGGAGGCGATGTACAGGCCGTAGCACGCCGGGGTGAGGATCGCGAGCATGTTCGCGGTGCCGTTGCCCAGATCCCGCCAGTCCCACGGGTGCCAGGTGGCCACGCACAACACCCCGACGGCCACCCACATCCTGCGCCGATCGTTCACGTACACCGCGACGGCGTAGGCCGCGAAGCAACCGCCCAGGGCCTGCTCCCGCAACAGCGTGACCGCCGCGATCCACGCACACAGCACGGGATGCCGACGCCGGATGACCAGCACCAGCCCGGCGGTCAGTTCGGCCGCGAAGGACACCCAGGCGCCGGTGTCCGTGAAGTCGCCGCCCGAGTCCCGCAGGTGCTGGGCGAAGTTGAGCCCGGCGGTGAGCATCCCGACCGAGACCGCGAGTGTGACGTCGAAGACGAGCGAGCGTCGCGTCGGGGACCAGGACGGGAACGGGCGGCGGGTCGACTCGGCGGGGCGAAAAGTCACGGATTCAACGGTAGCCGGCCCGGGCCGGTGTGCGTCAGTCCAGCGGAGGAGGGCCGAGGTGATACCTGAGGCTCGCCCCTCTGTTCGCGCCGGTCGATCGGCGGCCCCGGACATCGAGGGTGTACACACCCTCGGCGGTGTGTGCGATTCCGTGGGGCGCGGCCGACCCGCGTAGTCCCGGAGAGCTACCCGCGGGGTCCACTCCCTGGGGCGACGCAGGCTACCGACGCCGATTCCTAGCTTCGTGTCCGGTACTTCGAGGACGGGAGCGGGACATGCGTGGTCGGTTGCGAATGGGTTTGGTCGCGGCGCTGGTCGCCGGAACATTGGCCGGACCCGGCGTCGGCGTCGCGGAAGCCGCGGCCCCGAAGCCGCCGACCCTGCCCGCGATGTCCGCGGCCGGCCTGGGCGAGCGGTACGCGGCCAACCAGCGGGCCATCGCCGAGGCGGCCGGCCTGGCCCGGGACACCGGACACGCCGGGCGCGCGGACCACCTCGCCCGGATGGCCGACCCGGACCGGACCTTCCTGGCCTTCGACGGCCGCGCCGGCCGGGTCCGGGCGATCGAGGTGCTCGGCGACCTCGCCGGCGCGGATCGGATCGCGGTCCTGGTACCGGGCAGCGACAGCGACCTGGACCACTTCGACACGCGCGGGGACAAGCCGTACTCCACCCCCGCGGGCGGCGCCCGCGCGCTGTACGACGAGATCCGCACCCAGGATCCGGGCGCCCGGGTCGCGGTGATCGCCTGGCTGGGCTACTCGCCGCCGCACACGATCAGCCTCGACGTGCTGACCACCGGCCGGGCCGACGACGGCGCGCGCGAGCTGCGCCGGTTCGTCGCCGGGCTGTACGCGGTGTCGCCCGCCGCGCAGGTGTCGCTGCTGTGCCACTCGTACGGCTCGGTGGTGTGCGGGCGGGCGGTCTCCCGGATCGACGTCGCCGACCTGGCCGTGTTCGGCAGCCCCGGGCTGGGCGTGGACGACCGGGAGGAGCTGGGCACCGGCGCCCGGGTCTGGGCCGGGCGGGGCGGCTCGGACTGGATCGACCTGGTGCCCAACGTGCGCATCCCGTTCTTCGACACCACCGTCGGCTTCGGCGCCGACCCCACCGGAGGCGGCTTCGGCGCCCGCGAGTTCGCGGCCGGCGGCGGTGGCCACTCCGACTACCTGCGGCCCGGTGGGCCGGCCCTGCACAACCTCGCGCTGATCGCGCGCGGCCGCGCCACGGAGGTGACCCATGCGTGAACCGGGCGTCCTGGTCCGTCGGATCGAGAACTCGACTCCGATCGACCGCGAACGCGAGGTGGACGGCCTGCGGGCGATCGCCATCCTGGGCGTCGTGCTCGGCCATTGGATCGTCACGGGCGTGTACGCGGGCGCCGACCACTGGCAGACCGACAGCCCGCTGCGACACCTGCCCGACTACGCGCCGATCACCTGGCTGCTTCAGCCGCTGGCGGTGTTCTTCCTGGTCGGCGGGTATGTGGCCGCGCAGTCCCACGCGCGCGCGCAGCGCTACCGACCGTGGGTCCGGCGGCGGATGATCCGGCTCGGCCGGCCGATCGCGGCACTGCTCGTGGTGTGGACCGTCGCCATGGCGGTGCTCGCCGACTTCGCGTCCGGCGACACCCTGTACACGCTCGGCAGGCTCGTGTTGTCACCGCTGTGGTTCGTGCTCGTCTACGCGGGCCTGACCGCGCTCACCCCGCTCGTGGTCCGGCTCGGTCGGGCCGGACCGGTGCTCGCAATCGGGACGGTTTCGGTGGTGGACCTGATCCGCTTCGCCGCCGACGGGCCGGCGGTGGTCGGCTGGATCGACGTGCTCGCCGGGTGGCTCGTCCCGTACAGCCTCGGCGTGCTCTGGGCGGGGCCGCACCGGGCCCGGATCGAGCGGCTCGGCGGACCACTTCTGGTGGTCGGCGCGCTCGCCTGTGCCGGGCTGATTCGCTACGCCGGCTATCCGGTCTCCATGGTGGGCGTCCCGGGCGAGGCGATCTCCAACCTGAACCCGCCCACGCTCGCCGCGGTCGCCTTCGGTCTCGCCCAGTGCGGGCTCGCGCTGCTGGTCCGTGCCCCGCTGCGGCGGGCGCTGTGCCGGCATCCGCGGACGTGGGCGGTGGTCGCGCTGGTCAACCTGTCCGCGATGACGGTGTTCCTGTGGCACCAGAGCGCGATGCTCGCGGTGACCTCGCTCGGCATCGCGCTCGGCGGGCTGCCCGGCCTGGGCACGGTGCCGGACGAACTGCCCTGGATCGTGGCGCGGATCGGGTGGATGCCGGTGTTCGCGGGCGTGCTGCTCGTGGTGTGGGCGGTGTTCCATCGCTGGGAGGCCGGCGGTGGCAGCCCCGGGGACTCCCGACGTAGCTCCTGAGAGTGACACCCGGGATCACCCGGGGCGGGGATGCCGTGGACCGGTCGTGCCTCGTAGCCTGCCGTGGGTGAGTGTCGAGGCGGGCAGAGCGAAGCGAGCGGTTGATGCCGGGCAGATCGACGAGCCCGGCGGCGCAGCTCCACTTGGTCGGATGACCCGGGGGCTGACCGCGCTGCGCGAGGACCTGTTCGATGTCCGGGTGCGCACCGAGCGCCCGCCGGCCCCGTTCGGCAGCGTGGCGATCGCGCGCGCTCTGCTCTACCTCGCGGTCGTGCTCACCGTGGGCATTCAGGGTCCGGTGCTGGCGGGCTATCCCGGCGTGTCCGCCGGCCTGGCCTTCGCACTGGGCCTGGCCACGGGTGCGCCAATCCTGCTCGCGCGGCAACGGCCACTCGTCGCGTGGTGGATGTCGCTCGGCGCGACCGTGGCGTGCGCCCTCGCCGGCGAGTCCAACGGGCACGACCACGTCCAGTGGCCCTGGACGGCCGTGGGTGTCTTCGCGCAGGTCGTGGTGATGGCCTATGTGGCCTTCCATGCCCGGCTGCGCATCGTCGTGGAGACGTGGGTGATCACTGCGCTGCTCGGTCTGGTACTGGTCCGCAACGCGCAGAACGACCCTTCGCACTGGGGCACGATGCCGGTGGTCGCGATGATGACCGCGATCGTGATGGTGGTCGTGGTCGCCTTCCGCGGCCGCAGCGACGCGCGTCGCCAACTCGCGGTGCAATCCGATCTGACCGCCACCGAGCGCGAGCGCAGCGCGCTCCTGGAGGAACGCGCCCGGATCGCCCGCGAGTTGCACGACGTGGTCGCGCATCACATGTCGGTGATCGCGATCCAGGCCGAGGCGGCCCGCTACCGGGTCGCCGACCCACCGCCCGAACTGGTGCAAAGCTTTGTCACGATCCGCGCCAACGCGGTCGACGCGCTTGCCGAACTCCGGCGCGTACTGGGCCTGTTGCGCACCGAACAGGAGGGCGGGGTCGGGCTCGACGGACCGGACCGGCCGGCCCCGCTGCCCACCCTGGAGCGGCTGCCCGAGCTGATCGAGAACGTGCGCGCGGCCGGCATGACGGTCAACTGCGTCACCGTCGGCGTCCCGCGCCCGTTGCCGCAGGGCGTCGATCTGTCCGCCTACCGGATCGGCCAGGAGGCACTGAGCAACGCACTGCGGCACGCGCCCGGTGCCCGGGTGCGGGTCGAGGTCGCGTATGTCCCGACCGGGATCGGTCTGCGGGTGTACAACGAGCCCGCGCCGAACCCCGGGCCGGCCGCGCGGGAAGGCTCCGGACACGGGGTGCTGGGCATGCGCGAACGGGCGGCCATGATCGGCGGCACACTCCAAGCCGGGCATACTCCCGACGGGGGCTACCACGTGGACGTCTTCCTGCCGACCGAGGAGCAGTGACATCGATGGCCATCCGGGTACTGATCGCCGACGACCAGATGATGGTCCGCGAGGGTTTCTCCGTCCTGCTCGGCGCGCAGCCCGGGATCGACGTCGTCGGCGAGGCCGTGCACGGGCGCGACGCGGTCGAGCAGGTCGCGGTACTGCGCCCGGACGTGGTGCTGATGGACGTGCGGATGCCGGTCCTGGACGGCCTGGCCGCGACCCGCGAGATCACCGCCGATCCGGACGGCACGACCCGGGTCCTGGTGCTGACCACGTTCGACCTGGACGAGTACGTCTACGAGGCGCTGCGCGCGGGTGCGAGCGGATTCCTGCTCAAGGACGCCTCGGCGCTGCAACTCGCGCACGCGGTACGGGTGGTGGCCGCCGGCGAGGCGCTGCTCGCGCCGACCGTGACGCGCCGGCTGATCGCCGAGTTCGCCCGACTCGGGCCGGCCACCGGCGGGCCACGCGGCCGGGTCGAGCAACTCACCGAGCGGGAGACCGAGGTGCTCTCGCTGATCGCCCAGGGGTTGTCCAACGCGGAGATCGCCGTGCGGTTGGTGGTCAGCGAACAGACCGTCAAGACGCACGTGAGCCGGCTGCTGGCCAAGCTGAACCTGCGCGACCGCACCCAGGCGGCGGTGTTCGCGTACGAGAACGGTGTGGTGCGGGCGGGCGAGGTGCGCTGATCCGGGCTCGGCCGGGTCCGCGGCCTCAGGGCCTCAGCCGGCCGGCGTGGGGTTGCGCTCGTACGTGTCGATCAGCCGGGTCAGGTGGATGCCGGCCAGCAGCAGCGGTTGCTCGCTCCGGCCGACCTGCGCGGCCAGTTCGGCGCCCTCCAGGGTGCTGATCACGGTATGTGCGAGCCCGTCGGCGTCCGCCTCGGCGTGGCCGACCTCGACCAGCCTCGCGCGCACCAGCTCCCGCCAGTGCGCGAACGCCTCGGCGGCGGCGGCCCGGATGTCGGGCGCGCCGGTCGCGGTGCCGAGCGCGGTGGCGGTGACCGGGCAGCCGTCGGCCCAGTCGGACGCGCGCAGGCCCTCGGCGAGGCTGCGGGTGAGTTCGCGCACGGCCGCGCCCGGGTCCGGCTCGGCGGCCAGCACGGCGCGCAGGATGTCGGCGAACTCGCCGTCCCCGTGCCGGATCGCGGCGACCGCCAACTCCTGCTTCCCGCCCGGGAAGAAGTGGTACATCGAACCGAGCGTGGCGCCGGCCTCGGTGGAGATCTGCTTGATCCCGGTGCCGTCGTAGCCCTGCCGCTGCATCAGCCGGGAGGCCGTGCGGACGATGCGTTCGCGGGTGCCGAGCGGGGTGGTCCCGGCGGTCGGGGCCGTCGACTCGCGCTGCTGCGCCTTGGTCTTCACGCGGCGAGTTTATCGGATAGAGCGTTCGCTTCAGGCTGGATAGAGCATTCGCTCCAGAGCTGTGCTACGTTCTCGACACCGGATAGAGCGTTCGTTCCAGTCCGGTCGGGTCGGATCAATCTCGGGAGTATTCATGGGCGACAAGCAGGCGGTCACGGTCATCGGTCTCGGCCCGATGGGGCAGGCGATGACCCGGGCGTTCCTGGCCGCCGGGCATCCGGTGACGCTGTGGAACCGGACCGCGAGCAAGGCGGATGCGCTGGTGGCCGAGGGGGCGGCGCGGGCCGACACGATCGAGGCCGCGCTGGCCGCGAACGAGCTGGTGGTGCTGAGCCTGACCGACTACGACGCGATGTACGCCATCCTGGAGCCGGCCGCGCCCGCACTGGCCGGTCGGGTGCTGGTCAACCTCAGCTCGGACACCCCCGAGCGGGCCCGCGCCGCGGCCGCGTGGGCGCAAGGGCACGGCGCCCGACACCTGACCGGCGGGGTGCAGTCACCGCCGTCGGGCATCGGCTCGCCGGAGATGTCCACCTTCTACAGCGGCCCGGCCGACGTGTTCGAGGCGCATCGGGACACCCTGGCGGTGCTGACCGGGACCGACTACCAGGGCAGCGATCCGGGCCGCGCCGCGCTGCTCTACCAACTCCAGATGGACATCTTCTGGACGTCGATGCTCGGCGCCCTGCACGCCCTCGCGGTGGCCCGGGCGAACGGCATCCCGGCCGCGGACTTCCTGCCGCACGCCGCCGCCACGGCCGCTTCGGTGCCGGATTTCCTCGCCTTCTACACGCCGCGGCTGGACGCGGACGAGCACGGCGGCGACGTGGACAACCTGGACATGGCGGTGGCGAGCGTCGAACACGTCGTGCACACCACGCGCGAGTCGGGTGTGGACGCGGCGCTGCCGAGCGCGGTGCTGGAGGTGTTCCGGCGCGGGGTGCGGGCCGGGCACGGCAAGGACAGCTTCACCCGGCTGGGCGAACTCCTGCGCTCGGCCTGACGCGGCCGCGATCGGGCGGGCCGGCTCAGGCCGGGTCCGCCGGACCGGGGCCCGGGCGCAGCCTGCGGATCGGCAGCAGGCAGCGTGGGTCGGCGGTGTGCAGGGCCGTGCCGAGGGGGCGCAGGATCCCGGTGCCGGGCGTCCAGCGGAACGCGCCCACCGTGTTCGCGTCGGGCAGGGCCGCGTACAGCAGGTCGCCGACGAAGGCCAGGTCCTGCGGGTCGGCGCCGCCCGCCGGGAGGTGGGACATCGCATGCGGGGCGGCCGTGGCCAGCGTGCTGATCGTGCCGGGGCCGCGGTTGGCCGCGTACACGTGCGCGCCGTCGGGGGAGGTGACGATGGCCGAGGGCAGGCCCGGCGCGGCGAGCGGATGGCGGGTCAGGTCGGGCAACGCGAGGATCGCCGGGTCGAGTTCGCCGAGCAGCCAACGGCCGCTCAGGTGCCGCGGTCCGGTGCCGGTCGGGACGCGGTGGGTCGAGCGCAGCCGCAGTCGGCCCGCCCTCAGGTGGTAGGTGAGCAGGACGTCGCCGCCGAGGTCGACGACGGTGAGCGAGTCGTGGTCCTCGAACACGACCTGGTGCGGGTGCGGCGCGGATTGCCGCTTCGGATGCGTCTTCGAGCCCGGCCCGGGCAGGGCGACCTGCTCGCTCACGCCCGCGAGCGAGCCGTGCTCGTCGAGGCGGTGCACGATCAGGTCGCCGCTGCCGTAGTTGGCGGCGACCAGATGCCCGCCGTCGGGGGAGACCGCGAGATGACACGGGATGGAGCCGCGCGAGGAGGCCCGGTGCCGGAGCCGTGGGTGTCGGGCCGGCTCGATCACGGTGATCGTGCCGTCGAGTGCCTCGTCCACGCCGTAGACCAGGTCCAGGTGCGGATGGGCGGCGGCGTAGGCGGTGCGCACCGGGACGGGCGGGCCGGTCGCCACCAGCGCTCCGGTGTCCGGATCGGCCTCGCACACCACGGTGGTGTCGCCGCCGATCAGGATCGGTGCCCGGCTCGGCGGCACGGGGTGATTCCTCGCCGAGCCGGGCGATCTGCGGGCGTCCTGACGGTGCATCAGAACGCATCCCCCAGCCAGTGGATCGCACCGGGGGCGGTGACCGTGGCGCGCACTTGCGCCCGGTCGCTCTGGATCGGCCGGGCCAGGCCGAACGCGGTGTGGCCGGTGCTCACATCGGTCAGCAGCGGGCCGATCGCCCGGGTGAGCGCCGCATCGAGCGGCATCCGCAGCGTCACCACCGTTCCTGGGCCGCCGAGTTCGCACAGCGCCCGGCGCAACAGCGCGGGCAGTGCGTACGGACGGCCCGGGCCGCAGGCCACCTCGATCACCTCGCCGGTGTCCGGGCGCACCACCACGTAGTCGCCGTCCTCGGTGACCGACACCCGGGCGGGCGCGGCGTACCAGTGTGGGAAGCGGTGCGCCCAGTCGGCCGGCGAACGCACCGTGGTCAGCGGTCGGTTCGCGTTCGCGGCGGCGTGGGTCCGGACCATTCGGGGCAGGTCGGCGGGCTGCGCCGGACGCACCCGCAGCTCGCCCCACGCGGCTTCGGGACCGGCCACGCCGCGCAGGTACGGCGAGGGGAAGGTCTCCCACCCGGACCCGGTGTACACGCCCGGCGTGCCGCTGAACATCAGCGACCACGCGCAGCCGTACCGGGTCATGTCGTCGATCGCCATCGCGAGCAACCGGCGGATCAGACCCCGGCCGCGCGCCCGGGGCGCACTGGCCACGCTGCCGATGCAACCGACCACCTCCACCCCGCCCGTCGCACCGCGGATCGGCCGCGGCTGCCAGTGCAGGACGGCATGGATCCCGTCCTCGTCGGCCGCGACCAGGGTGCGTCGATGCCGGCCCGGGTCGTGCGCGTGCAGCGCCGGCAGGCCGGGCGCGTCCGGGAAGGCCACCGCCCACAGGGCGTGCAGCGCCGGATCGTCGGCCGGGGTGGTGGTGCGCAGTTCCATCTCAGATCGCCAGGTTCCCGGTGGTGACGATCCGTGCGCCGTCGGCAGGCAGCGCGGTTCGGGTGACGCCGTCCTCGACGCACGTGGTGTGCAGTAGCGACGACGCGCCGGCGAACGCCTCCGGGCGCAGTTCCAATCGGCCGCCGGTGAACCGGGTTCCGGTGGCCACCCAGTGGTTGACCCCGGCGTCCAGCCGGACGTGTGCACCGCCGGTGCTCGACGCCGCGTCGTGCAACTGCCAGCGGGAGACGCCCGTTCCGGCGGCCCGGGACAGCAGCGCATCGGCGCCGTTGCCGCCGCTCATCCGGGTGCCGGCACTCACGTGCACGCTCTGGTCGCGAACCGCGGAGAGCAGCACGCCCGTGTTGGTCAGCGTGCTCGCGGTCAGCCGCAGCACGGCCGAGCCGACCTCCAGCGGTGCGGCCGTGGGCGAAGCTCCCACGATCGTGCAGCCGTCGAAGTCGACCTCGCCCGAACCGCGCAGGATCGCACCGTCCACGCCGGTGAACGTGCAGTCCCGAAAGTGCACGGTGTTGCTCACCGGTGTCTGCACCAGCACCTGCTTGGCGGGCAGGTCGAACGTGCAGCCCTCGATGGTGTTCGGCCGGGCGGAGCGGGCCGAGCGCTGCCCGATCGCGAACGTGCGGGCCACACACCCGCGCAGTTGTACGCCGTCCGCGTTCACCTGGAGCGTGCCGCCCGGGTCGAACGTCGGTCGGGGGATCACCCGGACGTTCTCCAGGGTCAGGTCGGTGATCTTCGTACCCGCGACGAACCACGAGCAGACGTGGTCGCGCACGGTGATGCGCTTGGCGGAAGTACCCCACAGCACGCCGGAGTTGGCGATGTCCATCAGGCCCGAGTTGCCCTCGAAGAGCAGATCGTGTTCGTACTGGCCGTGGGTGGTGAACGGATTGCCGCCCTGGTCGTCGCCGTCGCCGTGGCAGTTGACCACGTGACAGTAGGCGGAGGCGGTCAGGTCGTTCAGGTGCCGGGCGTTGCTCGACACGCAGTCCTCGACCCGGCCGTACAGGCAGTAGATCTGCTGGGTCAGGTAGCCCGCGCCGCCGTACATCACCGTCGGCGGGTTCTTCAGCGAGGAGCGCGCGGTGTGGAAGTGCGTGCACCAACGGCGCATGATCACCGGCCAGAACGAGCCGGTGGCCTCGATCCCGCTCACGTCGCAGCGCACCGCGTACTCGTAGGCGATCGGATGCGAGCCGGTGTACTCGTCGTCGTTGGGACCGGCTCCGAAGAAGACCATGTTGCGCACGTCCGCGCGCTGGACCGGTTCGACCCGGGTCCAGGTGATGCCCCGTCCGGCGGCCAGCTCCCAGCCGTTGAGGTAGTCCACCCGGATGTGTTTGCCGTCGACGATCTGGGTGATCTCGACCAGCTTCTGCAACTCGCGCTCGTAGGTGCCGCCGCCGGCGATGGGGTCGATCTCGACCGTCCACCACTCGCCGACCTTGAACGCGCCGGAGTCGGGTACCGGGAAGGCGTCGGTGAGTTCGATGACGGTCTCGGCCAGCGGGTACTTCACCACGGACTTGGTGACGGTGCCCTTGAAGTACAGGACGGCGCCGAACGGGTTGTCGTGGGTGTTCTTCTCGATGCCGGTGGTGCGGACGGTGTGTCCGCCGAAGT
>NZ_JBITHP010000007.1:0-378776 GCF_044458105.1 Embleya sp. NPDC050493
CGCGGTCTCCGGCAAGTCGCCCAAGGACGTGCTGGACCAGCTCCAGAAGGAAGCCGAAGCGGCGGTCGCGCAGCAGAAGAGCTGACGCACCACAGCTGATCACGCTACTGGGACTGGGGACTGGGGGCTGGGGGCTGGGGACCGGGGACCGGGGACCGGGGACCGGGGACCAGACCGGGGACCAGACCGGGGACCAGACCGGGGACCAAAGACCGGAGACCGGAGCGGACGGGCGACCACGACGGTTCGGAACGCCTCGCCCGCCAAGCCGTCGACGCCGAAACACACCGACCCACCGAGACTGACGGCAACCGGCCCGCCGCCACTCACCCCGACAGCGTAGAGAGGCGTGGCGGTTCAAGACACGCGACGGTCAGCGGGTGGCACGACTCGGCACATGACTCGGTTCCGATCCGGATCAGCGTGCAGCGGAAGACGAACGCCCGTCGAGCCGGGCATCCTGGGCGGCATCGGTGTCACGCTGGAAATGGTGCGCTGCGTCTTCGAGATCGACCGCGCCGACACCGCCTCCAGCGGTCCGCGCGCCCTGGTCGGCCGCCCCGTAGGTACCGGGGCATCCGTACCACGAGCGCTGGTACGGCCGGCCCGCCCCCAGCAACCGCGGCGGCGGCGCCACTACCTACGTCGACGACACGACCAAGGCCTCCTGACACACGCTGAGGGCGGCGGGCGCAAGCGCGTACCCGCCGCAACGGCCGCCGGCGGCCACAACGGCGTGGAGATGCACAACGCCGCCGGCGAAGGCGGCAGCCTCGCCGCCGCCCTCGATCTGCTCACGGTGGACGTCGTCTGCGTTCAACGTGGTGCGGTGGCGTTCCTCGGCAGGCTGACGTTGTGCGTGGCGTGGTTGTCGCGGCGCTGTGAGCCTCCGAGCTCGAGCGCCACTCCGAATCTCGATTGCGCGACGTGTGGGGAGTCGGGACGGATGTGGTGTTGTGGATCGGTCCGCCGATTCTCGAGGGTGTAGTGCGCGGGCTATGGCGAGTCGTTTCCGGTGGTGGTGTTCAAGGCGTACACGTTCACGCCGCCGCTGACGTAGACCACGCCATCGGCGACCACGGGCGACCCGTCCGCGCCGTCGAAGGTCCACCGCATGGCCCCGGTCGCCGCGTCCAAGGCGTAGACCTTCCCGCCGCCGATGTACACCACCCCGTCGGCCACCGCAGGCGTTGTGATCTCGTTGCCGGTGTCGAAAGTCCACGCCTTGGTCCCGGTTGTCGCATCCAGGGCGTACAGGCGGCAGCCGGGGCCGCAACTGCCGACAAACACACGTCCGGCGGTCGCCACGGCCACGGACTTCCCCACGCTCCCGTCCGTGGCGGAAGCCCACTTTTGTGCGCCGGTGGCCGCATCCAGGGCGCAGACGGTGTTACCGGCACCGATGTACACCACCCCGTCGGCGATCGTGGACCAGTTGGACCCGGGGACGGGGGCGGACCACTTGCCGGTGCCGGTGGCCGCGTCCAGTGCGTACACATTCGGGTAACTGGCGAGGTACACCACCCCGTCGGCCACCGTCGGCGTCGGGCTACCGAAGGACGTGTCGCCCGTGGAGACGACCCACTTCCTGGTGCCGGTGGTCGCTTCGATGGCGTACACGGTCCCTCGTACAGCGACGTACACCACACCGCCGGCCACCACAGCCGCCGACGAGTCGATGCTTCGGTCGGCGGTGAACGTCCATTTCCCGGCCCCGGTGCTCGTGTCCAGTGCCTGCACCTTGTCGTACCGGCAGACGTACACCATTCCGTCGGCCACCGCCGGCAACACCTCGACCGCGTCGCCGGCGCTTGCCCATTTCCTGTGCCCGGTAGCCGCGTCCAACGCGTACAGCTTGTCGCTGCCGCCGATGAACACCGTCCCGCCGGCCACTGCCGGCGACCGGGAGAGCTTGCCGTCGGTGCCGTGTCGCCACCGGACTCGGGGGTCGGGGTTGTCGCGGTCGGGCAGGGCGAGGGCGGCGGCGGTGCCGGCGCCGGCCGCCGCCACGGCGCCGACACCCAGCCACAGCGCAGTGCGGCGGGTGATACGCCGGGGCGGCGGTGGGGGGTCCGCCGTCGGTCCCGGGATGCGCTTGGGCACCTGATCCGTGGCGGTGGAAGCCTGGTGCGGGGTGAGGTCGCCCAGGACGGTTGTTCCTCCCATCGCCGCTGCCGGGGTGTCGGCGTCCACGAGCGGGGCCCTGTTCGTACCCGCGCCGGGCGAGTACGCCGCGGTGGTGGGGAGTTCGCGGAGCCGGTGACGGACCTCGGCGGCGGACGCGGGCCGATGGTCGGGGTCCTTGGCGAGCAGGGCCAGGACGAGGTCGTCCAAGGCGGCGGGGACACCGTGGCGCGTGTTGCCCGGTGGTACCGGAGGCGTGTGCAGGTGGGCGGCCATCATCGCGATCATGTCGCCGGCGCGGAAAGGCGTGTGTCCGGTGAGGAGTTCGTGCAGGACGCACCCCAGGGAGTACAGGTCCGAGCGGGCGTCCCCGGGGAGTTCGCCGAACCGCTCGGGCGGCATGTACGCCAGGGTGCCGATGACCTTGCTCGATCGGTTCGTCGACGCCATGTAGCGAGCTGTGCCGAAGTCCAGGATCTTGACCCGACTATCCGTGCCGAGCATCAGGTTCGCGGGCTTCAGGTCCCGATGCACGACCCCGGCCGCGTGGGCGACCTCCAGTGCCTCGGCGGTCTGCGCCGCCCACTCCACCGCCGTGGCCACGGCGGGCGGTCCATCCCTGCGCAGAACGGTGTCCAGATCCCGCCCGGCGAGGAACTCCATCACCAGATACAGGGTTCCGTCGTCGGGGTCCTGACCCAGGTCGAACACCGTCACCACACCCGCGTGGTTCAATCCTCCGGCGGTCTTGGCCTCTCGGAAGAACAACTCCGCGCCGGAGGCGTCGTGTCGATCGTGCGGCAACAGTTTGACCGCCACCCGCCGCTCGATCACTCGGTCACGGCCCTCCCAGACCTCCCCCATACCGCCCCGGCCGACCAAAGCGACCAACTCGTACCGACCGCCCAAAACCCGCACGGTCACAACCTCCCCCGGATCGCCATCCTCGGGCCCGCCGTCACGGGACCACACCGAAGATCCCACGCCCGCCACCTGCCGGCCCATACTCCGAGCAGTGAGGACGAATCGGCAATTGTCTCCAACGAGTTCGTGGGGCACGGCCGAGCAACGTCTCGGTGTCTCGGTGTCTCGGTCGACGAGACGGTCGTCCACGATCGGCGCGGCTTCACCGCCGCGATCGTGGACATCGAAGCAGACCCGGGTACGCGTCGGCGATGGCCTGCTGCCTCCGCGCGCATGAGGGGACGTCGCCCGATCGCGCGATGCCGCCCGGGCGCGGGCCGCGGCTCAGTCGCGCGCCGCGGGAGTCAGTACCCGGACCCGCACGGAGGCCGGCCATACCCGTGCCGGGGTACCCGTCGGGGCCATGCGGCGGTCCGTGGACGGCGACCGACGGATTCCTCCCGTCCGCTAGTGCCGGGCGCGGCACTAGCCTGCGGACATGAGCTTGGATGCCGAACTGCGCGCGTTGGCGGCCCAAAAGGACCTCGCGGCCGACCTGGTGTGGCGTCTGCTTCGACACCCGCCGGCCCGTCGTGCGGTGGCGCTGCTGCGCCGGGATCTGACCGAGGCGATGATCGAGGAGATCATCGCGCTCGGCTCGGCACGTTCCCTCGCGGCCAACTGCTCCGCCGTGCCTGCCGAGGTCAGGGCTCGCTTGGCGGAGCACCCGGAGCCGGCGGTCCGGAGCGGGATCGCCGCCGGCGTCACGGACGATCCGCCGGGACTGCCGGCCCGACTGGCGGATGATCCGGATCCGTCCGTGCGGATGTTTCTCGCGATGAACGACCATCTGCCATCGGAGTTGCGAGACCGTCTGGCTGCGGATCCGGATCCCCGTGTGCGCCGGCAGATCGTCCACCACTGGCGCGACGCCCCGGAGCGGGTGCGTCGGGCCCTGATGACCGATCCCGACCCTCACGTTCGCACGGACAGTGTCCGGAAGTACGTCCCTCCGGCGGACCTGCTGCCCGTCCTCGTCGCCGACCCCGTGACCCGCGCCGCCGCCGTCGGTCATGCGGGCCCGTCGCCGGAGTTGGCCGCCGATCCCGATTCCGCCGTACGTGTGGCCGTCGCCGACCATCCGAACCTTCCCGCGGTCCTTCGTGAACAGGCGGAAGCACTCCTGGCTCGGGCCGGTCTGTAGAGCGAACGAAGCGTCCGAGGCGACCGAGAGGCCCGCTTTCAGGCTGCGGGGAGGAGCCGGACCACGCCCACCGACGCGTCGTCCCTGCACACGTGCGCGGCCCTCACGCGCCATCGGCCGGCCTCGACCGGGACGGGCGCCTGCTCGGGGAGAGCAACCCCGCCCGGACATCCGACGTTCGGTTCGATCCCGGCCATCACGGCGTCCATCAGCAGCGCGGCCCCATCGGACTCCCAGACGCCGCAGTCCTCCCACGTGGTCGCCGGATCGGCGATGACGGCTTCCGCCATGGCAAGGAGTGCGGCCTCGGAGTCGGCCCCGAGCCACCGCACGAACGCCCGCAGATCCGGTATGAAGCAGCTGCTCGCCGGCTCCCGCGGCTACCCCGACGCGCGGACGCTGCTTCCGGTCTCTTCGGCTGGCATGTGAGGGGCAGGTGACCGAGGTTTCGTACGGACTCGGTGGCAAGCCTCGCCCGCGCCCGGGGAAACGGTCTTCAGTCTCGTCGACTCGGACGGGACAGCGTCCCCCGGGACGGCGACCCCTGACGGCGGGCGGTTCCCCAACCGGCACCACACCGGCGCCCGGCGTGGGTCACCACGCGCCGGGCGCCGGCGTCTCGGCCTACTTGTGGCCGTGGATCGTCTTGTGGATCCAGTTCTTGTACGCGGTGTCGTTCGTGTACAGGCCCGGGCCCGTCGCGCAGCCGGGCTTGCCGTCGCCGTCGCCCGAGGTGGTGCCGATCAGTTCCCACCGGCCGCCGCGGTTCTTTTGGATCTGCGGGCCGCCGGAGTCGCCGAAGCAGGCCATGGCCTTGGGCTTCTGGCTGATCGTGCACAGGCGGGTGGCGTCGGTGCGGCCGTTGCACTCGGCGCTGGTGCCCAGGCGGGTGTCCAGCTCCTGGAGCCGGTTCGGGAAGACCGCGTTCTCCAGGCTGTCCGGGTCGACTATGGTGCCGAAGCCCAGGAGCCGAGTCGGCGTGCCCACCGGCCCGGCCTGCTTGGCGAGCTTGATCGGCTTCTCCTTGACCGGCCGGTCAAGGCGGATCAACGCGAGGTCGTTCACGTTGTAGCCACCATCGTCGGCCGGCTGCGAGTAGCCGGGGTGCATCACGATCTTGTCGATGCCGCGAACGGTGCCGCCCTGCGTGCGGTTCTCGCTGCCGATCCGCACCGTCCCGGCCAGTTCGATCGGCAGATCACGGTCGACACAGTGCGCCGCGGTGAGCACCCACTGTCGATCGATCAGGGTGGCTCCGCAGCCGGCGTCCACGCCCCCCGCCTTCATCGGGACGTAGGCCATGAACGGGTAACTCTGGGTGGAGTCCTGCCCGTTGACGATCGCCCCGGCGCTGCCGGCGAACGCCGTGGAGCCGAGCACGAGTGCCGCCCCCGTGGCCGCGATCGCCTTGGCGACCAGACCGCGCCGGCTGCGCGAGGTGGGGCCGGTGTCGGCGGTGGGACGCGAGGTGAATGCGCGCATGTAGTGACCTTTCGTGAAGGAAGGATCGGCCGCGGGAGGGGTGCGGCGGCCGTACCCGGGCCGAACGCTTCGCGCGTCCGGGCCCGTGCAATTCATCCTCGGTGCGGCGCGCCGCCAGAAACAGTCGGCTCGATGTCATCCTCGGTCAGATTCCGGACACGCCAGTGATCGCGGTACTCGCGGTACTCGCGGTACTCGCGGTACTCGCGGTCGACGGGCCGTCGGACACCGGTTCACCGCCCCCCGGCCGGCTTTCGGCACTGCCGCCCGGCATCCCCGCACGCCGGTTCGCGACAAGCGGCGGCCGCGCGAGGATCAGCGGGCCTGTCGGCCACTCCGCGCGTGACACGAGGATGGGTCCGGACCGGTCCGGACCGGTCGGGTCCGGTCTGGTCGGGTCCGGTCTGGTCGGGTCCGGACCGGTCGACCGTCGCGGCCACCGCATCCCACCAAACAGGTGGGGCAGGGAGCAAGGGTTTTCGGACACAAACGCCCCTCCGATACGCAGAGCAGGTCTCGACGTCCCGGCAATCTGCCGGTCGGCGATCGACACGATGGGCGGTGGCAAGTCTCGAGTGCGTCTTTTGCCGAGCACCTGGGCGGCAGGCAGGATCGACGCGGTCTCCTTCGCGTCGGTGCCTGCCGGCCTCGTGGCGCTGAAGGCCGTGGAACCACGCCTACCAGGGATTCCTGCCGGGGGGTTCTCGATCACGCTCTCGTCCAGTTGGCAACTCAGGAGCTCCGTGGTCCCCAGGCCGCACGCCGGGGTTCCATCACCCGTCGGGAAACGGTTGCACGACGTCCCGCGAGGGGCCGTCGTCGTTGCGATCGGGTGCGGACGGCGGACCCAGTCGGGTCACGAGGGTGAGTGAGGACGAATCCCCTCGATTGGTGTTTCCGGGCCGCAGGATTCGGCGAGGGTCGCCGGCGCCACACCCGGATGTCGAGAACCCGGACACAGGACCATCCGGGTGCTACTGCGGCGCGCGCGGAGGCAACCATGCAAGGCCGAGCGTTCCAGTGAGACAGCCGGAACTGCGTCTACACGGACGCCGCGCCGTGGGCGGGATCGGTTCGTGGTGCGCCCGGCCCGCGGACACCGTGCTCGGGGAACTCGATGCCCGTGATGGCGCCGGAGCCGTCCAGCCACAACCAGATCATGTCGCCGCCACGCTGCGGGATCACCACCCCGGAGCCGGAAGAACCGAACGCTTCACCGGCAGGCTGCTCGGAGTTCGCGGATCAGGGCGCGGACGGAGAGGCTGGAGGCCAGCTCCGGGGTGGTGATGTAGCCCACGGAACGGGTCGGGCGCTCGGGTCCGAGATCGGTGATCTCGATGCCGTCCGGTGCTTCGTTCAGCGAGAGCGCGGGCATGATCGCCATTCCGAGACCTCTGCTCACCATCGAGAGCACCGCTCCGTCGTCCTCGGTCAGGACGGTCGCCTTCGGAATCCAGTCCTGCTCGGCCCACCACCGGCGGGTGTAGGAGCCGCAGTTCTCGTGCCAGTCCACCAGCGGCAGGGAGCGCGGGGCGGGGTGGCCGGCCGGGTGCACCAGCGAGTAGTGCTCCTCGATGAGTACGTCGCCGATGAGCCCGGCGGGCACGAGCGAGGTGGCGCCGATCGTTGCGATGCCCACGTCCGCACGCCCCCCGGCGACCTCGCCGGCGGTGCCCGCGCCCAGTTCTCGGACGACATGCACCTCCGGTTCGATGCCGGGGTGGCGGGCGGTAAGGCGCTCCAGGACGGGCGGCAGCAGGTAGAGGGCGGCGCTACGAAAGGCGGCGATCCGCAGCGGGCCGGCGACCGTGCCCCGTTCGGCGCCGCGGGCCTCTGCGGCCAGGGTGTCCAGGAGCCGCAGGACCCGGCGGGCGTGGGCGGCAGCGGCGGTACCGGCCGCGGTGGGTGTCGCGCCCCTCCGGCCCCGCTCGAAGAGGACCACGCCGACCTTGCGTTCCGTCCCGCGTATGGAGTGCGAGACTGCGGACTGGGTCAGTCCGAGGACCTTGGCGGCCGCCGAGAAGCCGCGCTCGCGGTCGACGGCCACGAGGATGCGGAGTTCGTGCGGGGCGAGGTCGGTGGCGGCAGCCGCGGTGGGTGCCGAGGTTATCGGGGCTGAGGCTGTCATAGGGGGTCCCACCTGCTGCTATGAGGGCTCTTCATGGACCGGGCCGTTCCATGAGCGCAACCCTCTCCCCGGCTTCCGCATTCCTCCGTACGGTCGCCGTCATGACCGAGACCGCGCTCACCGTGCACCAGACCGCCCGCCCTCATGGCTTCCCCACCGCCGACCACTTCGCCTTCGTAGAGTCCGCCATGCCGGAGCCCGGTCCGGGAACGGCGCTGGTGGAGAACTTGTACTGGTCGGTGGATCCCTACCACCGGGAGATGATGGACGGGCACTTCGCGCTGAACGCTCCCCTGGAGGGCCGCACGATCGGCCGGGTCGTGGACTCCCGCGATCCGGCGCTTCGCGAGGGCGAGATCGTCTTCCACCGGCAAGGCTGGCGCACTCACACTGTCCTCACCACCGAAGAGGCGCGTGCGGTCCCCCATTTCGACGGCGTACCGCTCTCCGCGCACCTGAGCATCCTCGGCGGCACCGGCCTGACCGCCTACGTCGGTCTCACCCGCATTGCCGAACTCCGCGAGGGGCAGGACGTGTTCGTCTCGGCGGCGGCCGGTGGTGTGGGCACGGCCACCGGGCGGCTCGCCCGGCTGATGGGCGCGGGACGGCTGGTCGGCAGCGCGAGCAGGGCGGCGAAGGCCGCCTACCTGACCGAACACGTCGGCTACGACGAGGTCTTCGACTATCGCTCGGGCCCGGCGGCAGAACTGCTCGCCAAGGCGGCGCCCGAAGGAATCGACCTCTACATGGACAACGTCGGTGGTGAGCTCCTCGAAGCGGCGATCTCCTCGCTGCGGGAGTACGGACGGATCGTGCGGATCGGCACGATCGCCCAGTACAACAGCACCGGCACGCCCTACGCCCTGCGCAACCTTCCCGACATTGTCGAGAAGAGCCTGCGCATGGAGGGCTTCCTGGTCCGCAACTACCGTGATGTTCAGGAGGAGTTGTACGAGTTCGTCGTGCCGCACCTGCAGAGTGGACGCGTCACGCTCGACGAGACCGTGGTCGACGGCTTCGGCGGCATCGTGGACGGGTTCCTGGGAATGCTGCGGGGCGAGAATCAGGGCAAGATCATCGTGCGGGCGGCCGGGGCGGCCGGGGCGGCCGGGGCGGCGGGGGCGGACGGCGCGGACGTCTGACGGACCGGGGCGTGTCCGGCGCCGCAGAGGAGCGGGGATCCACCTCCGAGGATGGGGGAGGGGGTTGGACTGCGGTGTGCAGGAGCAAACTCACGAGGCTTCTCCGTTCGTTCGCGTCGCCGAGGCGGCGTCATCCGGGACCGGGAATCCGGACCGGGCCGGGCCGGACCGGACCGGACCGGGCCGAGACGGGGCGAGCCCGGCTGGGGGACATGCCGGTGGGGTCGGGCACCGTGATCGGCAGGGTGTTCCAGGTGTCGCCGGCTGCTTTCGGCACAGGACCGCGAGCCGGTGGCGGTGGCCGGGTGCGGCATGAGCGCGGTGTCGTCCACGACGGATGTGAGGGTCGGACCGGTGCTGGACGTCCGAGCGGGAAGGTGAGGCCGGGGTTCTCGGGACCGTCGGGACCGATCGCCGTCGGTGCTTCGTCCAGCGTCTCGCGTACCGTTTTCAGGACGGCCGGTCCGCCCTGCCCTGTTCGGGCGCCGGGAGGAATCTGCCCGCGTGCGGCGACCGAGCGGTCGACTCCGTCAGGGAGGTGGCCGCAGATCCGGGCAGGGCGGCCCAGTGTACGCGGTGCGGTCCCTCCGGTGACTTGACGGTGCGCAGTTCGCCCCAGGTGACGCCGACGGGGTCGAAGCAGACTCGGGTGCGGTCGAGGCGGTTGTGCATCAGCCACGCGCGCACCGGTTGGCGCCCGGTGTCATGGTCACGTCGTCGTCGCGTGTCGCGTCGAGGAAGTCGAAGCGCAGGCGGGCGGGTTGGAGCAGGCACGGGGAGAGTTCCGCGAACCGCGCGGCGGCCGGGTGCTTCCGGGTGTGCCGAGACCCCCGCGGGATGCAGGCGCGGGGGTCTCGGTGTGTCGGACGTGGAGGAACGTCCGGTGTGGCTGGTCCCTGGGGTCAGCCTCGGTGGCCTTCGTGCTGCGGCGCCTGGTGGCCGCTGTCGTGGCCCTTGTGCTCGTCGTCGCTACCGTCGACGTTGAGGCAGGTGTTGCCGATGGCGGGGTTGAGGATGCCGACGATGTTAACGGTGTTCCCGCACAGGTTGATCGGGACGTGGACCGGGATCTGGATCTGGTTGCCGGAGGCCACGCCGGGGGAGCCGACCGCGGCGCCGTCCGCGTCGGCTTCGGCGTGGGCGGCGCCCGCGCCCGCCATCAGGACGGCGGCGGTGCCGGCCATCACCATGGTGACCTTCTTGAACGAACCCACGAACACTCCCTCGTCGCCGTGGCGTCGGTCCGTCCCGACGCCCTCGTGTCGATCAACGACGCACAGGCCCGGAGGACTTCGACCTCGCCCGTTGTTCACCCGAATGCCACACACCGCACGGCACACCCCATCCGGCGCGGCAGCCCGGTCACCGTTGCCGTGCAGCACGGCGTCGTCCCCCGTGCCCGCCGCGAGGCCCGCAGCGGGCGGTCCGCGTCGTCCCGGCGTTCGAGGTGGGGTCGGCGGGAGACGCTCGTCGGACGGCGCTCGCGGAGCGGCGGCAGTGTCGAGTTGCCGACAGCAGTGGGCGGATATCTTGGCGTCCGGAAGCGTCCGGAAGCATCCGGGCGTGTCGGGTCGTCGCGTCCTGCCGGGGGCTTCCATGAAAGGGGCGTCCGGTGCCGGTGACAATGCAGGACATGGATGACGTGTTCACCCTCCTTTGCCAGGCCGTCGATCTGCTGCCCGAGGACGCCGCGGCGGACAACGGCCAGACGGTCGGGGACGTTCGCGAGGACCTCGGGCGGCGGGAGTGGGGGATGGTGCTCGGCGTTCTCGAGGAGATCGGGGATGTGCATCCCGTGTCCGTGGACTTCTGGGAGCTTCTCGCCGAAGCCGCTCGCCGGATGGCGCTCGATAGCAGTCGTCGTTGGTGTCGGTGGCGGGCCTGGGAAGTCCGGCACGGCACGATCCGGGCAACGTTGCATCTGATGGATCCGAAGGAGGGCGGACCTCGAACCGCCTTTCCCGGGGACGGTCGGCTCAGGCCGATGTGGGACATCGGTGGTGGCAGTCGCAGCACGGACGGAGAACGAGCACTCCACGTCGCGAGGCTGTGGGTGGAGTTTCAGCCACGGCTCGGCCCCGGCGAGACAGCCACCGTGCGCCTGGCCCCCCTGCACCCCGAACAGTGGCGGCACCTCGAGCCCGGTGACGTGACCTTGATGCACCAGGCGCAACCTGTCGCGGACCCGACCCCCGCAGACGCCGGCATCGCCGAGATCATCGAGATCCTGCTGCCTCGCGTTTGACGCCACCGCACCGGGCGGGCGCGAGATGCCCGCGGCGCGCACCGCCGTCGGCCGCCACCAGGGCTCACCGTGAGCCCGCCGGAGCCGGCACGGTAACCGGGCGACTCGCCGATGCGGGATCCCTCCACCCCCAATCCGAACACGGACGGGCAACGGCCGGCGCCGACGCACTCCGGCGACCGCATGGCCGAACTTCGAGGGCAGTATCGGCAAAGGCCTCTCGCGGACGATGAGTTACGGACAGACACGATCTCGCCCGTACGCTCCTCCGCACACCACCCCCCGGGGCGGCCGATCGGCCCCCTTTGGCCCGACCGGGCTCGTCGAGGAGGTTTCCTGCCTGCGGGTCGGCTTGGTTCTGGCGATCGCGCAACCGGAGCGGGAACACCGCCACGAGGATGCCGTCGTGTTCAGCCGAGCGTGTTGCTCGGACGCCGCGCACCCGCCCGCCCGAGGCCAGGGGTCGCGGCGGGCGCTGGGATGGCTGTGTCTGGTCGACGACCGCTGCCCGAGGACCTCGGTGCCGTCCCGGACGAGACGGCCGCGCAAGAACTCGGCCGCCTGACGGCCGAGATGCCCTGGCTGTACCAGGTCGACCACCCCTCCGGTATCGATTGATCCCGCACCGTGCCCGGGCTGCGCCGTCGCGGCCGCCCGGTCGTCGGCCCTCGGAGTGTCCCGGTTTTCGGGAACGGGAAGTCCGTTGCGGGCACACGCGTTTCCGTGATTCCCGCATGGTCCCGAGCCCGAGACATGTCCCGGTCGGCCGTATGACGTCGTGTGCCCGCTCTCTCGATCGGGACCCCGGGTTGGCGAAATTGTTGGTCGAGGCTCCGGGTGGAGGGGCATGATGGGCCCGTTCCGTTCCGTTCCGAGCGATGCGAGGAGAGCACCCCGATGGCCGTGCCGCCTTTGACCCCCGAGGAGCGCCGGGCCGCGCTCGCGAAGGCCGCCGCCGTGCGGAGTGAGCGGGCGGAGGTGAGGGAGGCGCTCAAGCGCGGCCGGTTGTCGTTGGGCGAGGCGTTGGCGGCCGACTCCGACGCCGTGCGCAGGATGCCGGTCCGTGCCCTGCTCGAATCCCTTCCCGGCGTCGGCAAGGCGCGGGCCGCCAGGCTCTTGGCCGAGTTGGAGATCTCCGAGCGCCGCCGTGTGCGCGGCCTCGGCGTTCAACAACGCAACCGGCTTCTGGAGCGGTTCGACCCGCGGGGCTGACCGACAAGGCATGGTGCCTGCGCCGGGCACGGGTCGAGCACGCGATCCGACCGTGACCGCGGCCGTGATCCTGCGTGACGCCCTCCGTGACACCCTCGGGAGTGCCGCCGGGCGCGCTGCATAGGATTCGGCGGTGTTCGCCTATCTCCTTTCCGCATTGTTCTTTGCGTTCTTCCTCGTCGGAGTCCTGCGCGACCGCCGCCGGTTCGGCAACGCCGTGTACCTGGGGTTGGCGTTCGTCGCCCTCGTCGTCGGGCTGCTCGGTGAACTCGATCGGCTGCCGGGGCCGCTCGTCACGGCGGTGACCGTGGTCCTCATGCTCGCGCCGGCCGTGGGCGTGCTCGTACTGGCCGGCGCGCTGGTGTCCAACGGCGCGACGATGGTGCGCCGGGAGGGAATCCGCCCCGCCAACCTGCTCTCGCTGCTGGCGGGGCTGACCATCGTCGCCGTGGTCGCGCTTCTGGTGACGGCCCTGATCACCCGCTCACGCACACTGATCGTGGTGACCGGCGCCGTCGTCCTGGTCGTCGGCTATGTGTCCTTCCTCTTTCTGTGCTTCGTCTGCTACGCCTTCCTCTACGAGCGGTTGCGGGTGCGCCGCTCGGTGGACTTCGTGGTCGTACTCGGCTCGGGACTCGTCGGCGGAGATACGGTGCCACCCCTGCTGGCCGGTCGACTCGACCGCGCGCGAGCCCTCTTCGAGGCCCAAGCAGCGCGCGGCAACCAGCCCGTACTCATCACGTCGGGCGGCCAGGGCCCCGACGAGAACCTGCCGGAGTCGCACGCGATGGCCGACTACCTGATTGCCGGCGGGTTCCCCGCGGAACGGATCGTGCGCGAGGACCGCTCACGCACCACCGAGGAGAACCTGCTCTTCAGCAAGGCGATCATGACGGCCGCCGACCCCGACTACCGGTGCCTGATCGTCACCAACAACTTCCACGCCTTCCGCGCCGCCCTCACCGCCCGGCGCACCGGAGTCCGCGGCCACGTGATCGGTGCTCCGACGGCCCCGTACTTCCGCCCCAGCGCAACGATCCGCGAATTCGTCGCGGTGTTCCTGACCTACAAGGTCGTCAACCTCGGTGTGTGCCTGCTCATTGCCGTATCCGGCATGGCCGCCTGGCTGCGCCTGTGAAAGGCATCCGGGAGCCGGCGACGCCGACGGACGGCGACGCGCACCGGGCTGGAGCTGCACCGGCAGGGCCGGCGTCATGGCACCGGGCCTGGAGCTGCACCGGCAGGGCCGGCCTCATGAGCGGGATCCACGCGAGTCGGCCCGGGCGACGCGAACCGGTCGAACCCACCCGTTTCCTGGGACGGCTCATGCGGATGCACGCGGCCGGGACGCCGTGCAATTCGAAGTCGCCCTCCGGCGGAACACCCTCGGTATCCCTATTCCCACCGGTGGAGGCTCCCTTTGGGGAACACTTGCCTCGGGTAACACTCGCCGCATCCGGACCGGAGCTTCATGGACACGAACGGCTTCAAAGGCTTTCTCCGCAGGCAATGGTTCGGACTCGCGATCTTCGTGTTCTTCCTGATGTTCCACGCGGCGCTCGGCTTCTACTCATGGCTGCTGACCGATCTCGCTCTCGGAGTGGCTCTCATCGGGTTTCTCGTCTGGGGCGATCGCCGGTTCGCTCGGAATCGACGCCCCTGATCGTGTGAGAGCGTTCGGCCCGACGGTGGAACCGGCGGGCCGAACCTGCGGTCAACGATCGACGACCAAGGCATGGCGGGCCGACCCGACCAGCGCCCAGCGAGGCCCGACCCCGGCCACGCTGTTCCCGACCGGGGCCTCCGTGTTGTCCCGGACACGCGGACGGAGCGGGACACGAACGGTCCTTGTCCAGGACATGTCCCGGACGCCCGTTCGGCTTGTCACGGACGCTCCACGCGCCGGAGTCTCGAATCGTCCCTCCCGCCGGATCGCCGCGGCGGCCCGCCGGGAGGGCTTATCGATCCCATCGATCCGAGGAGCGTTCGAATGCTCGCGAAGCTCGAAGCCGTGGGGGCCGGTCTGCTGGCCCGCCTCGTTCCCGAGACCGAGGCTCAGGCCGCGACCTGCAAGGTGCGCTGCGTCGACGGTTGGTACTGGTGGTGCTGCAAGCACGGCAACACCTGGACCTGCACGGACCGTTCCGAGAGCCCCTGCTGATCCGATCCACCCAATGGGCCGGGCGGTTCCCCCCGCGGGAACCGCCCGCCTCCGGCATTGCGGAGCCTGGTCATGCCCTACGTGGTCATCGCGATCCGGTGTGCGATCGCACTGATCTTCGCCGTTTCCGCGTTCTCCAAGGTGCGCCGTCGCGCATCGTTCGGGCTCTTCGTCGCCTCCCTCCGGGAGATGGCGGTGCTGCCCGCCGCGCTGGTGCGTCCGACCGCAGTGGCGGTCGCCGCGGCCGAGTTCGCCGTCTGTACCGCGATCGCCTACCCGTTCGGCCGGACTTGGCATCCGTGGGGTCTGGCGATGGCCGGCGCCCTGCTCGTCGCCTTCACCGTCGGCATCGTGCGAGTGTGGCGCGCCGGTTCACGCGCGACGTGTCGTTGTTTCGGCGCTTCCACCCGCGCGCTGGGTCCGCTGCACGTCGTACGCAACACCGTCTGGGCCCTGGCGGCTCTGGGGGCCGCCTGGTGCGGTTTCGCCGATGCGGACGGCGGCGCGGTGCGAGCCGGCGGGGTGTCGACGGCGGTGGGCGTCGGCGTCCTCCTGGCCGTGTTGACGGTCGAACTCGAAGACATCGTCGACCTGTTTCGCGCACCGGCGGCCGCCCCGGGTGACATCTCGCGTGCCGGCTGACGTCGGTCGTCCCGAAATCCTGGAGATCCCATGCGCTTTCTTGTGGTCGCCGTAATTTTGGTGGGTCTGCTGTGCGCCCTCGATCTGCTCCTGACGCTCGGAGTGCTCAAACGCCTGCGCCGGCACGCCGAACTGCTCGACGCGCGCGTGCGCGACGCCGACGACGTTCGCTTCCCGGTCGCCGAAATCGGTTCCGTGGTCGCCGACTTCACCACGGTGAGCGTCGACGGTCGGGAGTTGACCACGCGCGACGTTGCCGACGACACGCTGGTCGCGTTCCTGTCGCCGAACTGCTCACCGTGTCGCGAGAAGCTGCCGGATCTGGTCGCGTACGCCGCCGCATCGCCGGGCGAACCGGATCGCGTGCTCGCCGTGGTCACCGGAGAACGCGCGCAATGCGCCTACTTTGTCAGGGAGTTGTCCCCCGTCGCCCGCGTGGTGGTGGAGCCCCCCGGCGGCCCGGTCGGCTTGGCCTTCGCCACCTCGGCCTACCCGGCCACGCTTCGCGTCCGTCGGGCGGCCGACGGCCGGCTCGCCGTCGTCGACAACGACGTGGAACTCGCGGCGCCCGGTGTCGGGCGATGATCCCGATACGCGTCACGGGTAGTCGACCATGGGCTGCGACCGCCCTGGCCGTACGGGCCGCGAAGGGCCCGCTGGCGATCCAGGTCGCGTTGACGGTGGTCTCCGGTGCGCTGCCGGTCTGCGTCGCCTGGCTGACCAAGCTCACCCTGGACGGCTTGGTGGAGGGCGTCCCGGGCTCGACCATGGTCGGGCTCGGCGCCGCCTTGGCGGTCGTCGGTCTCGTCGCTGGGATCCTGCCGCAGGTGTCCCATTACGTTCGACGGGAGAGCGACCGCCGCATCGGCTTGATGGCGGACGAACGGCTGTGCACGGCGGTGAACGGCTTCGTGGGGCTGTCCCGATTCGAGGACCCGGCCTTCGTCGATCGGCTACGCCTGGCCCGGCAGGGCGGCGGGAAGAACCCCGGCACCGTCGTCGACGGATACCTCGGCATCGTCCGGGCGCTGCTCACCATCTCCGGCTTCTTGGCGACGCTGCTGGTGCTCAGCCCGCTGATGACCGTGCTGGTGTCGGCCGCGGGGGTGCCGACGATGATTGCGGAGTGGGCCCTGGCTCGTCGCCGGGCTCGTCTGGTGTGGACCATCGGACCCACCGAGCGCCGCGAGTTCTTCTACGGTTCGCTGATTTCCGACGGCGAAGCAGCCAAGGAGTTGCGGCTGTTCGGCATCGGCGGATTCCTGCGGGATCGCATGCTGGCCGACCGGCGCACCGCCAACGCAGCCAAGCGGGCCCTGGACCGCCGGGAGGTGGCCGTGCAGAGCGGCCTCGCCGCACTCGCCGCCGCGGCCTCCGGGGCGGGCCTGATCTGGGCGGTCGGTGCCGCGCACGCCGGACGCCTGAGCGTCGGCGGCATCGTCGTGTTCATCGCCGCCGTGGCCGGGGTGCAGGCCGCCGTGCGCACGCTGGCCGCCGAACTGGCCCGCTGCTACGAGGCGGTGCTGCTGTTCGACCACTATCGCGCCGTGCTCGACTGTGCCCCCGACCTGCCGGTGGCCGCTTCGCCGCGCGCGTTGCCCGCGTTGCGTCGAGGCATCGAGTTGCGCGATGTCTGGTTCCGCTACACCGACGAGCACCCCTGGGTGCTGCGCGGCGTGGATCTGTGGATTCCGTACGGGGAATCGGTGGCTCTGGTGGGTCTCAACGGCGCCGGCAAGTCGACCGTGGTCAAGCTGTTGTGCCGGATGTACGACCCGACGCGCGGACAGGTGCTGTGGGACGGTGTGGACATCCGGGACGTCGACCCCTGCGCGTTGCGCGAGCGGATCGGCGCGGTGTTCCAGGACTTCGTCAGCTACGACATGACCGCTGCCGAGAACATCGCCCTCGGTGACCTGTCCGTGCTCGAGGCGTTGGACGCCGCCGGACCGAACGGCGGGGATGCGGAAGCCCCGGTCGAGATCCGCGCGGCGGCACTTCGGGCCGGCGTCCACGAAACCGTGGCACGGCTGCCACACGGATACCGCACGCTGTTGAGCCGCACGTTCTTCACGGAGGCCGATCGCGACGACCCGGCGACGGGCGTCATGCTGTCCGGAGGACAGAGCCAACGACTCGCGCTGGCTCGCGCGTTCCTGCGTGATCGCCGGGATCTGATGATCCTCGACGAGCCGTCCGCCGGCCTCGACGCGGAGGCCGAACACGAGATTCACGCCTCGCTGCGCCTGCACCGCGGAAACCGCACGAGCGTACTGGTCTCGCACCGCCTGGGCGCGGTCCGCGAGGCGGACGCCATCGTGGTGCTTTCCGGCGGCCGAGTCGTGGAACAGGGCGCGCACCACGAACTCCTGGCAAGGGAAGGCGAGTACGCCAGGCTCTTCACCCTCCAGGCGGAGGGCTACCGAGCCGACGAGGACGAGATCTTGACGACGGCGGGCTCACAACCGGGCACCGAGTCCCTGCGGGAGTTGTCATGAGCGGCTCCGCCCCGCCTCGCGCGATCGCCGGCCGAGTGCTTGCCGCGCTCGCCGTCGGTGCGGGCATCGGTGGGCTGTTGCGCTACGGCCTGGTCACCGTCACGGTGCGGGGGGCGAGCATGGCGCCCGCCTTCCGTGATGGTGACCGGGTCCTGGTGCTGCGCACCCGCGCGATCGGCGCCGGTGGCCGGCTCGTGCCCGCCCCCGGGCGCGGCCGGGTGGTCGTGGCCGAACGGCCGGACTCGGAGTCACCGAGCCCCGACCCGGCCCGGAAGCTGCGCCCGTGGTTGGTCAAACGTGTGCGTGCGGCACCGGGGGACCCGGTGCCGCACGCCTCGGTGCCGGGCCTGGGCGGGACGCCGGACGGTCGCGTGCCGGCGAACCGATGGGTACTGCTCGGGGACAACCCCACAGTCAGCGTGGACTCGCGGGACCTGGGCTACTTCACGTCGACGTCGGTCCGTGGCCTGGTGCTGTGTCCGCTGCCGCCGGTGCGGACGCCCGGGGCAGATTTCGTCGAGAGACCGCGGCGCACCCGCGGCGCGTAGGCGCTACCCGGAGGCCGTGTCCGCCGGCGAGACCCATCGGGCGATGTGGGTCCGGCCCCCGGCGCTTCGGCAGATCAGCCCGCCCTCGACGACTGTTCGCTCCCCACGTTGTGGCGGTGGGAGTTCGAGCAGGCCGCGCCACCGGCCGGTCCGGAGATCCAGGACGGCCAAGCCCGTGGCCTCCCACTCGTAACGGCCACCGGCCAGGTACTCGCGTTCGACCACTGCGGCGAGCAATCGGCCGCGTGTGAAGATCGGCCCGTTGCACGCCCACGTGTCGTCGTCCGGCAGAGGTTCGCCGCTGTGTGCGACGATGCGCGCGCTCGTCCCGGGGGTCCGCCACGGCACGGTCGAGACGAAGCCGTCGGAGTCGAGCACCACGAGGTCGGCGGTGTCCGACAGGGCGATCGCCATGACACGTTCGCCGGGCACGCCCTCGGCCAACGCCGCCGGGTCGGTGTCGAGACCGTGCCACCGCAAGACGCCGTCCGTGGTCCGCGCGACGGCCAAGAGCGCAGTGTCGTCACCGGAGCACGCCGCCAAGGCGATCGTCGTGGACGCGCCGGGCCCGATGGCGATCTCGACTCCCTCGTCCACCACAGCCGGCTGAGCGGTGACGCGCGTTTCGAGCGCCACGTTGTCCATTGGCTCCAGTGTCACGGCGTCGAGCAGAAGCAGCCGCCCGCCCGCCTCCTGCCCGGTGTTCCCTACCAGCACCAGGCAGGCGCCGTCGGCGGTGAACCGGAGCGAGGGCCGGATGGGTCGTCCCGTCGCGACGGGCAGGGCGCTGCGGCGGGCCTGCCCGTCCGGGCCGTGCACCTCGATCGTCAGGTCTGTGCGCAGGACGGCCAGGCCGGTGCCGTCGGGACCGACCGCCAGGGCTTCTCCCGGGACGCGGTAGGGGCAGGACATGACGGCGGTCAGGCCCCGGTGGGAGTCGTGCACGGTGAGCCGGCCGCGGTCTTCCAAGGCGACGAATCGTCCGGCCGGATCCATCGCGGCCACCCGGCCGGCGGCAACGCCGACTTCGACGATGCGCCCGGCGGGGGAGGGGGAAGCGGTCGACATGGCTCTGTTCTACCTCGGAGGTCGGACGCGCAACGCGGGAGCCTCCGAGCAGCGGAGTGCTTCACGAGCGGCCACCCACCCGACACCGCCACCGACCCCCGCGGCAACGCCACCATCCACACCGTCCAGGCCGACGGCAAGGTCGACCGCGTCACCGACGCCCAAGGGCACGAACGCGACACCACGTACGACGCGAACAACAACGTGCGGACGGCCGTCGACGCCATGGGCACCGGAACGGCCGGAACCGGATTCGTCCGCGAACCCTCGGGCAGCATCGTCGGTGTGAACATCGGGGCACCCACCTACTACCACCTCACCGACACCCAAGGCTCCCTCGTCGGTCTCACCGACACCGCCGGCACCAAATCACCTACGCCTACGACCCCTACGGCAACACCCGCACCGTCACCGAAACGGTCCCCAACCCGCTCCGCCACACCGGCGCCCCACCTCGACCCGGCGGGCCTGTACAAGACCGGAGCGCGCAGTCCTGGCCTTCCTGAGACCAGCCGACCCGTCGGGCCCGTCGGGTGCCCCGACGACACCACCGGAAAGGGCAGACATGATCGGGGCCTCGACGACGAGGAACAACAACCATCCGTGGCGAACCTTCGTGGCCGCCTTCGTCTTCCTCTACGTGCTCATCGGCGTTGTCATGACGCTGGCCGGCTCCTCGGCGCAAAGCGCTTGGACCGCGCCCTTGGTCCTCGTCGCACCCGCCCTGGGCGTGGCAGCGGTGAGGTACCGGCGAACACGGACGTAGCAGTCGTCGCCGCGAGCGATGTGTCGGAACGTGACGCCGTCGCGTCGGCGACGGGGCAACGCCACCGCTGTGGGATCGGTGGGTGAGGAGGCGGTGCGGGTGCCGGTGACCCGGACGTGCCCCGGCGACAGGAGCGGGAGCGGGACGCGGAAGGTTTGTGCACGGCGGTTCCGTTGGTGATGGTGCCGTAGGTGACGGTGCCGGTGGTGGTTGTGCATTCGGCGGACAGGTTCGTCGGGGTTGCGCCCGGGGGCGGCGTGGCGGCGACGGTTGATCGCCGAGTTCTTCGTCTCCCTGATGGACGGTCCCGCGCAGGCTTCAGGTAGTCCTTGCGGTGGGCAGGATCGAGCGCAGGCCGTGGCGGTCGCGGACGCCGACCTTTCGGTAGGCGCGGCCCAGCGTGTTGTCGACGGTGCGAATCGACAACCCGCACGTCACGGCGATTTCCCTGCTGGTGTGACCCTGTGCGGCCAGGAGGGCGATCTGATGCTCGCGGACGCTGAGGCTCGCGGCGGTGGACAGGGTCGCCAATGCCGGCGTGGCCGCCTCCTCGCATTCCGCGACCAGGAGCAGTGCCCGCGATTCGGCGCGTCGGGCCGCCGCTTCCGCGCGTGCGTCGTGCGCGTGTCGGCGCAGTCGGGCGGACCGGGCCAGGCACTCGGCCGCGAGCAATACCGCGCCGTGGGCGGCCCACTGGTCCGCCACGGCGCTCAGCGCGTGCGGGTCGGCCGTGGCGACCGCGCGGGCATGGGCGGCGCGAGCCGCCGCGTTGTGCCCTTGGACCACGTCGGTCGACGCGATCACGCGGATCGCCGCTGCCCGGTCGCCCCAGCGGACCAGGTCGTGTTCGAGGGTCAGGGCCGCGCTCGGGTCGCCCCGGTCGCGGGCCGAGGCGGCGCCGGCGCGCAGGACCGCGTGAGCCTCGTCCGCGTGCCCGCGGCAGCGCAGCGCCCAGGCGTACGCGCGCGTGGTGTCCCACCCGCACAGCGCGCTTTCGCCGTCGGCGATGGTCAGGGCGAGCTCGTCCGCCTCCGCTCCGGCGTGGCCGGCCTGGGCCCGGGCCAGGACCAGGCCGGCGAGCGCGCGCTGCTCGGCGAATCGGTGGCCCTGCACATGGGCCTGGGCGCGGGCCTCGGCGAAGAGTGTCGCGGCCTCCCGTAGGCGCCCGCGATCCAGCGCGATCCGGCCGTGTACCCAGCCGAACCACACGACCAGCGCCGGAACCGGTGCGCGCAGCAATTCGTCCAGGCCCTCGACGAGTACGCGTTCGGCCTCGTCGAGGCGACCGGCCTCCAAGAGTGCCCAGGCAACCAGGTACGAGCTGCGGGCGGGATAGAAGACCTCGGTCCGGTCGGTGATTTCGCGGTGCGCGGCGTACGCGGCGCGGGCCGTGCGGATCGCGTCCTCCGGCCGCGCGCGGGCGAGTTCGATGCGCAGGCGGGCCTGGAGATGCAGGACCAGGTCCGGTCCCGGCCGATCGTCGGCGCCGAGGCCGGGGCCGGCGTCGAGTTCGTCGCCGGCCCGCGCGACTCGTCCCGTCGCGCCGAGGATGGTCGCGGTCCACGCGGACAGCGCGGGGGAGGGGCCGGCCCGACGAGCGGCCTCGCGCAGTACGGCCAGCGCGCGGGGCAGGTCACCGGGCCCGTAGAAGTGGTGCACGGCCAGGGCCAGTCCGGCCGGATGGGCGTCGGCGCCCCGGGCCGCGGCGAAGGTCTGCTCCAGGACCGCGATGCCCTCCGCGAACTCGCCCCGCTGTCCCAGCGCTTCGCCCAGCATCACCCCGGCCCGCACGTCGGGTCCGTGCCGCAGGGCGGCTCGGGCCAATCGGCACATGGTCTCCACGTCGCCGACGCCCAAAGCCTCGGCGGCGCCGCGGACCAGGAGTTCGCTGTCGGCGGTGCCGGTGGCGGCCAACTCCCAACGGGCCAGGGCCAGGGCGTCGCCGGTGCGATGCGCCCCGTGCGCTCGTACCCGCGCGGCCTGCTCCAGCAGGATGGCGCGGGCGCGCAGTCGGCCCACGCCGGCCCGCAGGACGGGCGCGTGGGCCGGTTGGGCGAGCACGAGGCGTTCCCGACGGTCGTCGCGGCGCAGACCCACCAGGTGCGCCGCCTCCAGGTCGGCCAACGCGTCGGCCGGGGTCTCCGGCGGCAGGTCGCACAGCGCGATCGGGCCGCACAGCGCGAGGAGTTCGAGCACGGCCCGCCGGTCGGGGGACAGCAGGTCGATCCGTTCGTCGAACGAGACACCCTCCAGCGAGTCGGCCAAGGGCCGCTTCAGGCACCAGATGCCGTGGGCCGGGCCCAGCCGATCGTCCGCGATCGCGGCGCGCAGCGCCTCGCGGAGGTGGAGCGGGTTGCCCTGGCCCGACGTCCACAGCGCGCGGACGGCGACCGTGGTGATCGGCGCGCCCAGGGCGGCGCGGAGCAGGGCGCCGGCCTGCCCGACGTCCAACGCGGGCAGTGCCACGTGCCGCAACGCGCCGCGACGCCACAGCGAGCGCAACGGATCGGGCCAATCGGCGCCGTCGGGCAGCGTGGCCAGTAGGAAGATCGTGTCTTCGGCCAGCAACAGCGCCAGCAGTGCGGACGAGGACGCGTCGAGCAGGTGGACATCGTCGATCGCGACCACCGGCCTGCTCCCTCCGGCCGCCCGGCGCGCGGCCAGTTCGTCGCGTACCTGCCCGAAGAACGTCGCGGGCTCCTCCGGGCGCGCGCCGTGGGGCACCAACGGGGTCAGCGCCGACAACGCCACGGACGCCGAAGCTCGGGTGGCCCGCACCCGTACGATGTGCCGACGCCGAGAGGCGGTTCCCGCCCCCGCCCTCGGCGGGCGGACGTCCGCCGGATCACCGCCACCGGCGGACCGGCCGAGGAACTCCTCGACGAGACGGCTCTTGCCGATCCCACCCGCCCCCGTGATCACGGTGCCAATGCAGGTGGACGCGCGTAACGCGCGCTCCAGCTCGCCCAGTTCCACGTCGCGGCCCACGAACGGCAAGCGCGTGTCTCCCGGAGCGATGTCCATCGTGACCCCCGTACCCCCGTCGTATCGGCCCCCCGGCCACGGCCCGCGAGACGGACACGTTCTCGGCAGCATGCCGGCCCCGGCTCGCCGCCGCACGAATTCGCGCCCTCGGAGCCCGCGTTCGTTCGACGGGTCGGCGGCTCGATGGAGTATGCGTCGCGCCGAAATGGAGTAGCGGTTCACTCTGTGTGCGGCGAAGCGGCCCGGTTGACAGTAGCTGTGCCGAGGACCGGTCGACCACGTGCCGTCCGAGGTCCCGGCATTCCATATCGCTCGTCGGGCCGATCCGTTCGGCGCGACGTCATCGAACAGGACACCGATGTGAACGCGAGACGACTTACCCGTCGGTTGGCGCCGTTGGCGTTGATCACCGTGATCGCGGCCGGCACCCTCACGGTCGGCACCGCCGCCGCGGAGCGCTGCCAGGACTGCGAGCCGGGCGGCGGCGGAGGCACCGGCGGCGGCACCGGCGGGGGCGGCGGCGGTACCGGATCGACCGGACCCACCCGCCATGTCCGGCTGACCGGCTCCGTCGCGACGACCGACGCGGAGGGCATCTTCGGCGACGACAAGCACTGCACCGACGCCTTCGCGTACGAACTGGCCGCGCCGATCGGCCAGTGGACGGTGAGCCGACGGGACAGCTTCTGCGGCGGCGAAGTGCGGTTGGAGACGTATGTGGACGTCTTTCCGGCGGCCGACGGAACGATGCAGGCGGTGGTGCGCCTCAAGCTGTTCGAGGGCACGAACTACCAGACGCAGGACCTGGACGGCGAGGCGAGCAAGATCCTGCCGACCATCGCGGTGGGCGGGTCCGGCGGGGCGAACGTCTATGTGCACAGCGGCGAGGGCGCCGACGACGACGGCAGGTCGGACATCACCATCGAGAACTTCTGAGTGGGACCCACCGAACGGGAGTAGTTCCGAGTGGGACCCATCGAACGAGAGAACTTCCGAGTGGGACTCACCGAACGAGAGAGCTTCCGAGTGGGACCCACCGAACGAGAGAACGGCTGAGCGGGACACACCGAATGAGGGGGACGGATCCATGCGAGACAAGCTTCGGCGGCGGATGCGCAAGGCGGCTGTGCTCACGGCAAGCACCACCCTGGCGATGGGCGCGCTGACGATCGGCTCCGCGTCGGCGGAGCGCTGCCAGGACTGCGAGCCGGGCGGCGGCGGGGGCGGCGGTACGGGAGGCGGCACGACCACGCCGGTGGTCTACCGGCACGTCGGCCTGGAGGGCTGGGTGAACCTGTACGACCACGAGGGTGGCAGCACCTACACGCGCTGCGAGGGCAGCGGCGGCGACTACTTTTGGTACGACCTGCAGGCGCCGGTCGGCCAGTGGACCGCCAGTCGGCGGGACAGTTTCTGCGGCGGCGAAGTGCGCCTGGAAACCAGGATCGAGGTCAGGCCGAACGCCGACGGCACGCTGGACTACCGCGGCACCCAACTGCTCTACGAGGGCACCAGCACCACGACCAACGACCTCGACGGCAAAGCGGCGATCCCGCAGGCCGCTCCGGTGGGCGCGGGGGCCACCGCGGGCTTCGACGTCGCGGCCAAGAACGGCAACGAACAGGGGCATATCAACTTCGAGTTCGGCTCGACCGACGACGGCTTCCAGGTCTCGTTCAACTGGGTGCACGACGAGGGCGACCCCACCGACTTCACGGTCTCCCGCTTCCGAGTCCACAACGTCTGACCGGGTGATCGCACGACCCGATCACCGGTTCGCCACCCCGGTGTTCGGGTCGCCTCGGTGTTCGGACCACGGCCACTTGCGGACGCAGCAGGCGGCACGTCCCGGCCCACCCGCCGTCCCCGACTCCGGCGCGCCCGGCGGAGGCCCGGGGTCGGTGACTCCGGGGCTACCACCCGTGACCACGCGTAGACCAGCGGTGGGGGCCGGCCGTGGTGGGCGCCACGTCCGAACCCCGAACCGGGAACACGAGCACGATCGAGGGTCGAGTCGAGGCTTTCACATGCACAGGCGTCGAAGTACCCCGGGAGTGCTACAGCTTGTAGGTGTTGCCGCCCGTGTCCTTGACGGACTTGCACGTGCGGCCGGTGTCCGTCCCCGAGAAAACCGCCGACGCCTTCCTGTTGTAGTAGTCCACGCTGTAGGTGTTGTCCGAGAACGTGTTCCCACCGCTTCCGCAGATGTCCGCCCTCGGGAACGCCCAGTAGGTGAACATCCCGTGGTTGCCGTTCCCTCGGATCTTCCCCTCGAAGTCGCGGCCCTTCTTGAACACGTTGTTCCGGACCTTGTTGCCGCTGCTGCCGTCACTGGCACGGACCGGGTCGCCGGAGACGACCTGGAAGGTGTTTCCCTTCACCAGATTCCCGTTGCTCCCCGGGGTCTTCTGCGTCTGGTTGAAGGCGAGGTAGACGCCGTGGGTGTTGCCCGGGGCGTCCTTGTTCTCGAGATTGACGAATCGGTTGTTGGTGATCCTGGCCTGCGAAACGTAGTTCAGGTGTACGCCGGCGTAGCCGTTGCCACCCTTGACCCAGGCATTGCCGATTTCCTTGAAGGTGATCCCGTCGACCACCAGCCCCTTGACCGGACCGTCCTGCCTGGTTCCGGTGGCCTTGATCCCGCCGTCGCCGTAGCGCTGCACGGTGTACGGCCCCTGGAAGTTCAGTTTCGGCGACTTCGGACCGACCTTCGTCCAGTACCCGTCCTTGGCCGCCCGCCCGTCGAAGGTGACGGGCCCCGTCCCAGGCTGAGCCTTGACGGTGACGGTCCCGGAGGCGATGCCCGGCGCCCACTCGACCCCGGCATCCGTGTAGGTGCCGCCGCGGAGCATGATCGTCGCGTTCTTCGTATGTCTGGCCTCGAGCACAACCTGGGCGTCACGCAGGGACCTGACCGGACTCTGCGCAGTCAGGCCGGTTTTCCCGGCCGTCCGCGCAAGCGAATCCCCTGAACGGTCGGCCGGCGACAACCCGTCGGGGTCGACGTAAACGGTGACATCCTCGCCTCCGGCCGGGGCCGCCAGTGCCTCCGGCCCACCCGGAACCAGGACCAGCACGGCCGCCGCCAGGCCCGGCAGACCGAAGCGTAGGTGTTTGCGCATGGGCGTTCCTCCGCATCCGAACGTCATGGGAGGCACGAGGGAGAAGTCCGTCCCCGCCGCTCGTGCTGCCGAGGACGCTGCCGTGTGCACACCACCACCGGCAAGCACTTCACCCCGTTCGGGACTGTTCGGGACTGTCCCGGACAGCCCGTCCACCCCGATACCGAGGTCCGCCGAGGCGGCGCGGCGCTTGGCCGGGGCGACGATGGTGGCGCCGTAGGCGACGAGTCCGTGGCCTCGGCGGGCGATGTGTACGTGGTGGCCCGGGGCCGGTGGGGCGACGACTCGGCCGCCGAGCTGCGCCGCCGGATCTCTCACCGGGACTGGCTCGACCGGGCGGCGCGGCTGCGCCCGGTGACCGTCCACCGGTCCGACGCGCGATCTCGTTTCGGCACCGACGGAGCGCTCGGCGTGGGACGTTCAACCGTCCGTGTGCGGGTGATCGTCGGTTGTCGGCGGTCTGTGGAGACCGTGTTCGATCATGTCGACGAGGTCGTCGGTGGACGCGCGGGCCTGGGCGGGGGTGAGGCCGCGCAGGGGGCCGTCGACGAGGAGCGCGGCGAGGCCGTGTACGGCGGACCAGGCGAGGAACTCGGCGCCGGGGCGGCGGCTTTCGTCGAGTGCTCCCGCGTCGACCAAGCCGTCGAGGGCGTCGCCGAGGATTTGGAACGGGGTACGGCCCGCGGGGCCGGCAGCGGTGCTGTCCTCGGCCCGGGCCATGTCGGCGTGGAAGGTGAACGCGATCCGGAACAGGCCGGGTTCGGCCTGGGCGAAGGCGACGTAGCCCCGGCCGACGGCGCGGAAACGGGCGCGGGCGGCGGCGAGTCGGTCGGCGTCGTCGGCCGGATGCGCGGTGGCGGCGCCGATCTCGGTCTCCATGTCGGCCGCGAGTCGGGCCATGGCGGCCTGGGCGACGGCGGCGAGCAGGGCGTGGCGGTCGGCGAAGTGCCGGTAGGCGGCGTTCGGGGCGACGCCGACGCGGCGCGTGACCTCCCGCAGTACGACCGCGTCCGGCCCTCCGGTGCGGGCCAGTTCCAGCGCGGCTTCGACCAGGGCGTGGCGCAGGTTGCCGTGCCGGTAGGTGCTGCGCGAGCGGGACGGGGGCTCGGGGGTGTCGACGGGCACGCTTCCTCCATTGTGGACGGCGTCCACATGTGTGTGGCAGGATTCCGGTCGTCCGCCACGGCGCCCGGATCCCGGCCGCGCGCACCATGTGGACGTTGTCCACAATAGCGGTCCGCCGCGCGAGCAGTGGCCCCGCACACACCCCGAAAGGCTCGTCATGACCGTCACGCTCGACACCACCCCCGCCACCGTCGTCTCCGCGGACGGCACGCCGATCGCCTACACCGCCACCGGCACCGGCCCTGCGGTCGTGTTCGTCGACGGGGCCCTGTGCCACCGCGCCTTCGGTCCCGGCCCCGCCCTCGCCGCGGAGCTGGCCGCGCACCACACGGTCCACACCTACGACCGGCGCGGGCGCGGCGACAGCGGCGACACCGCGCCGTTCGACGTCGAGCGCGAGATCGAGGACCTCGCCGCGGTCATCGCCGCAGCCGGCGGGACCGCGTACGTCGTCGGGATGTCCTCGGGGTCCGCGCTCGCCCTGCGCGCTGCCACCGCCGGCATCGGCGTGCGCAAGGTCGCGGTCTACGAGCCCCCGTTCACCACCGACGACGACGGCGCCGCGCACTTCGCCGACTACGTTCGCAACCTTCGCACCGCGCTCGCGGAAGACCGGTACGGTGACGCCGTCGCCGAACTCATGCTCTACGCGGGCGCCCCGGCCCCGGCGGTCGAGCAGATGCGCGCCATCCCGCTGTGGCCGGCCTTCGAAGCCGTCGCGCCCACCCTCGCCTACGACGCCGAGGCACTCGGCGTCGACACCGGGGCGGCCGTCCCCGTCGGGCTCCTCGCGGACATCACCGTGCCCGTCCTGGCCGTCGACGGCGGCGCGAGCCCCGAAACCCTTCGTGCCCCCACCCGCGCCGTCGCCGCCGCGACCCCCACCGCCCGGTACGCCACCCTGCCCGACCAGACCCACGAAGTCGCCCCGGCCGTCCTCGCTCCCGTCCTCACCGACTTCTTCGCCTGAGCACCCGGGACGGACCCACGTGGCCGAGCGATCACCCGGGATGGACCCGCGTGGCCGAGTGATCACGCAGGACGGACCCACGTGGCCGAGCACGGCCGCGGCGGCCGGGTGGACGAGGGTCGCCGAGTGCGCGAGGCCGGCATCTCACGCGGCAGGCGCCGAGTCGCCCGGCCGAAGCGCGAGGTGTGCGGCGACATGGCCCGCACCTCCACCGCCGAAGGCCGGCCGGCCCAGTGGCGGCCGGGCCCCGGGCGGCGGAGGCGGTTCCCGGGTCCGCCTCGGCGGGAAGCCGCTCCACCGGCGCTTGGACGGCGGCTGGGGTGCGCCGGCCCGTACCGCGACGGTGGCGGGGCCCACGGCGGGGGCGAACATGAGGGGGTGGGCTTCTCCCTCTGGTTCGCCTCGGGCCGGTTCGTCGGTCGCATTCGCCCGGGGCTCAACTCTTGCGGCGGTAGCGGATGTGGGTGGCCAGCGGGGAGTGCAGCACCTCGGCGGGCTCGAAGTCGAAGTCGACGCCGTCGAAGATCCGTTCGCCCGAACCGAGGAGGACGGGCGCGATGTCGAGGGTGAGTTCGTCGATCACCCCGGCTGCCAGTGCCTGCCGGACGACCGAGGCACCGCCGGCGATGTCCACGCCCTTGTCGCCTGCGGCCCGGCACGCCGCGGAGTATGCCGCGTCGAAGCCGTCGGTGACGAAGTGGAACGTCGTCCCGCCGTCCATCTCGATCGGATCGTGGGGGTGGTGGGTCAGTACGAACACCGGCGCGTGATAGGGCGGTTCGGCGCCCCACCAGCCCGACCAGTCCTCATCCCAGTCCCCGCGGATCGGGCCGAACATGTTGCGGCCCATGACGTATGCGCCCCTCGGGCGCATCACCCACTCCTTCGCGATCCTGTCCGCGTCGTTGGCCCGCGGGTCGCCGAGGTGCCAGCCGTGCAACTCCAGCCCCCGCTTTCCGATGGGGTCCTCACGGCTCTGGTCGGGTCCGGCGACGAAGCCGTCCAGCGAGATCGACATGTGGCAGGTGGTATCCGACATCATGAACTCCATCCGGTTGTTGCGACCGGGAAACCGCTTGTGCGGATGCCGGTCCGATTCGATCGCCGATTCGCCGATTCGCCGATTCGCCGGTACGCGGGTTAGCCGGTTCGCCGGGTCATCTTCCGCGGAGGTGAGCTTGTCGCCGTTTCCCGACCATCAGTCCTCCGCTCCCTTCCGGGCGATCTCGGTGAGGTAGGCGGCCAGGTTGCTCAGGGTCTGCCGGCCGCGCTCGATCGCACGGTACTTTTCGGCCGCCTCGTCACGCTGCTCCTTGGTGGGGAACACCGTGTGCATCTCGATCCGGGTCGCCGCGCCGTCGAGCTCGAACGTGAGGACCGACTCGAAGGCGTTCGGGTCGTCGCGGGTCTCACCGTGGAGCATCGCGATCCGTTCCGGCGGGACGAGCTCGGTCCAGGTGATCAACTCCTGGTAGTCCGTCCCGTCCGGTCCGTGCATCACGAAGTCCCACTCCCCGCCGACGCGGAACTCGAACGCCCGCGTGGTGGTGGTGAACCCCTCCGGTCCCCACCAGTGCGACAGGTGCCGCACGTCGGTGAACGCCTCGAACACCAGCTCCCGTGGGGCGTCGACGAGCCGGGAGACGACGATCTCGCGGTCGGCTGTCGCCGACCGCGCCGGCTTTCCTCGTTCTGTCGTGCTCATCGGCTACTCCGCTTTCCCTGTCTGCTTCAGGTCCTGCACGTAGGCGTCCAGTCGGTCGAAGCTCCCGTTCCAGAACTGCTCGAAACCGCCGGTCCACTCGTGGACGGGCCGCAGCCCGCGGGCGTCGAGGCCGTACAGGCGCTGCTTGCCTGCCTTGCGGTCGCGCACCAGCCCGACCTCCCGGAGCACCCGCAGGTGTTTGGACGTCCCAGGCTGGGTCATCCCCAACTCCTGGGCCAACTCGGTCACCGACCGCTCACCCGTCCGCAGCAGCGCCATGATCTCCCGGCGCTGCGGCTCGGCGATCGCGTTGAAGACGTCCGACGTCGTCGCTGCTCGTGCCATGGATTTGATCATATTCCCATATCGGCATGCGTCAAGCCGGAGGGATCAGGTTGGGCTTGCCGGGTGACGATCGTGACCGCTTGTCAGGGCCGCCCGGAGCGCTGCCGCCGCGACACCGTGGTTCGGCCGGCCCGGCCCGGCCCGCCCTCCGGTCGGCTGTTCGTGCGCGCGGATCGGGCCGCCGTGCAGCGGCCCGCGTCGCGAAACCCGAACGGCTGCGCATACTCGCGCGGGGCCGGGTCGTCCGTGGTCGTCGACGACGATGCCCAGGAGCGCGAGGCCTGCGAGGCATGCGAGGCCTGCCATGCCTGCGGGGTTCCACACGGTTTGAGCCGACTGAATGCCCGCCTCGGCGATCCTGTGCCGAGTCGAGAACCACGAAGGCCGCACTTGATCGCCGACCCGGATGGACCGCTCTCGGGTGCGCGCACGAACTCCCTGTCGCAGTAAGGCTGTGTCGTTCGCCACCGCGTGAATTGGATATCCGTCCGGGCGGGGCGACGGAAAGGTTGCGCTCGAGTCGTTCTTTTCATCGATCAAAGGGGTCATCAGTGAGCAAGCCAGGCCGGAACGCCGCCGCGGTGCTGATGTCGGTGTCGCTCTTCGCGGGTGTGGGCGTCGCGCTCGCGCCGTCCGCCTCCGCCGCGAGCCACCCGGCGTGCTACCGGGATCTCAGGGATCACACCGCCAAGATCACGGGCAACAACGTCAACCTGCGCAAGGCCAAGGGCACCTGGAACCCGATTCTGCGGGTCCTGCAGAAGGGCGCGAAGGTCACCGTCTACTGCCAGGGCGTGGTCTACCGGGACGGCGACGCCGAGGCCAGCGAGTGGTACTACGTCAAGCACCAGGCATCGGGCATCAAGGGTTGGGTGCTGACCAAGTACGTTCGCTGATCGGCGGCCGTGAACGCGGCTTGGCTCAGGCCGCGACCACACACCGAACACCTTCCGGAGGCCGGCACTCGAACCCGTACGACACGCGAACCCGTACGACACTCGAACCCGAACGGTACTCGAACCGGTACGCACTCGAACCCGTACGACACTCGAACCCGCACGGTACTGGAACCCGCACGGCCTGCTGGGACTGATCGACCAGGACGTCCTGTTCACCACGGTGCCCTCCCCGTCCGGCGACCGGGCGTCGTTCTCCGGCCGCGGATCCGCGTCGACGGCCGCCCCGCCCACGCGTCCGCGTCGACGGCCGCCCCGCCCACGCGTCCGCGTCGACGCCGTGTGCGAGTCGGGTGGCGGGGGTTGCCGGGACGGGGCAGCGAGGGCGGTTTGCCGTGAGGTCGGCCCCGTCTCGGGGTGCGCGATTTCAGGTGCGGGTTCGATCCGGACGAGTCGCGCGGATTGTCCGTCGCGCAGGAGGGCGTCGGGGTGGCGACGGGCCAGGGCAGAGACAGCGCGGGTTCCGGGGGAATCTCGGGGGCCCGAGCCGGCCCAGGGGTTCACAGCCGGCGTTGTCGTCCTCGTTCGTCAACCGAGGGCGCCCGGCGCCGGGCAATCACGGCGTAGCCGCCCGCAGTTGTCGTACGGGTTCTCGACCGGCCTTCGGCACCCCGCGTCGGCCGGGTCCGGCATCGGCTTTCGGGACGCGGCATACTGACGCAAACTCCCACGTCCGACACGCACCTCGGACGAGGGGTGGCGTGCCCAGGCAAGGCGTCGGTCGAGCCGTGGCGCGGCAGGGTTCGAGAAAGCCGGGCAAGGCCGTCGAGAAACGGACGGACAGGGCGGGGGCGCCCGCCGCTGCGCCGAAGCGTGGTTCGGCCGCCGTGTGTTCGGTGGCCGAGCCACGGTGTCATCGGCCGATCAGGTGCGCGGGCCGTTCGTGTCGGGCGGGTATGCCCTCGCGCGGCGATCCCGCCTGCCGACCATCGGCGTGGCAAGGGACCCGGCGATCGACCCACTCCCGGGTTCGTGCCGCGAGTCGGACGTCGAAGGCGGCCGTCACGCCGCGGGGAACCGCCCCGGTGCGCGTCGGCGTCCGGCGTGTAGGGGGCCGCCGAGGTGGCCGAGTGGGGCGTCGGACCAGGACGTTGCCCCGACGGACGCGGCCCAGGCACCGGCGGCGACGGCCTTGACGGCCCACCTGAGCTGTGTCGACGATTGTTCACTCGGGCGGCGACGCGAAGGTTCCACCGGCTGACGCCGTCGACAGGGGAGAGGAGAACCGATCGTGCCGGAGACGAGCGCGTTGGATGACGTCCTGCGAAGTGCTGTCCGAGTCCGCATTTCCTCCTCCGTCTCGTCGTCCGGGGGCCTGATCGACGGAGAGACCGTTGTGGATCTGTCGGATCGGGCCGAGCGTGACCGCCTGCGCGTTGCCATGTCGGTGGAGTCACCGCTGCAGTGGCGCTGCCTGTGCGGCGGAGATGTCAGGTTCGAGTTTTTCGACGCGGACGCACGACATCTGACCGCCGTGGTCCTCCACCATGGTGCGATGCTGCGTTGGGAAGGCTGGGCAGGGGACGCCGTCCTGACCGACGGCCAGGGGCTGCTGCGTTGGCTCGACGCACGCGGCGCACCTGGCCCGCTGCGGAAAGCCGAGGAAGACGAACTCCGCCGTGTGCAGCAAAAACTGGAGGAAGAGCACTGGCTCGCAGCGATGCCGGACGCACTCGAAGACCTTTCCGACCGGCTCCTCGGACTGTCCAGGAGCCCCGAGTTCGTATCATCGGGGTTCCTGGTCGAGCTTCACGATCGGGTGCGGCAGGCAATCCCCGATTCCACAAGCCGAGCACTGGCGCTTCTTGCGTGGCACAGCGGCGGCACCGGCCGATGTTCCGGATATCCGGTGCACGAAGACGTGCCGAGCCTGCTCCTCAAGGACCTGCCCATTGGCGACATCATCGCCGCCCTGCAGGATCCGAGGGCCGACGCGCGCCACCACGCGGGGGCCGTACGTCACCTCGTCGGGTGGAAGACGCGGCACAACCAGCAGAGCGACATCGATGCCGTCCCCGAGGCGGTGAAGGCACGCCTGCTGCATTCGGCCCGGACGTCCGGCGACGAGGACAAGCAGGGCCGCGCGGAGCGGTGGCTGGCCGGCGGGTCCTGAACCGGTTCGTCGGAAGCAGGTACTGATTCTCGCGCTCCCGGTAGCGGCGTGGCGAGCGGGACTTCGCCGAGTTCCGTGCGGGAGACGAATTTCGCGCGCAGCAAGTCGGCCATCACGGACAGCCGCGGTGTCGGCCAGTCCGCTCGGCGTGTGGCCCGACCGCCTCGTGCATGTGCATCGTCGGCGGTGGCCGCATCGCGGATTCTGTCGTGGTCGGCGGCATGGGCGGCCGACAAGGCCCAGTAGCCGTGGAGCACCGACGGGTATGTCTCGCCGCCGTACGACATGGGAACCCGGTAGTCGTCGCGAAGCACGGGCAGGCCCGGCACCTCGGACCGTTCGACCGGGCGGCCCATCTGACGCGAGGTGACGACCGGACGATCGGACGACCGCTTTCATAGGTCAGTGTTCGCGGTGGCGGTAGGCGACGGCGGCCGCGAACGCGCTCTCCCGCACACCCGGGCCGTGCGGCGGCCAGTCCGTCGTCGACGGCGGCGTCGGGGTGTGACCACACCACGCCGAGCATGACGAGTCTCCGGGTGCGGTCGTGGTCGAGGCGTCCGGGGGCGAACCCGGCGCACTGGACCGCGGTGTGCCCGACGCGTATCCGTCGACCCCGTCGCGCGCGCGTCGACCACCGAGAACCCCCCCACGCCCGACACCAAACGCCATCCGGGTCGGGCCCCGAATCACGCGGACATTTGGGTCGGTCGTCGCAGCGCCACGCTCACTCGGGGTGTTGTCGACGCTCTCGGGAGGCGATTCCGTCGCGCAGCAGTATCGGGCATGTTCCCGGGTAAAGGTGCCGATCATGTGCGGAAGAGGAGACGGAACAGGAGATCAAGGGATGAGCTGGACACTCGCCGAGGAATTCGAGACACCCGAGGGCGTGATGCGATGGGGCGTGATGGGCAGCGGGGATCCGGTCGTATTGGTGCACGGGACCCCGTATTCCTCCTTCCTCTGGCGGGACATCGCTCCGGCGCTCGCCCGTACGCGCACGGTCTTCGTCTTCGACCATCTCGGCTTCGGCCGGTCCGACCGGCGCGAGGGCCAGGACCTCGGTTTGGCGGCCCACGGGAGGAACTTCGCCCGGCTCCTCGACCATTGGGAGTTGTCCCGTCCCAGCGTCGTGGCGCACGACATCGGCGGGGCCGTGGCGCTGCGGACGCTGCTGTTGGAGGGGAGGGACTACCGCGACCTGACGCTCTTCGACGCGGTAGGCGGCGGTGAGTGGGAGCGTGGACTTTTCCGGCTCATCCTGGAGCACGCGGATGTCCTGGGGCAGCTTCCGGACTACGCACACGAGGCGCTGGTCGCGAGCCATATGCGGCACGCGACGCACGTCGGCTTCCGCCCCGGGGTCCTCGACGCGTTTCTCGAACCGTGGCGAGGGCCGGCGGGACAGGTCGCGTTCTACCGCCAGTACCGCCAGATCAGGCAGGCGGACACTGCCGAGTACGAGCACCTGCTGGGTGGGATCTCGATTCCGGTGCGCATCGTCTGGGGCCGCGAGGACCGCATCCTGCCCCCGGAGTACGCCGAGTGGCTGCACGCGCGCATTCCGCACGCCGAACTGCACTGGATCGAGAGGGCGGGCCACCTCCTCCAGGAGGACGCGCCGGGGCAACTGGTGTCCCACCTCACCGCCGGCTTCCCACGGAGGGATCAGGAAGGACGAACGGATCAGGAAGGACGACGGGAAAGCGGCGGCGACCGGCACCGGTGACGACCGGCGACGACACACCGCGCTCGGCTCGCGTCCCGGACGAGTACAGCCGCCGGACCCCGATCATCACCGGCCGTCTCGCCCCCGCGCCGAACCGGGACGCGAACACCTCATGCAACAGCGAAGCGATCCGGTCGTGCCGCCGGTGCCGATGCCGATATCGAGACAACCAGCGGACGTTCGCGATCAGCTCCGCCGCCGGCGCTCCCAAGCGCTCGAAGCCCCAGGCGACCCGCCGACCCGCTGACGCGCTCGTCGCGTCGTCAGGAACACATCCGCGTTTCGCGGGCCGATGCGAATGTCGTCTCGGACGTCGACCACCACGGCCGAGCCGTCGTCGCGGCGGACGAAGTAGTCGGGTGCATGGCACCGTTCGCGTACTCCGTCGTGCCAGAACAACCAGAACGGCTGCGATGCCGTGCCCACCACCTGCGGATCGAAGTCCGGCAGGATCAACCGACCGCGCTCCAACCACGGCTCGGAGCCGACGTGCCGACCGACCATCGCCGCCCAATACCAACCCGCGGAATCACGTGCGCCCCGCAACCATCGGAACTGCCCGACAGGCCGGGCTTCCTCGAACGACAGCGCCGCGCACGACCACAAGGCCCGCCACTGACGTGCCCCGGGGCTGATCGCGACCGCCTCGGCTCCGCGCGTCCCCGGGCGTGCATCGAACAGTGCGCGCCGGGCGCGGTGTTGGTGGCGCCCAAGGGCACTCTCGCCGGCGGTTCGATTGCTTGGCTGAAGAAACTCCCGACGGCACCGCGGCGGGCCGCCTCAAGCACACTACTGCGGCGTTCATGTCACTCGGTCGTCCGAGGTCATTGACATCCGTATGGCTGCTTGGATCGGGCCTGTCTTCTGTGTGCCGGCGACTGTTGTCGGAGTCCAGTGTCATCAACGCGACGAGGGGGCCGCGTGCTTCTTCGTCCCCGCCGCTGCGGGTGCGTTGCGCGAGACACAGGCTCGCACGGTGCTGCGCCAAGCTGACGTGCCGTGGGGACCGTCTTCGGCAGGATGTCTCGTTCCCGAGGCGAAGCGCCCGTTCGTCCGTGACAATGCAGGCCTCTGCTTTCGAAGGACACCCCATGCGTCTCGACCCCCCTCTGATCGTCAAGGGCTACAACGGAACCGTCACGTTCGACGGTCAGTTCGTCACCCTCACCCGGAAGGGGTTCATCGCTCGCAGCACAGTCGGCAAGGGCGAGAAGCGCATGCACATCTCTCAAATCACCGCCGTGCAGTGGAAACAACCGGGCATGCTCGTCAACGGCTTCATCGAGTTCACCCTGCCGGGGGGTATGGAACGCCGCTCTCAGCTGGGTCGACAGACCCGCGACGCGGTCGGAAACGAGAACGCCGTCGTTGTCACCCGTTCCCAAGCAGCCGCGTTCGAGCCCCTGCGCAAGGCCCTCGAAGCCGCTGTCGCCGAACAGCATCGGATCGCACCGACTGCGCGGTCCGGTGCCGCGGAGCCGGACCTCGCCGGGCAGATTCGCGAACTCGGCGAACTCCGCCGGACCGGCGTGTTGTCGGACGACGAGTTCGCCGCGGCGAAGAGCCGCCTCATCGACCGTCACTGACCCGAGGAAAGCATCACACGGACGGAACTCGCGTGTCGCGACCGGTCGAAGTGATACCCGCGGTTGACGATGGTCCGCTCCAGGACAGCCTCGTCGGAACCGTTGGCAAGCTGTGACGCAGCTCGGCGCGACGGTGGCAAACCATCGGCGACGCCTGAAGTGACGTATGACTTCGGCCGCCCAACGCAGAAGCGCTCGTCGCCGCGCCGTACCGTGTCCGGACGGCAGCGAGGTTGTTCGCCGTGTGCTCGCTGAAGTCGGCGCGGCCCGGCGTATGCAGGTCACAGATCGTGAAGACGATCTCTGAACTCACCCGGGAACAGGCGGAAGAACTCCTGGACCGGGCCGACTTGTTGGGCGAACGAAGTGTCCAGGGCGGCCGAGGTATTCCCGTGGCGCCCCGGGGTGTTCCGCCCCACCGTGTCCTCAAGCGTCGGGAGCCGGCTGCCGCGTTGTGGGCGTGCGGGGCACGTACGTATCCACCTTCACCGCCCGGTGGATGTTCTTCGCTACCGGCGGTGGTCGGCGCGGAGTCGGAAGACCATATAGGCGGCGTCGTCCTCGACGGGATTGTCGTCCCCGTCCGCGACGACCGACACGGTCGTCAGCCCGGCCGCTGTGGCGAGTTCCTCGAATCCGGAGCGGGTGTACCAGTGCAGCAGCCATGGGCGCTCCACGACGGTGCTCCCGTCTCTCGCGAGGCGTTCATAGCGCAGCAGGGACGTCTGGGTTCGTGTTCGTTCGTCGTGTTCCTCGGACACCAGGGAAAATCGCAACTCGGCGCCGTCGGCGGCGGTGGCGGTTCGTACCTGCCCGATGCGGTCGGGTGGGGTGGGTGAGGGGACGTGCAGCGGGATCAACGCGGACCCGCCGTCGACCAAGTGGTGCCGCACGCTTCGGAGGGCGGCGTCGGCGGCGGTGTCGTCCGGCAAGAGGTTGAAGGTCGGCCCGGCCAGGAAGATCGCGCGGAATCGTCGCGGCAGGTCGAGCGCCTCCATGCGTTGATGGTGGAGGGTGACGGTGATACCCGCCTCTTCGGCCCGACGCCGGCAGCGCTCCAGCATGTCCGCAGAGGAGTCGACACCTTCGACATCCAGGCCGATTCGGCGCAGAGCGAGCAGCGGATCGCCGTCACCGCAACCCAACTCCAGCGCCGGGCCACCCACTTCGCGCACGAAGTTTACGTAACTCTCGGGGTCCGGGGAGAAGGACTTCAACGGCCCATAGGACTCCGCGACGATTCCGGTATAGAAATTAGCCGGCTCCATGCGCCCCTCGTCAGCCCCATCCTTCACCCGATTGCCCGTCGTCGGCCCTTGGCTCGGTCGATCTCCGACTCGCGGGATTGCTTGCTGCGGCACGGAGAACGGGACGATCCGCTCCGTGTTCTCGGTGCAGGGTAGCGCCGGCGTGATCGAAGGGACCAGCGAATAGACGAGCGCGAAGGCGTCTGTTGAGCGTTACCGTGAGCGGGCGGGTGAGTCTCGGCTTTACGATCCCCGCGGTGGCGAGGGCGGGTCGATACGGGCCCGGGTTGCGTGCCGGCCGTCGTGTCGGCTGGTTGGACGGGTCGGGGGCGTGTGACGGTGGGCCCTTCGCTGCCGCGAACGCCTTTCTCCCGGCCACCTGCCTCGGGAATTCGCGCCTCCCTGCGCGTGGGGCCGTTCCGGGAGCGTCCAGCTGTCATGGAAGTTCGTTGCGACGGGCCCGGCGAGCGCATCATTGCCGCCTCCGAGCGCGGCCCCGTGATTGCGGCAGGGGCCGTCCGCCTACTCACCGCGGTCCGCTCTCGGCGGGACCCGGTATGCCACGCTCGATCGTGTGTCGCTTTCGTTGTCGGGCCGGAGCAGCGGGCAGCCCCCGAATCCCTCGAAGCGGTGCCTCGGCGACGAAGCCCGAAGGTGGTCGGTGTCGGCGGCGGAACCGGTGCATCGGATATCCGAGCCGGACGCCGTCACCGAGGCCGGGAATGCCATGGCAGCCGCGAAGTTCGGACGCAGGCTCGAGTTCGGGCGCAGGTTCGAGGACAGGTCGAACGTACGCGTGTAGGTGATGGGTGCGGCGAGCGGCCGGACGGTGCGGGCAGCGTGGTGCGTACTGGAACATCCCATCATCGTGCCGGGTTGCGCTGCCTCGAACCTCCCCCGTGCGGGGGAGGCCGTCCCCACGGTCGGGGGATCCGGCGAAGCACCCCGACATCGCAACCTTGAGGCACCGCGGCAAGCGGACGGCCCGACCCCGTGGCCGACCCCACGAGCCGACCGCACCTCAGGGAGCGAAACACATGATCCGGATCCGGAACCTGACCAAGCGTTACGGCGACGTGCTCGCCGTCGACGACCTCTCCTTCGAGGTCGCCTCCGGCACCGTGACCGGTTTCCTCGGCCCCAACGGCTCGGGCAAGTCGACCACGATGCGGATGGCGTTGGGTCTGGACCGACCCACGTCCGGTGGCATCACGATCGGCGGCCGGGAGTACACCGAGCTGCGCGAGCCGTTGCGACACGTGGGGGCCCTGCTCGACGCCGGTGCTGTGCACAAGCGTCGACGGGGGTACGACCACCTGCTCTACCTCGCGCAGTCCAACCGCATACCGGTCTCGCGTGTCGACGAAGTGCTGGCCGAGGTCGGCATGACCGAGGCGGCGCGGCGTCGCACCGGCGGCTACTCGCTGGGCATGCGCCAGCGCTTGGGCATAGCCGCCGCGCTACTCGGCGACCCCGAGGTGTTGATCTTCGACGAGCCGGTCAACGGCCTGGATCCCGAGGGCATCCGCTGGATCCGCGACTTGATGCGGTCGCTCGCCGCCGAGGGGCGCACGGTCTTCGTGTCGAGCCACCTGATGAGCGAGATGGCGCTCACCGCCGACCATCTCGTGGTGATAGCCGGCGGGCGACTGCTCGCCGACACGGCACTGAACGAATTCGTCGGTACGGGCGAGGCATTGGAAGACGTCTATCTCCGGCTGACCGCCGGGCGTGAGCAATTCGTGGGAGGTGGCCGGGCGTGAGCACGATGACAACGGCGCGGATGGTCGGGACCGATTCGATGTTCCCGGCCGCCGTGCGCGCCGAATGGACAAAGATCCGTTCGGTGCCCTCGACCGCATGGCTGCCCCTGGTGACCGTGGTTCTGATCGCCGGAGTGAGCACCCTCGTCAGCGCGTTCGTCGCCGAGAGGCAGCGCCGGGAGGACGGCGCCGAATACGACCCCTTCACCCTGGTGCACTACGGCGTCAACTTCGGGCAGATGGCACTCGTGGCTTTCGCCGTCCTCGCCGTGGCCGGAGAGTACGGCAGCGGCACGATTTGCTCGTCGCTGGCCGCGGTGCCCGATCGCCGGGTGTTCGCCACCGCGAAGTTGACGGTGATCACCGCGATCGCCCTGGTCACCGCCGTCGCATCGAGCCTGAGCTGCACGCTGCTCGCCCGCCTGGTCATGCCCGCCGGCGACATCTCTCTGACCGCGACGGAGACTTGGCGCACGGCGTTCGGACATGCCGCGTATCTGACCCTGTTGGCGGTGCTGTGTGCGGGGGCCGCATTCCTGCTGCGCACCCCGATGGCCTCGATGGGCCTGCTGATGCCCCTGTTGTTTCTGGGCACGGCCGCGCTCACGGCCATACCCGGGGTGCGCGAGGTGGCCCGGTTCCTGCCGGACAAGGCGGGCCAACGCATCATGCGACTGCGCGACTTCAACGCGCACGAGGTCGACCCGTGGCTCGGCATCGGTGTCATGGCCGTGTGGGCGATGGCGGCGACCGTCGCCGCGCTGGCCGCAGTCCGCAGGCGTGACGCGTAACGGCCACGGCCACGGCCGAGGCGATCGGGCGGGCCGGAAGCCGAGGTTGCCTCGACGGGGTAGGTGAGGAGCACGGCCCACAACAAGCCTCGTATCTCGCGGTGTTCGTCGCGGGTGGCGGCCGTTGGCGGACGCCGAGGCCGTCTCCGGCGCGGATGCACAGCCGAGCGAGGTCGATCAGGGGTTCGAGTACCGGCGGACGGCCTGCGCTGGGCCACACGACGATCCGAGCGAAACGGCCTGGGCAGAGACCGGATCGCCGGCTGCCCCTACGACTGTCCGGAATCAGCATCCGGAATCAACGGAGCTCGGTCGGTGTTTGCAGCTATCGATGCGATGCCCACGCCGGCCGCGCCCCGGTCGTCCCGGGGGCACGCGCCCTGCCGGCGGACGAACCCCCGAAGGACACATGAGCACGGAGCGATACCACATCTCGGTTCCCGACCACGTGCTCGACGACCTGCGCGAGCGGCTGGTACGCACCCGGTTCACCACCGCGACGGACGCGGCGCACTGGGCGGCCGGGGTCGATCCCGGCGACCTGCGCGAGCTCGTGGCGTACTGGGCGGACGGCTTCGACTGGCGGGCGGCCGAGGCCCGGCTGAACGCCTACCCGCACTTCCGTGCCGAAGTCGGCGGCCGCAAGGTGCACTTCGTGCACATGCGCGGCAAGGGCCCGGCCGCAGGTCCCGCACCTCTGCCGCTGGTGCTCAGCCACGGATGGCCGAGCAGCTTCGTGGAGATGCTACGGATCGCCGAACTGCTGACCGACCCGGGCGCACACGGCGCAGACCCGGCGGACGCGTTCGACGTAGTGATCCCGTCGCTGCCCGGGTTCGCCTTCTCCGAGCCGCCGAGCGACCCGTTCACGCGGCGCGGCGTCGCCGAGACGTGGCACGCGCTCATGGTCGACGTGCTCGGCTACCCGCGCTTCGGTGCGGAGGGGGGCGACATCGGCGGCGGGATCACACAGTGGCTCGGCGCGCTGTTTCCGGACGAGGTGGCCGGCGTACTGGTCACCTCGTCGGTGGTCCCGACCGACTTCGGTGCGACGCCGCCGACGCCCGAGGAGCGGGAGTTCCTCGACGCGCTGGCCGGGTACGACGCCGCCGACGGCGGCTACAGCGGGATCATGTCCACCCGCCCGGACACGGTCGCGGCCGCGCTGGTCGACTCCCCGGCGGGGCTGCTGGCGTGGATCGTGGACAAGTACCGCGACTGGAGCGACTGCGGCGGCGATGTGGCGACGCGCTGGGACCGCGACACGCTGCTGACGGTGGCGACGCTGTACTGGGCGACCGGGTCGATCGGCACCTCGTTCCGCGAGTACTACGACTGGCCGCACAACCGGCCGGTGCCGCCGATCGCCGTCCCCGGCGCCGTGACGCTGAGCAACGAGCCGGCGTTCCGCGGCATGCCGCGCGGCCTCGCCGAGCGGATCTTCACCGACCTGCGGCAGTGGCGCACTCCGGAGCGCGGCGGACACTTCATGGCCCACGAGGAACCCGAGCAACTGGCCCGCGACCTGCGGGACTTCTTCCGGCCACTGCGGGGACACGAGTAGGGCGCGCATCCAGTCGAGAGCAACAGGTACTGCTTCCGGTGAGTGGTCACCGGTTCACCGTCGGCGTCGTGGACCAGTGTCCCGATGGCGGGCAGCGACCCGCACGTGGCCACGGCGCCAGTTGACGACGGTGGCGATCCCCACCGCGCGGATCGGATCCGGTCGCGAATCGTCCGCGCTCACCGACAGGCCGGGATCCGCGACCGGGGATTCGAGTTCGTTCCGGGTCAGCGCGAGTTCGGGGAAAGCGACGAGTTCGGCGCCCTGGGCGCGCGCCCACTCGGCGAGAGCGGCGAGCCGACGAGCCGACCGACTTCCCGGCAATCGGTCGGCATTGTGTCGAAACCGTTGACAGCTCCGGGCCGTTGCGGTTTGGGTGGGCGCGTTGCTGTCCGTTTCGTGAGCGACCGTGGGTCGTTCGGGGGAAGGGATCGGTCATGGCGCGTATTCGTGAGGGGTATCGCGGCGAGGGACCCGGGGCGTTCACGCCGGATGGGTGCGCCGTGGAGATGTACGACCGTCTGCCGGTGCGCGAGGAGCCGGAGATGATCGCCCTCGGCGCTCGCGAAGGGGCCCGTACCCTGCTCGAACTCGGTTGTGGGGCCGGGCGGGTGACCCATGCGTTGGTCGAGCGCGGGTGGGAGGTCACGGCGGTGGACGAGTCGTCGGAGATGCTCGATCGGGTACGCGGGGCAAAGACCGTACTGTCCACGATCGAGGACCTGCGGCTCGGAGAGCGCTTCGACGTGGTGTTGTTGGCGTCCTATCTGGTGCACACGGTCGAGCCCGCGTTCCGCCGGGCGATGCTCGACGCCTGTCGGGCACACGTCGCCGACGACGGGGTGGTGCTGATCCAGCGCGAAGGCATCGGCTGGCACGACGAGTTGCCCCGGATCAGCCGGCATCCCGACGGTGCCGTGAAGATCCTCAGCTCCGAGCCGATCGGAGACGGAGTGCGCGCGGTGCACATCGAATACGAGTTCAAGGACGCCACCTGGGTGCACGAGTTCCGCTGCCGCCCGCTGACAGACGAGGAGTTCGAGGCGATATTGGCGGAATCGAACCTGGCTCTGGACGGCCACCTCGACGAACTCCGCACGTGGGCACGTGTGTTGCCGGTCGTCTGAGAACACTCCCGCCGAGCCTGGTCACCTCGGCGGATGGCCGGCCTTCGACGCGTAGCCGGTGGGTGAGGTGGCCGCCCGTTGTCGGCCACCCGCCCCGGCTTCCCACGGCGGCGATGGGGGCTCCGGCGTTTGCCCGGGTCGCCGGTTCGAGGCCGAGGTCACGCTGTTCGACGATAGCGGCCCACCGGTGACCCCTTGGCGGTGGCGCCTCGGCGGTAGCGCCTTGGCGTCGGCACCGGGGGCTGCTACCGCCTCCGCTCGCGACCGGAACGGGCCGACGACCAAAACGCTCGCCCCGGCCGAGACCAAGCGCGAGCGTAGATCGGGACCACGATGAGCGCGCCCTTGACCGCCGCCCCTCCATGCGGCCAATTCCGCTTCGGCACAAGGCAGTTCACCGCCCCGAGCCGGGTGCCCTACGCGGCCCGCCGAGCACGGCCGCACGACGCCGGAGTTACCACCCGGCGTAGGGGAGGCGGGAACCACGACGCGATGCCGCGTGCCGCCCGGTGTCCGACCGTGGGTCCGGCAGGCCGGCCGGCGGCGGTCGCGCCGTGGGAATCCACTGGCAGCCGCCGGCAGACGGGAGACGCGTGGCGTCCCGGTGTTGCGCGGCGACCGTCAGGCGCGAACGGTCAACCAGGCGCCGAGTCCGTTGCATCCGCTCGCGCTGTAGGTGGTGCTGCGGTAGCCGGCCGGGATGGGCGAGCCGGGGCAGGTCCAGATGCCGTTGCGGACGAGTTGGTGGTACCAGGCGCCGATGCCGCTGCAGCCGTTGCGGTCGTATCCGGTCACCACGTACCCGGCCACGATGGGTGACCCCGAACAGGTCCAGATCCCGTCCCGTGCGAGTCGGTGGTACCAGGCGCCGACGCCGCTGCAGCCGTTGCGGTCGTACCCGGCGATGACATACCCCGACACGATGGGTGAGCCCGAACAGGTCCAGATCCCGTCACGAACGGGCTGCTGTAACCAAGCTCCCCGGCCGCCACAACCGTTGCGGTCGAAGGCGGTGATGACATACCCGGCAGGCACCGGCTCGCCCGGACAGGTCCACCCGCCCACGCGCGCGGCGGGCGCCGCCTCGGTTGCGGCGGCGGCCGTACCCGTGGCCGCGCCGGTGAGCATCACGGCTGCCAACAGGGCCACCGCTCCCACGATCGCGGCGGCCCTGTCCCGCATGGCCGCCATCGTCGTGCGACTCCACAGTCGACGGAATTTGCTGTTCAATTCACACCAGCCCTCTCGGCGTGTTCGCTTGATATCTCTGAGTAATCAAGGACCACCCGACAATAGGACAGGACGCACCGAACGCAAGCTTGATGGTCAGGATGGAAGAATCCGCGAAGAAGAACAGAAAAGCCACCCGCGAGGGCCGGAATCCGCCAACCCCCGGTTTCCGGCCATCAGGCGCACACGGGCCTTCCGGGTGGGTCGTGTCGGCAGGGGCTGCGTCTGACCAGCGGCGTTCCGAACGGTGGGTATACGGAAATCGTTGAACTCCGGGAGGCATGCGGAGCGGGATCCCCGCCCCGGGCTCGGCATAGGGTTTCGAAACGCCTCTCGCAGGAGGGTGCGTGACTCGCGATGATGCCGCGGTCGAGAAAGATGGGCGCAACACTCCCGAAAGTTTCCCGAGGCGACGGTGTCCGAGACGAGGGGTGCCGTCGGCCTGTCCCGCGGCGATCCGGTCGCGGCAATCCCGTCGCGCCCCGTCGGACGCGATGGGCCGCGCCGGCCGTGCGTCACGTGATCGCGGGTCTCCGGCGGGTGCGCGGTTGCGGATGCCGGTGAATCTGCGGGCCGGCCTGGTCCTGGCGATCGCGCAACCGGCGAGGGAACACCGCGTCGAGGAGGCCGTCGTGTTCGCTCGTGCGTGTTGGTCGCACCCTGAACGCCCGCCCGAGGTGAGAGTTGCCGTCGCGCTGGGGTGGTTGTGCCCGACCCGTGACCCGATGCCCGAGAACCGGCGCGCGGTTCTCGACGAGATCGTCACGGACGAACTCGGCCGCCTGATGGCCCGGGCGCCCTGGATGTGGCGGGTCGACGGCTACTCTCTCGCGGCGCCGGACCGACACGCACCCCGAACCGGACGTTCCACTCCGTCCCCACGAGCCCCGATCCCCGGGCAGACCCCGAGGATTTCGCCGACGACCCTCCTTTCCGAGACCGACGCCGAGGGCACGACGGCCGCTGCACCTGTCACTCTCCTCGCGCACCGGGCGCCGACCCTTCACGAGTGCGGCGACCGCCGCGACCTGCGGCCGTCTCGGATCGGGAAACGCCCACCACCGCAGCACAGCACCGCACAACCGCACCGAACAGCCGCCTGGCGTTCGAGCCATCCGACGTCATGTGCCTGTGATTGCGGCGCCGAGGTCCGTGGTGATCGTCTCCCGGGTGTGGCCGGGCATCCAGTACCGCACCATCGACACCGTCCAGCGCCTCCCGGCCGCCTGCCGCGCGACGTCCGCGCCTTCGCGGAGCAGGAGATGCGGTAGCGGAGGCGGCGATGGGCGGGTGTCGGCCGGCTCACTGCCGAACGCGCGTGCCGCTCACGGTCGTTCGCTGTATGTTCCGCTCCGGTACGGACGCCTCCCGGCCGTTCGAGAACCGAGCAGCATGCCGGAAGCGTGCACGTTCGCGTGTGCGCTCCGGCAGCACAAGAGCCGCTCTCGGTCTCCTGGTGCGCGCGGACCACGTTGAGGCAGTGCCGACGGTCGGGGCCCTCGATCCGCGCCGTCGCCCCCGCTTCGGTCAGCGGGATCCGCCCACGGTCGGTCGTCCGGTGCGGATCCGGACGTCCCGGACGCCACCGTGGCCGCTCGGCCCCCTGTGGCGAAAGCACCACGTCGTCGGTTCACCCGGTGGTCGTCGTGGGCTCGGGTACCGAGGGCGAGGTTACGCACCATACCGACGCAGACTTCCGAACCCCCCGGACGGCTGATCTTCGTCCTGGGTTCGCGCGACCGGCGGTGGGCGTAAGGGGAACCGGAGAGGTATCCGAGTCCTCCCACGTGAGGACGATGCCGCTCGCGACCCCGCTTCCTACGCTCGTCGAACGGGGGAGCGACGCGCCCGCACCCGGGGTGCGATGTCGCCGGGAAGTGTCCTGTGTGGACGCCGTGTTCCCGGGGCGACGGCAAGACGGTCGTCGGCGTCTTCGGGCGCGCACGGTCCGGTCGCTTCCCCCCCGCCTGCACGACCGACATCGATCGAGAGGCAGATTCGTGACTCACCCTCCCCGGATCCCTTCCTCGGCGGAAGCCGCCGACGGCACCCGAAGCACACCCACCCGGCGCACTGTGCTGCGCGGTTCGCTGGCCGCCGCCGCGGTGGCGGGCACGGCCGGAACGGCGGTCGTCGGCACCGCGCCGGCCGCGCACGCGAGCGACGCATCACCGGCCGAGGCGGAGCTTGCGGGCGAGACGTCCACGGCCCGGCACTGGCGCTCCAGGCTTGCCACGCTGGCCGCCCGACACCAGGTCCCCGGCGCCTCGTTGGGCATTCTGGCCGGCGACCGGGTCGTCAAGGTCGCCGCCGGTCTGGCCAACGCCGACGACCGTATCGAGGCCACGCCCGACACGCTCTGGCAGATCGGCTCCATCACCAAGGTCTGGACCGCCACACTCGCCATGCGCCTGGTGGACGAGGGCACAATCGACCTCGACACTCCGGTCGTACGCCACCTGCCCGAACTGCGACTGCCCGACCCCGACCGGACCAGGCGCCTGACGCTGCGTCACCTGCTCGCCCACACCAGCGGGATCGACGGCGACGTGCTCCCCGACACCGGACGCGGCGACGACTGCTTGGAGCGGTTCACCGCCCTGCTCAAGGACGTTCCGGCGGTTCACCCGCTGGGCCGCGCGTACTCGTACTGCAATGTCGGCCTGATCCTCACCGGCCGGCTGATCGAACGCCGCACCGGCACGACCTGGGACGCCGCGCTGCGCGAACGCGTGATCGCGCCGCTGGGCCTGACCCGCAGCCACACGCTGCCGGAGGACGTGCTCGCGCATCGCGCCGCCGCCGGTCACACCTCGGGACCGGATGGGCGGCCGCGCGTCGACCCCACGTGGATGCCCCGCTCGCAGGGCCCGTGCGGCATCGTGTGCTCCAGCGTCGGCGACGTGCTCGCCTTCGTCCGCCTGCACCTGAACGACGGCCTCGGGCCCGACGGCACCCGGCTGCTGTCGGCGCGCGCCGCCGAGGAGATGCGCTCGTTCCAGACGGCCACGCCCAACACCCCGGACAACGGGGAAACCCGCGGCCTGGGGTGGGCCCGTTGGAACTGGGACGGTCGGGCGGTGTACGGCCACGACGGCAGGACCCAGGGTCAGTCGTCCTACCTTCGGGTACTGCCCGACGCCCGTCTCGCGGTCGTTCTGCTCACCAACGGAGGCGACGCCCAGGCGCTCTACCACGACCTGTACCGGGAGATCTTCACCGACCTCGCCGGCGTCGCGCCCCGCCCGCCGCATGGCCCCGACGGCACCAGGCCACCGCACGACGCGGGAGGCTACCTGGGCCGTTACCAACGCGTGGGGGTGGTCGAAGAGATCCTCGAACGCGGCGGTGCGCTGTTCCTGCGCCGGACCTTCACGGGAGGCACTCCCAGCGAGTTCGAGCTGCACCCCGCCGGTCGGGACCTCTACGTCCACCGCTTGCCCGGCGTCCGCGACTGGGAGCCGCTCAAGTGCTTCACCCTGGACGGCACGCGTTACGTGTGCCAGAGCGACCGGGTGCTGCCGCAGATCTCCTGACGGCGCGCATTCCTGATTCCGGATGACCGCTCGGGGCACGACACCGGTTCTCCCGGTGGGAGGCGGACGGGACGTGTCCGTGCTGTTCGAGCACGTGCGGGTGCGTGACGACGCGGTCGGCCGGGTCGACTGGTCGGTGTCGGTGGACTCCACGATCGTCCGCGCCGCCGGGCTCGGTCCGATCGCCGGTATCGCCGCGGGGTGAAAGACGACGAGAGCGGGCGGGTGTCCGCGGCCGATCCGCTGCTCGAGTACACCGACGCGGCGACAGCCGCGCGGGCCCGCTTCCGTCTCGGGCTGTCGACCGTCGCCTCCCACGTCGAAACCGGTGTCCCCAACGCCCCGCTGCTCAGCCTGTGGGAGGCGCAGGGACGGACGGCGCTGCTCGAACCCCCGGCTGCGGTCGCTGCTGCGCAGCACGTCCGCCACGCGGCAGGCCCTGCGGTGGGCCCTCAACGCCCCCGACGGCCCGGCCCGATTGCGCGCCGAAACCCTGCGCCGCGAGCATCCGGACGAGCTCGTCGCCGCCATCCGTGAACGGCCCGCCCGCGCGGCGCGACACGTGCCGGACTCGTTCCGGCCCGCGGCCATGGCGGTCCACGAGCACGACCCGCTGCCCCGCGCGGCGCCGGTGCTCCTCGCCCGGCATCGGTCGTGTCCCGCCGAACTGCTCCGCGGGCCGCGGACGCGGACGCCCGGCCGGCCGTCGAGTTGGCCGCCGGCTTGCGCGAGTACGCGCTCGCGGCACTGGCCGGGCCACTCCCGGCCGCGTCGAGGCAGGCTCGCTTCGGACTCGGCTGGTTCGGCAACGCTCTCGCCGACGAAGTGCTCTCGGTCGGGGAGTTCGTCGAACTCGGCCACCCGGAGGCGCGGTTGCCGGAAGCGCCGGCGGACCTGTCCGGCGTCTTCCCCGACGGCCACGCCGAAGCCTCGGCCATGATCGCCGAGCACGCGCGGGCGACGATCGCCGGCGACCCGCAGGCGTGGGCGGTGGCCGTGATGTTGTTGCCGGAGTTCAGCGGGACGGTGCCGGAACTGCTCGCGACGGCAGCGGCGGTGGCCACGTCCACGTGACCGGCGCTCCCGGAGACACAGTGCCGGGACGACCAGGTGGTCGCAGGCACTGCGCCTCAACGACCTCCGGGACCTCAGACCTCACGCAAGTCCAGGTGTTCCGGAACCCCGTCGGCGTCGCGGAGTTGTGCCGAGGCGCGCTGGTTCCTCCGGTTCGTCACATCGGCACGATTGTTGTGACCGGGGTCGCCGGCGCGCGCGGGTTGTCATTCGACCGGGACACGTTTTTGGGCAGTCCAGGAGGTGGTCGGACCGACCCCGGCCGGTGGCAGCACGTTTGCCCTGTCGGCCGATGGTGACAAGCAGCGCGCCGATCCGATGACGACCAGCGTGCTTCGTCGGTAGGAAATCACAGCTCGGGGTGCGTTGTTCGGGACGACTATCGTGCTTCGGCGCATACGGGTGTCAGGGGGTGTGGCGTTGCCGGCCTGGTTGTGGCGGGCGGGGGCCGGGGCGCGAGGGTTGCAGGAGGGTGTCCAGGCCGCTTGTCGGGGGGCTTGGCGGTGTTGCTATCCGACCAGGCGGCGGCGCCAGTCCAGAGGGGTCACGGTGATCGCCCGACCGGGGTCGTGGTCCCATTCGACGGTCAGGCCGGCCGCTTCGAGCGCGGCCACGACCTCGTGGCCGACGGCTGCGGTGGTCTCGGGCGAACCGTCGAAGCCGCCGTAGAGCAGCGTCAATCCGTGGCCTGCCGCCGCCGAGTCCGTGCACTGGGTGTGGAAGTAGACGTATCCGCGGGCGCCGGGCCTGCTTTCGCCACCGATCTCGGAGTCGCCGCAGGTGCGGCAGCAGGTGAAGTGCTCACGGGCGGTGATGCCGGCATCCCGAAGGACGGCGAACGCGCGGGCAAGCCGTTCGGGGTCGGTCTCGCCCTGCCACTCGGCCTGCTCCGCGACGCGCTCCAGCCACATTCGGTCGGCCAGCGCCGCCCCCTGCTCACGCGACACGGGCCGACGATCCCCCGTGACCAGGTACTCCTCGGCAAGCTCCGCCAGTTGGGCGCGGGAGGCGTATCCGCCGACAAGCACTTCGCGAACCCGCTTCTCCAGCAGTTCGCACTCGCTTTCGTCCAGGTCGAGCGGCGGCACCTCACGTGACGGCCCCATGTCCAACACCGACCAGGCCGGACCGGCGGCCCAGCCGGATTCCTCGCGGGCCCAGCCGGTCATCGCCGCGATCACGGCCTCGGGGTCGGCGACCGTCACCTGGAAGTGTCGGTCGGCGGCGCCGTCGCGGTGCTCCAGCGTGTAGTCCCCGCCGGCCTCGTGCCAGACCTGGGCGAAGACGTCCGGCAGGTCGGGTATCCGCTGGACCACCAGGAATCGATCACCGGCACCGCCGATCCGCCGGACCAACTCGGCCAAGTCCTCGGCGGACACGCGGACGTACCGCCCCCCGCTCTCCGTCCCCACCACGATCTCTAGCATGCGCAGACTCTGACACAACCCCCTGACAACGACGCACCGACCCGGGGGCGAACGGGTCGGTTCGCGGCGCGAGCCTCGACCGGAGCGTGAACCGCCGGTGAGGAAGGGATCGGACGCCGGGCTCACGTCCGACCGCCGGCCGGCCCGGGAGCCGCAGGGGCCCGCAGGCGTCACGGTTCGAGGTCGACGACCCCCCTGCCGCTCGGCATGTCCAGCGGTACGGAGACCTGGTCGTGCGTGATCAGCCAATCGCCGTCGATCTTCCGGAAGCAGAAGGTGACCCGGACCCACATGCCGCCCACCGCCGTTCCGTCGGGCAGTGTGCCGCTGAGGCGACCGAACGCGTGCGTGAACGCCACGTCTTCGCCCACCGTGGGCATCAGGTGGCGCAGTTCGTAGGTCACCTCCCGGAAGAACGTGAACACGTTCGCCCAGTTCTCGAGTTTCGCGTCGATCCCCACGTGCCGGAGCGGCGGATCGATGTCGAAGGAGACGACGTCCGTGGAGTAGTGCCGCCTCAGGCCCTCGAGGTCCTTGGCCCGGATCGCGTCGATGACCTGGCCGATGTGGCGGCGGATCGCGGCTTCGTCCGTTTCGCGCTGTGTGGGCGTGGCCGTCCGTCCTTCCGTGCTGTGGGCGACGACGGCGTCCAGCAGTGTGTCCAGGGCGCTGACGTGGTGGGCGCCCGGGGTGAGTGTCGCGTCGTCCTCGAAGTCGGTGTGCAGGGACAGCGAGACCTGTGGGGTCACGGCAGCCATCCGAAGCAGCTCGCACACTGTCCGCAGCTGCCGGGCCGCGCGGGTGCCGCCCCCACCGCCGTAGGAGACGAACCCGACGGCCTTGTGGGTCCACTCCGCGTACAGGTAGTCGATGGCGTTCTTCAGGACGCCGGGGATGGAGGCGTTGTACTCCGGGGTGACCATGACGAATCCGTCGAAGCGGGCGATGGTGTCCGCCCAGGCCCGGGTGTGCCCGTGCCGATACCGCCCGGCGAGCGCGGGCAGCGGCTCGTCCAGGTGCGGCAGCGGGTGGTCGAGCAGGTCGATCACCTCGAATTCGGCGTCGCCGCGGCGGGCCGCCCGCTCGTGAACCCACCGGGCGACCCGGTCGCCCTTGCGGCCGGGGCGGGTGCTGCCGATGAGTATTCCGATCCTGGTCATCGCCGTCTCCTGAGGTGTCCTACCCGGGCTCTCCGGGCCGGTGGTGTCTTCGAGCGGTATGACGACGCGGCCCCGCGGAACGTCAGGAGGAGTCGCGGACCTGACAATCGGACGTGCTCTCTCGTCGGACCGGTGAGGGACGATCCGAACTTGGGGAGCCGGCGAAACCATGACCGATCACGCGGCATCACGGCACGACGAGTCCGACGCGGGCTTGGGTGCGATCATCGGCGAGCGGCGCCGCCTGATCGGTCTCGCCTACCGGCTCCTCGGTTCCCTGGTCGAGGCCGAGGACGCGGTCCAGGAGACCTACACCCGCTGGTACGCCATGTCCCGCCGGCGGCAGGACGCCATCGACTCGCCCGGCGCCTGGCTGACGACGGTCGCCACCCGTGTGTGCCTGGACCTCCTCGGCTCGGCACGTGTGCGGCGTGAGCGCTACGTGGGCGAATGGGTCCCGGAGCCGCTGCCCGGGCGGACCGAGTGGATCGGCGGGCGCCCGGGTACCGCCGCGACCGACCCCGCGGACCCGGCCGACCGGATCACGCTCGACGAGTCGGTGAGCATGGCGTTTCTCGTCGTCCTCGAAGCCATGACCCCGGCCCAGCGGGTCGCGCTCATCCTGCACGACGTCTTCGGCTTCGCGTTCGCCGAGATCGCCGAGATCACCGGCCGCACCCCGGCGGCGTGCCGCGAACTGGCCTCCTCCGCCCGACGCCGGGTACGAACCTCCCGGCCCGCCGAGGCCCCGGCGGCCCATCAGGCGGGCCTCGTCGCGGACTTCAAGCGAGCGTGGGACGCACAGGACATCAACGCCCTCGTCGGCCTCCTCGCCCCCGGCGCCACCTTCACGGTGGACGGCGGCGGCGTGGTCGCCGCCGCGCTCCACCCGATCGAGGGCGGCGAGGGGATCGCGCGCTACCTCACGGACCTCGCCGTCCGGGCATCCGGCGGCCTGATGGTCCTGGAGCGCACGGTCAACGGCCGGGCCGGTCTGGTGATCGAGCACGAGGGCGTCATCGTGGCGGTGTACGCGTTCGACGTCGCGCACGACCGGATCACGCGCATCTGGGCCGTGCGCAACCCCGACAAACTGCACCCGTGGACGGCGGGCTGACCGCACGATCGGTTCGAAGTCGCGGTCGGTGTGGGAAGTCGCCGCTCCCGGCGTGTCGACGATTGTGCGGAACGCCGTGCCTTCGACGTCGAAGCTCCGGGTGACGTCACGGCTGCACCCGGCCTGCGGCGGCTGCTCGATGGAATGGCACCTGTCGTTGATCGCGGTGGACGACCCGGCACTGCCCGACGACGCCGAAGGTTGCCAAGGCGACCGGGGACAGAGCCCCCACAACGGCTGTGCCATGCCGTGTCGCTGCGCCGTTGGTTGTCGATCCGGGCGAATGGTGGTCAGGTGTGGGACGACGTCCTGGCCGACGACCGAAAGTGGCGAGGGCGGTCGCGTGCGCGAAGCGGCCTTCGGGTCGGGGATAGGAGATTCGGGGCGTGGAGGAAGCATGGGCCGTGCGGGACGGAGTGAAGTGGGATTTCATTCCATTTGTGGGAGTGGGGCCGCTGCGGTTCGGTATGACGTTCGACGAGGTGCGGGCTGCCCTGCTCGACCCCACGTCCTACATCCCGGGGCGATGGATGGAGTTCGACGATCTCGGCGTCTCGCTGTACTTCGGTGAGGGCGCGTCCGGACTGTGCGCCGTCGCCCTGCACGCGGAGCGGGGCCCGCAGGTTCGCATCGGGGATGTCGACCTCGTGGGTGGACGTCCGTCCAAGGTGGCGGAGCAGGTCGTGGACCACGCGGAACACAACGGCATGGACATTCGCTTCACCCTCGAGGGGGGCACGGCGATCGAGGCGTTGGGCCTGGTGATGCGCTCCCAGCGGTCCGTGGACGTGCTGAGGACCCGACCGGTTCTCGTGGCACGGGAATGGGCACCCGGTTCCGCGGACGAGGTCTACGGGAAGATTCCGAAAATGGAATGGGACAGAACGTGACCTGATCGTGGGTGCTTCGGGAGCAGCGTGCGCCGCGCCCCCTTGTGTTCGGTACACGCCGAGTCTTCATTCCCGAAGACTCCCGAACGGGTCCGGTCACTCCGCTTCACGAACTGGCGAAGTCCTTTGCGTGGGGCGGGATTCGCCCTAGGGTTTACCAGAGCACCGCCACCTCTCCGCCGGGCGCGCCCCGCACGTCGCGTGCCTCGGTCCATTCGATCGGTCGCGCCCCAGCAGGACGCCGGCCCCGCCGAATCGTGCTTTGCCGCGCCCGGTGCCCGAGCCCTCGGCCGGACACGTGCGTCACGGGGAAGCCACGGGAAAGTCACGCGGAAAGAGGACGCCTCCGCCATGAGCAACTCCGACCGCTCCGCCGTCCGGGCGGGCGCCTCCGTCGCCGCCTCCCTCTGGGTCGCGGCCGTCGTGGGCGAACTCGTCTACGCTCTGATCCGGGCCGAGGACACCTCCGTATGGGGCCTGTGTAACGTGTACTTCGGCGACGGCAGGACCGATATCGCGATGTCCGTCGACTTGTCCGCAGCCCTGTTGTGGCTCGGAGCGACCATCTTGTTCACCGTCCTCACGGCCATTGCCCGCAGCGGGGGTTCCACCGGTGGGCACGGGGAGTTCTGAGGCACCGCCCGCGCATCGTCCCGGTGCTCGCCCCCCTCGGCCGATCCCGGGTGGGATCGGCTCGGCTCGTGTGCCACTGCGCCCGAGGCCGCCCGGACTGCCGGTACCGACTGCCGGACATCGACGGCCGGTACCGACTGCCGGACACCGACGGCTGCTTGCCCACGAACGGCCCCGCTTTCGCCCCGACCGACCCGTCGCCCAACTCGATCCGGATTCGCCCGAAACGGAAACGAGGCGCGCGCCGGGGCGATGAGCGAGATCGTCCGTATGGCGAGCGGATCAAGGCCACGGGTGCCGACGTCGACGTCGACGTCGACATCGCCGCCCTCGCACGCAGACCGGCATCTCCCGGCAGACCCTCCACGCCCGCCTGCGCGCCCCTGGGCAGCACGTCGCCGCATGACTCGCCCCCGGACACGACCCTCCGATGCCTTGCCGACGGCTCGGCGGCGGCGCTTCTCGCGACGAGTACATGTGGCCTGCGAACGCCGTCGCCTCCGGTCCCGGCCGGCGCGCCGGTGCCGGAGCCCTCGTGCTCGGGCAGCCGGGGCGATGTGGTGGTCCCCGGTGGCGGGGACGTACCGGCGATTGCCATCCGTTCGCCCCGACCGGCGATGGAGCCGGACGCCACAGTGATCGTGACCGGCCGTGCGCGAGGTCGGGACCACGGCCGGGTCGGACCACGGCCGGGCCGACCGGCGTGGAAGCGAACCCCTTGCCACCGGTGACGCCACCGGATCCCGGTTGCTAGGTTGGTGTCATGACGGTGATGACGTTGCGGATTCCCGATGATCTGGACGCCTCGATCCGCGCGGGTGCGGCGGCGGCGGGCCTGTCCCTGAACGCCTACATCGTGCGGGCCGCCCGCCGGCAGGCGGTCCTGGACGCCGCCCGACACCTGGCCGGGCTCGGCCTGGGCGAGGACCTGTGCGGCGAGGGCGACAGCCTGTGAGGCGAGGCGAGATCTGGACCCTCGGCGACAGCCGCAACGTCCTGATCGTCTCGCTCGACGGTCTCGAACAGGCCTACGCGGCACTCCTGGCGATCGTGCTGCACCCCGCGGGGCGCTACCCGGACACCGCGATGTCCGTCGTCGTCGAGGACCCCCTGCCGTGCACGGCCGTGGCGGTCAACCTCCAACAACTGCGCACCACCCGCTTCGACGACGCGAAACTCCTCGGCGCCGTCGACCCCACCGTGATGGAACGCGTCGACCAGGCCCTGCGCGCGGTCCTGGACCTGTAGTCCGGTGGCGTGCCGCCGTCGCCCGTCGCTGCGGCTGGAACACCTCCCGCCGGCGGCAGGCCCGCCGCCGCACTGGTGACGGCCGGCGTGGTGATCACCGACAAACGGACGCGCGCCGGCCGCCCGGCCGCGGGCCGGTCACCCCCTCGCCCACGGCGACGACCTCGCCGGCGGCCTCGAAGCCCGCCGGGTACGGCGCCTGCGGGCCGCCCCGGAACGTACCGTGGGCCTTCGAGACGTCGGCGAAGTCGACCCCGGCGGCGGCGACCCGGAGCAGGACCTCGCCCCGTGCCCGTCCCCGGCCGGGGACGGGCACGGGCGCGTCGGTGATCAGGTGCATGTCCTGCGGACCGTCGAGGGAGGTCTGCCGCAGCGCGCGCATGGTCTCGGGAATGCTCATCGTCGATCAGCCTTTCGTTCCGGGCGTACACGATCGGGGCGGACCTGTCCCGGGCCGCGCCTCCACCATGTAGACCTCGGCCACCGCCGAAAGGAATCGGCCACTCCCGAAGCAGGCGGGACCGACATCCGCCCGTCGGCCCCGACCCGGAGCCCCGCCATCCCCCGGGCGCCCGCCGCATCTCGGTGACCCGTCCGGCCCGCCGCGCGCCCATGCTCGGCCGGTGGGGCGCGGAGGGATTCGGGGGCTACCGCCGGCTCTCTCGGGACAGTGCAACCGGCGTTCGACCACGGGACCGGTCGGGGTGTGGCTTCGATCGGCGAGGCCGCGACTACGCTCCGGGTGCCGGTCCCGTGCTGGCTCGTACCACGAGCGCCGGTTCCACCGTGGCCGGTTGCTCCGGGGCCGACGGGTCGGCGATGTGGCGCAGGAGGTGGCCGACCGCGAGGGCTCCCATCTCCTCGAACGGCTGGGCCACCGTGGTCAGGGACGGCGAGCAGTACTCGGCCAACGGGATGTCGTCCACACCCACCACGGAGATGTCCGCGGGCACGCGCCGGCCGAGTTCGTGCAGGGCGCGGATCACCCCGAAGGCCATCTCGTCGCTGGCCACGAAGACCGCGGTGACGTCGGGGATCTTGCCCAGGATCAGGCCGTTGCGATAGCCGGAGGCGGGCGACCAGTCGCCCTCCAACACCGGCGGTGCCGACCGGCCCTCCTCCTCCAGGGTCGCGAGCCAGCCCCGCGAGCGGCTGGCCGCGTCGAGCCACTCCTGCGGCCCGGAGACGTGCCAGACCGTCTCGTGTCCGAGGTCGAGCAGGTGCCGGGTGGCCAGCCCGGCCACCAACTGCTGGTCCACGGCCACCACTTCGGTCGCCGCAGTACGCGAACCGTCGACGGTGATGGTGGGCACCGCGGAGGTGAGCTGTTCGATGCGTCGGCTGACGTGGATCAGCGGCACGGCGAGGATGACGCCCTCGACGTGTTGTTCGGACAGCCGAACGAGCGCGGCTTCGATCGCGGAGGTGTCCAGCGAGGCGGTGGTGGCGGTACTCACGGTGTAGCCGGCCCGGTCCGCCGCGCGTTCGACGCCGACGGTGAGGGCGGTCCGCGAGTGGAAGCCGGTCTGTAGCGTGACCACGCCGATGGAGCGGCTGCGGCCGGAGGAGAGCACCCTGGCCGCGTTGTTCTTGCGGTAGCCGAGTTGATCCACGGCGACGAGCACTCGCGCGAGGGTCGCGGCCTGGACGTTCGGATGGCCGGCCAGCGCCCGGGAGACGGTCTGCGCGGAGACGCCCGCGACCCTGGCGACATCGGCCATCCCGGGAGGCCGGGCGGTGTGGGATGCGCCGTCGTTCGCCATGGGGCTCCTTCCCCGTCGAGCCGCCTTGATATCGATGCCAGTCGATCACAAACGGGATATCGATACAAGGCGGCCCGACCGACCCCCGGATTGGGATCGATGACATGCGCGGGCGGCGGGGACGGACCTCGCCTGGGTGTTCCGTAGGCCGGATCCGGTCAGGTGATCGTCCACCGCTGGAGCGGCGATTGAACGTCCGGTTGCTGCGTCACCGGGGCGCCGTTCGCGGCGGAGGCGGTGGTGAGCGGTAGTCCGCTGCGCACGGAAGCGACGATGTAGGTGCCGGTGGGTTGCCTGGTGACGGTCCAGTGCTGATTGTCGTGGCCGTTGCAGGTCCATTGGATGATCCTGGCGCCGGCCGTGGTGGAGGCGCCTTCGACGTCGGCGCACAACCCGGATTCGGCGTTGGCCAGTTCGTAGGAGCCGTCGCTCTGCCGGGTGAACCGCCAACTCTGGTTGAGGCCGGCGCCGGCGGTCCAGGTGATGAGTGGGGTGCCCGCGGCGGTGCTGTGGTTCGGGTCGTCGAGTGCCTTGCCACCGGTGGTAAGGGTGTGGATGCCGTCCAGGGAACCGGGCCCGGTGCCGATCGCGGTGATGGTCAGGGTCTGCTCCGCGGCGGTGCGGCCCGCGCCGACGGGGTTGCCGGTGGTGTCGGTCCAGGCCCGGGCCGGGGTCGTCTCGGCGAGTCGGCCGGTCGTGGCGGAGAGGCCGATGACCAGGCCGCTGTAGCGGTTCACCAGCTTGTAGGTGCCCGCGGCCCCACCGTTGCCGGCGGAGGTCGTGGGGATGACGAACCACTGCTGGCCGACGGTCGGCCCGCCGGCGCCGGCCGGCGTGACGGTGGGCGCGGTTCCCCAGGCACGACCCGCAGCCGGCGTGCCGGGTACGCCGAGGAGTCGGCCGGTGGCGGCGTTGGTGATGCGGTAGGAGCCGTCACCGTTGGCCGCGAAGCTCCACGCGTCCAGGTTCGATCCATCGGAGGCGGCGAGTGAGGTGGTGGCGGATCCGACGGATACCTGGGCCAGGACGCGGTTGCCCCCGCTGCCGATGCGGTAGGTCTTCGCGGGGTCGAACGGCGGGACGGTGGGCGCCGAACCGGCGATGGCGAGGTTGACGTACTCGCCGGAGGAGCCGGCGGAGCAGCCGAAGGAGCAGTAGGAGCGGAAGTCCTTGCCGACGATGGCGGAACCGGTCTTGCTCGTGCCGTCGAGGAACCAGCGGTACCACGAGGCCGTGTGGTAGCCGCCGGTGTCGCCGATCAGCGTCCACTTCTGGGTGGCGAGGTTGTCGGTGGCGTAGAACTGCTGGGGCGCGTTTCCGCTTTGGTCGACCGCCTGCGGCTGCCCGATGTACAGCCCCAGGTAGGCGTTGTACGTGATGTCCATGACGAACAGCGGCGAGGTCGGCGGGGCGGTGCCGGCCGCGACCTGCTGGGCCACCGTGCCGGTGTTGGCCGGGTCGTACTCCTTCGACGCGGGCGTGTAGCCCGTGGTGTCGGCGGAGTTCACCGGCACCATGTTGCTCTCCTTGCCGCCCACACCGGGTTGCGACCAGGAGCCGTCGTACCACTTCTGCCAGGAACCGGCCGCCATCTTCCCCGAGATGGGTGCCCGGGCCACGTGGGCGTAGAACGCCTTCCAGCCGCCGTTCTTGTCCACGGCGCGCGAGCCGTAGAAGGCGTAGAAGTAGCCCGAGGCGGTGTCCACGTACAGCCGTTGGTCGCCGTCGCCGTAGTAGTAGGTCTGGTTCGGGAAGGCGGCGGTGTCACCCCGCTTGGTGCTGTAGGGGGACGTGATGGCGTGGTCCTTGATCGTCCACGTCCGGCCTCGGTCCCGGGAGATGGCGTAGTCGATGGAGTCGTAGTGGACGCCGTCGCCGAAGGGTTGCGGACTGAACTCGTTGTGGACCAGCCCGTACCAGTCGCCGGTGTCCGGATCCACCCACATCCCGGTCAGGTCGCAGAAGTTCCGCTGCGAGTAGCCCGAAGTGCCGGGCGCGTAGGTGGACTCCACGCCGGTGGGGCTGTTGTTGCAGAGGGCGGTGGTATCCGGATTCGTGCCCGCGTTGCCGATCGCATCGGAGAAGGCGGCCGAGTCGAAGTCGGTCCCGGTGAAGAAGCTCCACGCACGATCCTGGGTGGCGCCGTAGAGGGAATGGGCCTGCTGGAAGTAGAAGGTGCCGTCCTTGTCGATGTACGGGTTGGCCGGGGTGTCGTCCGGGTGCGTCCACGAGCCTTTGGCGCCTACGGCGACGGAATATGTGGCGGAGGACGGGGCCGCCGTCGGTGAAGACTGGGCGGCCGCCGTCGGCGAGGTCCTGTCCGTTGGCGAAGCCGTCGTCGTCGGCGCGCCGACGCCCACGAGCGCCAGGGCCGTGCCGAGGACCGCCACGATGATTCTTCCGGGAGGTGACATCTCTCTCCGTTCTCCGACGACCTGCCGTGCTACGTGTCGACAGGACATTCTGATATCGATAACAGAGCAGGTTGCTCGGCCGTGACGGCCTGGAAAGGCCGGAACTCCGAGTGGATCGCGAGTATGTCGTGCCGGCGCTCGCGCGCCGATGTCAGGCACTATGGCAGAGGATGTTATCGATGCCAATGCTTGCGAGGGGACTGCTCCCGGCGCCTGCGGGAACGTGCCGGTCGGAAGCCGCCGGGCCGTCGTTCCCACCACCGGAGCGGTCCGGTGCTCGGGATACCGCCTCGGTCGGTTTGCTCGAAGGCCGGGTCGAAGGAGGCGGAGGGCCGTTCGAGGTCGAAGCTCCCGAGATGGGCGAGTGCCTCCGGCGCACGCCGCGGGCGGTCCGCGCCCGCGTCCTCCCACGCGACGGAGACGGGGCCCACGCCGCCGATGGAACCCAGTCCTGGAGGTCGTCCTCGACCATGGCTCGGCGGCGGGCGGGAACATGGCGACCAGATGCCGGAAGGCCGAACCGGTGAAGCCCACGACGGTGTCGACGCCGAAGGCAGCCGGCGCCCGCGCGGTGTCCGCGATCTCGGCCGCGGCACCGCCCCCGCACGCTCACGGGCCGGCCGTCGCCTCGGATGCGCGCGGGCAGGATCGCCCGGTGCCGCCCGTCGATGAGTGCGTCGCATACGGCCCCGGCCGACCAGGGGGTTCGAGATCGCCCGGCGCTGTAGGTCGTACTCGGCGAGCAGCACGCGCCCGGAGGACACGGACGCGGAATCGGTGATGGCCTGTCGCCCTCGAAGTGGTCGCCGACGAGCGTACGCGCCGGGCGTAGCGGAGGTCCGAGGCGGTGGGGCGATCTCCCCGTGCCGACCGCCCGGAACGGGTCGTCGTTCCGGGCGGCGACGGGTGGGGACGGGTGCTATGCCTTCGATCGGGCGGGCTCGGCGCCGGCCGCCTGCTCGATGATCACCGCACCGGGCTTCGACGTGACCGTGCGGGCGTCTCGGCGGCGGGACATCGTGGCGCGGGGGCGTGGGATCGACGCCAGGCCGGAGAGCGCGACAGCTCGCGTGGAGACCTGGAACCCGCCGACGCACAGGACCTGGAGTCGGGCACCCTCTCCCGGCGCGGCGGGAAGCTCCATCGTCGTGGCCGAACGCCCACCCGGTTCCAGGCGGAAGTGCTCCCCGGGCAGCGGCTTCCCGGGGCCGCCGTCCACATCGCCGGGAGCGAGCCGGAAGTACATCGCCGTCGGGGCGACGGCTCGCGGATCGGCGACCGTCGTGATCTCCAGGACGGCGCAGCCGGCGCGGGCGCCCAGGCGGGCGTCGATCTCGGGACCGGGTTCGCCGTAGGGGTGGTGGGCGGTTCTGCCGCACGGCCGGCAGGACACGGTGACCCGGTCCATGACGCCCGGGTAGAGGCTGGTGTACACCACCCGCTCGCCGGCGTTCCCGCAGCGACCGCAGGGTTTGGCGGGGCCCACTCGCACGACCTGGTGGGTCGCGATCAGGGCGTCGCACAGGTGGTCGAACCACCCCGCGTTCTCGACCAGGCGGGCCAACGCGTGCGCCCAGCGCGCCGCGTGGTCGCCCAGCTCCTTCGCGAGCGGGCCGTCCGTCGTCTCCGTGGCGCCGGCACGTACGGCCGAGAGGATCGAGGCCTGCGCCTCGTCGTTGTGCAGGCGCATCGCACGAAGCGGTCTCGCACCGGGATCCGTGGTCCGGTTGCGGAGTTGGGCGTCCAGGTAGTGGTGGATCCGGTCCACCGTCGCGATGTCCTCCAGCCACGACGCGATCCGTGTCGTGGATGCCGTGATCGTGACAGGCTCGCCGTTGAGCCTGTCACCGTGATGAGTGACGGTCACTGTTCCTCCGAGAGTGAGGCGCGGGCCGCTGCCCGGCCGATTGCTCGGAGCCTGTCCACGCTTCGACGACGCTGTCGAAGGACAGGCCCCGAAGCCGGTTCACCGCCGGTGCGGTTCGCCGGTGGGGCTGACCAACCCCGCCGACCATCCTGCGCGAGTGTTCCGCGTTTGCCCAGGGGTCGAGGTCGCGAGACTGCGGGGGTGGGGCCGACAATCCCGGGGCCTGGTCCGTACCGGAACGGCTTCCTCCGGTCGGACGGACCGTTCGACTACGGGCGCGGCCACGGGTTGGGCGTACACGTGGCGCCGCCGGTGACCAGGGTCAGCGTCTGCTGCATCATCACCGGCGCGGGGGCGCCCGCGCGGTCGCACGTCTCGTGCATGTGACCGAGCCGATGGCCGACTTCGTGGTTGATCAGCATGCGTCGGTAGTTCGCCAGGTCTTTGCCGTAGGTGGTGGATCCCGTCGCCCACCGCCACGCGTTGAGCATCACCCGCCGGGTGGAGGCGACGTTGCACGAGACGCGTTGTTCGCCGGTGTCCAGCCCGTCCTTGGCGCACCACGTGTTGACCGTGCCGGTACTGGCGAGGGTGACGACGAAGGAGGATTCCCCCGAACTCACCCGTTCCAGGGCGACGGTTCCGTCACCTCCCCAACTGCGCGTGTCGTTGAGCGTCTCGTGCACGGCGCGCGCGAGGTACTTGGCGTCGATCGACAGGCCCTCCTCGACCTGTATGCGATAGCGCAGTACGCGCGCCCCGCCCCTGGCCGCGTCGTGGCCCGGAACGGTACGGAATCGGCCCGAGAGTGCGAGGTCGGCGGATATGTCCGAACGTGCCGCGAGCCACTCCTCGTACGGGCGGGTATCTGCGACGCCGGAGAAGTACTTCTCGTCCTTCTCGTCGGTGGGTCGGCAGGCGGTCGTGGCCAGGAGCAGGCCGGATGCCATCAGGGCGGCGAGGAGCGACTTGAGGGCCGAGTTCACGATGGGTCGGGCTTCCCGTCTGTGTGGTCTGTCCCGCCCGTCGCGCCGCGTGGGGTGCGTCGCGTCGTCGGACGGCGAGCCGGTGCTCGGGGCCAAGAAAAGCAGTTTCCGCTCATGTGAGCGAATGCGTCACCGGCCACCGGCCACCGGCCACCGGCCACCGGCCACCGGCCGCCGGTCACCGGTCACCGGTCACCGGGAAACGGATCGCGATCGTCGCGGGCTCGCCGGCAGCGGGAGGCGAAACGTCGCCCCGCTGCCCGCTCGGGTGACGGACGGCCCGTAGGGTCGAGGGATGGGCGGAGGGCACGCACACCATGTGATCGTCGATCGGGGCGGCCATCGGGTCTGGTCTCAGGAGCGCGGCGCGTGGCGCTTGTACGCCGACCTTCTGCGCGGTCCGGTGGAGTTCCCGCGTTTCGTCCGGACTCTGCCGGGTGGGACGCCCGACTTCTGGATGAACTCCGTGCGGTGGCAGGGCGTTGTGCTCGTGGACCTGCCTCGGCGCCGTCTGTTCGTGCACAGCACGGCGGAGATCGCGCCGAACTTTGGGGCGCCGTGCGACCTGCCGGAGATCCGCGCCTGGCTGGGCATGCTGCGTCAGGCGTGGTCGGGGTGGGAGGTGGCGTGGATCGCCCGTGGTCTGTACGAGGTCATGGACCGCCTGGGCTTGCCGTACCCCACCGTCGCCTACTTGGACGACCCGCCGCGCGGCCTGGCTCGGCAGTGGGCGCTCGCCCCGACCGAGGACGACGATCCCGGCCGGGTGGGACGGGTCCTGTGCGCGGTACGCAGCCGGGACGGAGCGTTGTCCTTCGCGGGCTCCTGGGCCCGCGACATGGCCGACCACCTGTGTGCGGGGCCGGACGCACACCTTCGATCCCAGCACGACGTCGCGGACTTCACGGTGCTCGAGTCGGTCCCGTGGTCCGGCCTGCACCTCGATGCGCCCAACCGTCGCCTCGACTGGTGGTCACTGGACACACCCCTGGATCCCGCGCGGCTGCCCCAGGCGTGGGAGGGCTGGACCCTGACCGACCACGGCGACGCCTACGAGGACGTCGTCCGGCTCATCGGACCCGAACTGCTGATCGACGCAGGCGACGAACACTCCGCCGCACGACGTCTCACCGAACGCATCACCCTTCGGCGGTGATCCGGTACGGCGGCCGTTCGGGGCCCCGATTCCCGAATGCGAGGGCCTGTCCCGATGCGCCCGCGCGGTCCTACGGTGTGCGGCATGTCTCGGGGGGAGAACGGGCGTCACGGTCGGGTGAGCGGTGATGCGTCCGGCCGGTCGTCGGCGTGTTCCCCCCGGGGCCGTCCCGCGGGGGACACGCCGGCGTTCGGGTGTCGGGGGTCAGTTGTCCAGTCGTGCGCGTAGGAGTGTCTTGGCCTGTTCGGCGCCCTTGCGGCTTTCGCCCTGGGCGCGGCGGAAGAATTCGGCGAGTTCGTTGTCGCCGGCGCGTTCGGCGTCCTGGATGTAGGTCTGCAGGCGGAGAGCGTTGCTCAGGCATGCCTCGGTGAACCAGATGATGTTGTAGTCCTTGTCCTTGGTCCCCGTGATGTCGCCGGTCTCGCTCATCGGTGCCTCCTGTGACGGGTTGTCGGTCGGGTGTCGGGTTCCGCTACCCGGGTCGTGTCGCGCCGAATCGGGTTCCGGCCGGGACGCGGGCCGTGACCGGCGGCGCGGGCGGCCGTTCTCCGGGGGCGGGGCGGGGGTGAAAGTGCACACGCTGCTCCCGGACGTCACGGGCGCGGCCGCGTGCGCGTGGGTCTTCGGTGAGACCGCCGACCGGACCGAGGGCGGGCATGGGCGATGGTGAACAACGCCGGGGTCGTGGTGATCGGCGCCCTTGCGGCGGCTTCGCTCGCGCCGATGCTTCGAGGCCGCACACCGGGACGAACCAGACTTTTGGGCGGGCGCGGTGATGGACGGGTCGATTGTGGTTGTGGCGGGTGGTGTGGCGGGTACCGGCGTGGGGCCTTGCGCCAACCGTTCTTTCAGGAAGAGGGCTTCGATGATCAAGACGCTGCACGACAAGGGTCTGCGTTCCGAACACGCCTATATGGCGGGTTTCGCCTCGATCGGGTTGTCGGTGTTGTCCTGGATGGGGTCGATGAAGGTCGAAACCCATGGTGTCGACCGTGCCGACCGGTGGGGTCTGTTCGTGGGCGAGTGGGCGCCCACCTTCTTTGCGATCGGGCTGGCTCTCAAGCTCGAGGAGAATCGGGACTGAGGACCGGCCGGACGCCCCGCGAGTGGGTGTCGGGCCCTTCCGGCCGGACACCCACCGACGCGGGCGGGGCACGACGGCGGGCCGCCTCGGAACGGGGCTCCCGGTGCGTGCGATCGCACCCCGCGGGCGAGAGTCGCGATCCCGCTGTGGCGCGGGATGGGACGCGTGGGGGCGTGGCGGCGAAGACCGGGTGTCGAGCCCCGGGGCACGACAAGAGGGGTCAGACGCCGAACGCGGCGGGGTACCGGATGGTTCCGGCGGGGACCGTGCGGGTGTTGTCGAGGGCCATGGCCATCATGGCCTCGTCCGGTACCTCGAAGGGTGCGCGGATACCGAAGCGGGAGGCCGGTGTGAAGCCGAACCGCGGGTAGTAGTCGGCGTGTCCCAGGACGAGAACGAGGTTTTCGCCCATGGCCCGGGCGGCGTCGAGTGCGGCGCGGATGGCGGTGGCGCCGGCGCCGGTGCGCTGGGCCGAGGGCAGCACCGCGCAGGGCGCCAGGGCGAGGGCGGGTGCGCCGTCGACGTGGCAGCGGGTGAGCAGCGCGTACCCGGTCGCGGTGCCGTCGGGGGTCGCGGTGACCATGGACAGGCCGTCGATCCACGCCGTCGGGTCGGCGCGCAGGGCGTCGACGATGTCGGCCTCCAGGGCGGTGGGGAAGGCCGCGAGGAGGATGTCGCGGATGGCGGGGATGTCCTCGGTGGTCTCGGGACAGGCGGTCCAGGTGGTCATGGTTCCGTCCTCGGTGGTGTCGGTGGTGTCGGTGGTGTCGGTGGTGTCGGTGGTGTCGGGGCTGTGGTCGTGAGGGCGTGAGGGCGGAGGAGGTGGACGGCGTGGTTGTAGTCGCCGCCGTGTTCGCGCCGCGTGTCGGTCTCTGTCCGGTGTGCGGCCGGGGCCTCCGGGATGCCGGGGTGCTGCGGGTCCGCTCGGTCCATGCGTTGGGTGAGCGGCGTGTGGTACTCGTCCCGCCAGTCGCCTTCCGGCTCCATGCCAGGGCGAGCATACGTTCGGTTCGACCGTGCTTGAGCGGTGCCGCGAGCGACACCGTCACCACGACGGTGTCGACGTTGGCGGCCGGGACCTGGCCGTGCGAGGTACGTGGAGAGGACGAGCGCACCAGGGCGGTGCGACGTTGCAGCGTCGCGTGCAGCGCCGGGGCGCGGCCGCCGGTGGTGGGTGCTGTGGCGCAGCTCGGCAGAGGGGCCGGACGGCCTGACGCCGGGCGGGAGGCCGGCGCCGGCGGAACGCAATTGCCGGCCGTGGCCCCGGAGTTCTTGGGGCGACGTCTTCGATTCGCGGCGCGGACTTGCGTGGCGCCCCGGGGATGCCACAACCGGGGGTGGTCAGGATGCCGCGGCCGCGGGCCAGGCTTTGGGGGAGCGGTAGTGGTTGCTGTGGCCGTCTTCCAGGACGGTGCGCAGAGTTGCGAGGTCGGGGGTGTCCGGCGGCAGGCGGAGTTCGCGCAGGATGGTGAGGGCGGCGTCGATGTCGAGGCTGCCGTAGAGGTCGAGGTAGCTGCCTCGGAGGGCCTTGAACAGCGCGGGGTGCAGCTCCGGGAGTCGGGTCGCGGTTTGGTAGGCCGGGTGTTTGATCGGCCAGGGCACCGGACCGGAGCATTCGAGGACGCGGCGGGTGCGGCGCAACAGCGGCTCGTCGCGGTCGTGTTCGTCCGAGGGGTGGTGCAGTCGGGGAAGGTCGTTGCCCAGGACCTCGGCGAAGGCGTGTTCCACCGTGCTCCTGTCCTCGAACCAGTCCACCCACAGGGAATAGGTGACCGCCTCGTACTCCCGTTCCGCCTCCAGGCGGGCGCGGTATCCGGCCCAGAACACGGCGGCGGGGGTCGGGTCGGTCTCGTGTTGGAGGGCGAACCCCATTTCGCAGGTCACCCAGTAATCGTCCAACAGATCCAGGAAACCGAACGCGAGCCGCAGTCGACCCGCCCCGTCCAGATCCGGATCCGTCATCGCCACGCTCGTCCACTGGTGGGCCAACTCGTTTCCGGTCATCGGCGCACCGGGCGTCTCCGCGTCCAGCCACATGCCGTCCCCGGCGGCCGTGACCCCGGCGGCCGCAAGCCATTTCCGCGCACACTCCGCGTCATCGTCCATCCGCCAAGTCTGCCGCCCCGCCCCCGCGCCACGGATCGGACGGCGGCCGGCGGCGTGGTTCATCCATCGACTCCGCATGATCGCGGACACCATCGAGGCAGCGACGGCACCGACGCCGACAACTCGGGGCTCGGTCGATACTCGCGTTCCACCCACGGATTTCGGTGGCGTTCAGGTTCTGGTGACCGGGACGAGGGTCAGGTACGTGATGCCAAGGATGTTGCGGTAGCCGTCGACCCGGGACGACCGCCGGCGGTCGACTCGTTCGCGCCGGGCAATTACCGCACCCGTGTGGGCCGGTGTCACGATCGCCACGATCGCCCCGTACGGCCGTTCGACCGGCCGTCGGGAGCGTTCGACAGCCGGTCGATAACAAGTCGTATTTGGTCATGATGTAACCAATAGGAAAAACCGGGTCCAGTCCGCACTGTTCGCCGCCCTACCCTGATCCACGGCCCGGCCTGACGGCTCGTCAGGCCGTTCGTCGATCCGAAGTGGAGAACCAGTGCCCAAGAGCCCGCGTCCACCCGCTTCCACCCGTCAACCCACTCCGATCCGCCCGTCCGTGGCGATCCGCCCCTTGCGCGCCGCCACGGCCGTCCTGCTCACCACCGTCCTGCTGATGTTCGGCGTGGGCGCCCCCACTCCGGCCGGCGCCGTCGACACCCCGTCCACGCTGGTGAAGAGCGTTCGGAACGCCACCCACCCGGGGGCCGCGGCCGCCGAGCACGGGGACACCCTCGACTGGACCGTCCGCTACCGCAACGCAACCACCGGCGACACCCCCGCCCCGGCCTCCGTCACCGACCACCTGGCCGGCGCGGGAGGTGCTCAGACCTACGTGCCCGGCTCGCTGCGCGTTCCGCCCGGCTGGGCCGCGAGTTGGTCCACCGACGGCAGCACCTTCACCGGCACCGACCCGGGGGCGGCCACCACCGCGGTCCGCGCCGAGAACCTGCTCGCCCTGGCCGGCGGCACCTCGCTCGCCACCCTGGCCCTCGGCCCGGTGAAGCCGACCCCGCAACCCACCGGCGGCGACGGATTCACGCCCGTGCTGCACCGCACGGCAAGCGGCGAGATCGAGTCCTGGAACATCTACCACCACGCGGCCCCGACCGCCCCGCAGGCCGTGTGCGTCAACCTGACGCTGGGTCAGCCCTGCGCCGGCGGCCCCTGGCCGCGCCCGCTGAACACCACGCCCGGCCCGCTCGGCAGCGGCGCCACCGGCAACATCGGCAGTCCGCTGACTCCGCAGTACGTGCTCGATCCGCTCCACCCGGACCAGTTGCTCTACCCTGCGGTCACCGCGTCCGAAGTCGGCGTCGGCTGCCTGGACCTCGCCGCGCACGCCAACTGCGGCTTCGTCCCGTTGGCCACCATGGGCGGCTCGCCCAGCAGCGCCAACAACCTGGCCGGCCTGGTCCGGGTCGGCGACAGCCTGTACGGCGTCGCCAACACCGGGCAGGTGCTGTGCCTGACCCTGGCCACCCGCACCCCGTGCGCGGGCCAGCCGTACGCGCCGATCGTCGCCGCCAACCACGATCTGCCCAGCACTCCCGCCGCCCTCTACCTCGGCGGCCTGACCACGGTCGGCAGCCGGGTGTTCGCCTCCTCCTCGCCGCAGGGCGGTGGCTCCACCGTCTCGGGTCCGCCCGTGCTCGGCTGCTTCGACACCGCGACCTCCGCCACCTGTGCGGGCTGGACCACCGCGCACACCGCCGGCCCGAACAGCGCCTACTACACCTACGACGTCTTCGCCTCCTACGACACCGCCGGGCACGCCGACGGCGTGTGCACCAGCGCCTCCGGCGGACCCAACGTCCTGACCACCTGTTACGGGCTCGACGGCTCCGCGCACACCGCGCCCGCCACCCTGTCCTCGTTCAACGGCAGCACCCTGACCTTCAGCCCCGAGACCGTCACCACTCCCGCCGGGACCCGCAGCTACTTCCCCGCCTGGGGCGGCGGCCTGGCCGGTGGAACGATCTGCCACGACTGGACGGCCGCCGCACCCTGCGCCGGCTTCCCGCTGCCCGCCACCCACCCCGGCGTCAACGGCGGCGCCACCCGCGACTACGGCTACACCTACGACGCCACCTCCCGCTGCCTGATCGGCCTCGGCGACGCCGGCTACCTGTTCTCCCTCGACCCGACCACCGGCGCCAGCCCCTGTGTGCACAGCGGTGCCGCCGTCACGATCAAGCCCGCCGACTTCTACTGCGACGGCGGCAGCGGCAACATCCAGGGCTACACCCGGGCCCGGCTGACCGGCCTCGACCTCACGCACGTCGACCCGGCCGCGTCGCGCGCGACCGTCACCGACCCCGACGGCACCCCGATCGCCACCCCCGGACTGGCCGCCGACGGCACCGTCGACCTGACCGGCATCGACCCCGTCGCGCACCCCGCGATCACCGTCACCGCCCAACTCGTCCTCACCACGGCGGGCGACTTCGGCTCCGACAACCATCCCGCGCTGGTCGTCGAGTACCGGGGCGACCCGCCGCAGATCTGCTTCCGCACCACCGTCACCGCCGACTGCGCGACCACCTCGATCGGCAACACCGCGACCGGCACCGACTCGACCGGCGCGTTCACCTCCAACACGGTCACCACCGCCGTCGCGCCCGGCGCGGGCTGCCAACCCAAGGTCAGCGTGGAGAAGGAGATCTGCGGCTCCGCCGACTCGCACGACTGCGCACCCGGCGGACCCGGGCCCTGGGCGAAGACCAGTCCCGTCGGCCTGCTCGGCCTACTCGGCACCGCGCACTGGCGGATCACCGTCAGCAACGCGGGTCCGGTGGACGCCGCCTCCGTCACCGTCAACGACGCCACCACACCCGCGTGCCGGCAAGCCGCCGGCACCTTCACCCTCGCCGCCGGGAGCAGCCGTCGGGTCTACTGCGACTCCCTGCTGCTGGCGCTGCCGCTGAAGAACACCGCGTCCGCGAGCTTCGTCGCCGCGAACTCGCCCGCCGGCACCCCTCGCACCACCACCGCGCCGTCCTCGGCGGTGGCCTGTTCGCTGCTGTGCATCCTGGCGGTGCCCGGCAAGGACTGATCCGCCTCCGCGTGCCCTCGACCCCTCCCCGCCGCGGCCGTCCGTCGGGCGGAGAGGGGTCGTCGGGGCCGCACGCACTCGGCGAAGCGCACCTGCGAAAACGCATCGAGCGCCGCCGGATGGACCACCGCGTCGCCCTCGCCCGGGCTTGTTCGCGAAAACCCAGCGATTGCCCGCCGGCGCGTCGTTGTGTTCGGGCAGCGGACCGCGCCCGTGCCGACGGGTGAAGTCGAACGGGGTGTGGATCGAGGTGGACCGGCCCTTGCCGGCCAACTCGCCCGCGGAATCGGGTCGCGAGTCGCGGGCGAACAAGGCGAGCAGGTCGATGCCGATCCGGTGTTTCGTCGAGGTGTGGATCGGACTGTCCCGGTACTCCCACCGTGACCATGAATGGCGAGGACGACGAACCCGGGCCGCCCGCCGAACCGGTACCCGGCGGCGAGCGAACCCGGATCCGAACCGGGCCGGAGCTCGGACGCGGACATCGTCTTCTCGTCCACCATCGCGTCGGGACTCCTCCACGCACGCGGGTATCGCCCGGGTTCCCCCGTTGGAGTGAATCAGTGGTGAAGGACGTAGCGACGGTCGCGCGGGTCAGGTTGCGTGCAGGTCGACAACGGGTCGTTCGACGCCGCGGTCGCCGTCCTGGGGCTGTTCGCCACCGGTCAGGCGTTTGCCGATCATGTCCCGGCAGACCTCGACCGAGAAGGCCATCAACGCGCCGGCCTGGGCGTCGCGGAAGTGCCGCTGGATCGGGGAGGACCGCAGGAAGCCCGAGCCGCCGCCGACCCGGAGCCCGAACTCCGCGATGTCCTTGGCCACTTGGTTGGCGTAGAGCTTCGCCTCCACGGCGGCGTCGAGGGCGCCGGGCGCGTTTCGGTCGGCGAGCCACATGGACCGTTCCGCGAGAACGCGTGCGGCCAGGAGCTTCACGTGCGCGTCGGCGGCGTCGAAATGGACCCATTGCATGTCGCCGACCGGATTGCCGGTACTCGGCACGACACGTTTGCGGGCGTGGTCGGTCGCCGCGTCGAGCGCGGCCTCGGCCACACCGATCGACAGCCACGGCAGGCCGAGCGCGATGATGTTCGGCGCCGTCGGGTCGACGATGTGGCATCGATTCCCGTGACGCAGCAGGGTGTTGCGGAAGTGCACCAACTGGCTGCGGGTGCCGCGCAGGCCCATCGAGTCCCAGATCGACACCATCTCGATGCTGTCGTCCCGGCTCACCCCGAAGAACGCGGGCCCGTCGTCGACCAGCGCGTTGACCAGGAAGTGGTCCGCGATCTCGCAACCGGACACGAACCGCTTCGCGCCGTCCAGCTCGAAGCCGCCGTCCACCGGTTCGGCCCGCTGGAGCGGCATCAGGAACAGGTTCCCGCCGGTCGGCTCCGACAGCGCGTTCGCGAACCGTTTGCCCGCCGCCAACTCCTCCGCATAGACCGGCGGGCCGTAGCCGACCAGCGCCTGCGCCGCGCCCAGATGCATCGTCCACACGCACGCCGTCGACGGGCACGCCTTGCCGACGATGCCGAGGATCTCTCCGAGCGCCTGGTAGGACAGCCCGGAACCGCCCCGGTCTCGGGGCATCGCGGCCATGTCCAGGCCGGCCTCGTGCAACGCGGTCAGATTGGCGACGGGCAGGGTGGCCTCGTGATCGTGCTCGTCCGCCGCCGCCGCGAACCGCGGGGCCAGATCCCGCGCCGCGTCGACGAACCGCTGTTCTTCCCTGGGAACCGCAAACGGTGAAGTCACCGACCCAGCCTAGAAGTTCCCTACGGATGTCGGGGTCGGTTCCCGCCACGCGAACCGCGGCGGCGCGATCGGTGTCGCCGGGCGCCCACGGCCGCGCCGTCGGGGCGATCCGGCGAGACGGTCGCCCGGGGGCGGGAGGCGGGGCGCACACCTGCGGGCAGACTCGATCCGGCGCTCTCGGCCGCTCCGCCGGACCCTGGGCGTTTGCCACGTATGCGAGGGCCCATGCGATGACCTCGCCCGCTGCGTCGGACCGGGTTCGGAGCAAGTCCGAAGCGTGAGCGCCCGAAAGCGATCGCCGTCGCCCGCCGAGGTCTGCCGAACGTCCGACACCATTCCACGACCCCGGACACCGTACGGTGCGGTCAACCGTGGGCGGAACGGCAGAAGCGGGCCTCGGGGGCATCGTCTCGCCTGCCGCTGAACCGAACGCCGAAGTCACAGGCGGCCCAAGGATCGACGGCACCCACCTTGGGCGTGGCGCGGCCGGGTTGACCGCCTCGGGGCGCCGCCCCGGACGCGGAGGAATGGTCGGTGCGGTCCGACGCACCGGATCCACGCGAGGGCGGGGAGGAAGCGGACGATCGGCTGTCGGCGCGCGGGCCCCCTTCCTGCGGGTCGGGAGGTGCGGCCCCCGCCGGAGTCGCGGGGGTCACGGCGCCGGTCGAGCCGAGGGAATTCGTCGTGGACGGCGAGATGCCGGGCGTACCGGTGTCGGGAAGAGGGACGCTGTTCGCGGCCAGGGCGGGATCGAGGGCTCGGGTGGGGGTGGTTGCCGGCGCGGTGTCGCAGGCGGCCACGAGCAGGAGCAGGAGAGCCGCTGCGGCGGCCGGTCGAGTGATATGCACGTGTTCCTCCGTGAGCGCGGGGTTTGTCCCGCAGGGGGTAACGCGTGCAGGCCCGGGGAGTTACTCCTCCGGTGCCGTGGCGGCCTCGCGGCGCGGGGCGCGCATCACGTGGGGCGGTGCACGGATTCGGGGCCCGCCGCGTGCGGACGTCCTTCGGCTCGGGGCACGTCGGCTTCCCCGACCGACCCGGTCGGATCTTCCGGGATCACCGACGCGGCGATCCGCCGACTGATCCGTTGCCGGGGCGTGGGTCGCTCGTTGAACCGGTATCGCGACCGGCGCGTGCCCACGTGACGGTACGGAATCCGGGCGCCGAATCGCCCGATCGACGACGGCGAGGAGCCGACCATGGCCGAGAGGATCACCTTTTCGCCGAGTCGGGCCGCATCCCGCCCCGGGCCGTCGGAGGGGGGACGTCGACGCACGGACGGGTCTCGGACGCCTTCGACCGGAATATCCGTCACCGGGCCGCACCCGACACCCCCGTCCGCGTGGCGCGGCCATGTCGGCCGGGCGGTTCCGCACCGGCGCAACGAGCGCCGCACTCAGCCCGTGGCCACACACCGGTCCGGCCGCCCGCGCGCCGGCGGCCCCTCGCCGACGGTGTCCGCGCCCACCCGAACCGTCCGAGAGCTCGGGAGAACCGTTGACCACCCACGCCTCCGCCGTTCCGGCCACGCCCCTGTTCGTCATCGAGTACCCCGAAGACGGGACCGCGACGGTGGACGGCACGCCCGTCCACGTTCCCGAGGGAGCGGAAGCCCGGCACGCCGCCATCGACGAGGTCCGCTTCACGGCGTCCCTCCTCGACCGGCCCGTGCGCGCGATCGACGTCGACCCGGACGGTACGCGCTATCCCCTGCTCATCGACCCGGACGGGACGCTCACGTTCCTGGCCGAGCCCCATCCCGACCCCGACCCGGACACCCCCGACGACGAGGCGCAAGCCCGGTCGAGCGAGGAGGGCGCGGCATCGACCGACGAGGACGACGGCGACTTCGGTGAGTGGTGGGTCGACACCGAAGGTAACGACCCGCACGGGCAGGCCGGCGACGAGCACGACCCGCACGAGCCGGCGAATCCGTCCGGAGCCGACCCGTCGCCGGTCGAGCAGCCGCCTTCGACCGTGCCCGCGCGACCCGGTCGAGCGCGGCGGCGTGCGGCCCGCTCCCGCATCCGCGTCGTGCCGGCCGCGATCGCTCTCGCAGTCGCCACGGCGATCACCGTCGTCGCGGTCCTCCTTTGGCCGGACGGCGAATCCGCAGGGTCGCCGTCGGGCGCGACCTCGCGTGCCGAGTCCGCCGCAGTCACCGCTCCGGCCGGCTGGCGACAGACGTCCGCCTGGTCGCGGTCGATCGCGCCGCCGGGAGCCGGTCGGTCCAGCGTGGCGGCACTCGGGGGACTGCTGGCCGCCCTCACACCGGACCATCGAGTCGCTCTCCTCGATCCCCGCGACGGGCGGATCGACCGGCTCGGCGAGCCGCTGCCGGCGGGCAACACCGCGCTGCACGCGACCGGCGACCCGGCCGCACCGGTGCTCGTCGCCGAGACCGAGGGCCGACTCGTGGTGTGGGCCCCACAGCGCGCTGCGCGACCCACGCGCCCGCCCACCACCCTCGACCTCGCGCCCGGCGCCCGCGTCAGCTACGCGGGCGCCCTCCCTCTGGTGACCGGGGCCGACGGATCGGCCGCCGCGCTGCGCGGCGACGCCCTCGTTCCGGTTCGGTTGTCTCCCGGAACCGTTGCGATGGCCGCCGACGCGGCGCACGTCCTCGCGGGGCGCACCGTCGGACCCTGGGAACTGCTCGGCTTCGACGGGAGGACACGCGTGGTGACCCCGCTGCCGCCGCGCGCCGGCGCGCGCATACTGCGTATGGCCGGCGGCGGGCACGGGACGGTCGCCGTCGTGTGGTCCGGTCCCGGAGACGGCAGCGAAACACTCGCCGTGCACGACTCGTCCTCCGGCCGGGTGCTCGCCGGCGCCGATGCCCCCGCCGGGTCCCTGGCGAGCGCCTGGATCCGCCCGGACGGCGATACCGTCGCGGCTTTGGGACCCGTCGTCGTCGATCTCGCCGGTGGGCGCTCGTCGGTCACCCCGGGCTTCGTGGCCCGCTCCGTCGCCGGTGGCCGGGTGTACGGCACGCGCGATCACCACACCGTCGCGGTGACGACGTCCGGCGTCGTCGCGGTGCCGGACCACGCCGCCATCCCCTGGGGCGTCAGCGCCGGCCGGGCGATCCTGCTCACCGGCGACGAGGACCGAGCGGTCCTGCATGCCGTGGATCCGGCGCCGTGATCGAACGAGAACCGGGATCTGCCGGCGCAGTCGCGCGCGGGGGAGGCCGGCGTGTCGACACCCGTGGCCGAGAAGCGAGAGGGGAGGAGCCGGCCGGGCCGCCCGTTTCCCCGGCCGCCGGGGCCTTTTCCTGCGGGGGTTTCGAGCAGGCGGTAGTGCAAATAAATTCCGGCAAATCAATATATAAACCTGAATGTGATATTTTACAATAAGTAGAGGTCATATAGGAGCGTAGGGAATCGAACCGTAGACGGATCCGACGGAAAGGCGGGACCGACGGTGGATCTTGCCGCCCCCACGAGCCGGGGAAGCAGTGCGGACAAGGCGCGGACCGACAGGCTGTGCCTGCTTGCGGCCGTGGACGACCAAGCGACGGACACCGACGTATTGACCGCCGCGGTGCAGCACGTGACCGCAGCGCTCGGTGGCTTCGGCGCCATGGGACACCTGAGCGCGAGCGCCTCTCAGGGCCTGCACTTGGTCGCGAGCGGTGGACTGCCTCGAGCCGTCACCCGCAACTGGGAGGACATCCGCGTCACCGATTCGGTGGCTCCGGCGCGAGCCTTCCGGACCGGCGAATTCGCCTACGCGTCCACCGCGAACCGCCCGGTCCGCAACCCATCGGATCCGCCTCACCTGTCGCCTGCCGCGGACGTCTCGGCACGCTCCGCCATGGCGGCCGTACCGCTGTCCGGACCGGACGGACCGCTCGGCGTCCTGTCCGTGCTGCTCCCGGTGGCCGAGGTGCCCTCCGCCGAGCAACAGACGTTTCTCGAGGAGGTGGCCCGGTGGGCGGCGGAACGGCTGCGTCTGGCCCCGCCCACGCCGGACGGCGTGTCCCGCGCCCTGTTGGGGACATCACCGGAACGCGCCCCTGGGCAGGGCCCCGGCGAGACCTCGACCGAATTCAAGTTCGAATTCGATGTCCATGCGAACGAGGTCGTCCTCGACGAGCGGTTGCTCGACGCCATCGGCATCGACCGAGAGACATTCGACGGGCGGCTCGCGACCTTTGACGACTACGTCCATCCCGATGACCTTCCATGGGTGATGGGAGACGTCGAACAAGCACTCCGGACCCGCGGCCGAGCGGACAGCGAGTACCGAGTGCGCCGTTCGGACGGGACGTACGCCTGGGTGCGCTTCCGCGGCCGGGCGGTCTCGCGCCGAGGCAGCAAGCCGACCCGTCTGGTCGGCACCATGTCGTACACCACGGAGACCCATGCCGCGCTGGAATCGGTGGGGCATGCCCTGGCCCACATGAGTGACGGCTTCCTGTCCGTGGACCGCGACGGGCGGATCGGATTCGTCAACGTGGCCGCCGAGCGCCTGTTCGGCCGACCGCGCGACCTGGTGGGACGGTCGCTGTGGGAGGTTCCCATCGTCCGGAAGGTGCCCTGGCTGGAGGAGCGCTCCCGCCGAGCCGCCACCGCGGGGGTACCCGACGGGTTCGAGGTGGCGTGGCCGGGCACCGATCGCTGGTACCACCTGCGACTGGTCCCCATCGCCGACGGGCTCACCCTCTACATCACGGATGTCACCGAAAGGCGCCTGCGCGAGGCGGAGAGCGCCGCCGTCGAGCGCGCCGCCGCCGAGCGCGCCGCCTTCATAGCCCGGCTGACCCGCGCCCTCGCCGAGGCGGCCACCACCCGCGACGTGACCGCTGCCGTGGCCGAGAGCGTCCTTCCTCCTCTGCAAGCCACCGGACTGGTCATCCTCGCCCTGGAAAACGACCGGCTGGACCTCGTCGGCTCCGTCGGCTACGCGCCGGCGGACCTCGACCGCCTCCACGGCATGCCGGTCGACGCGGCCCTGGAAGAGCTTCTGCGCACCCACGCACCGACTTTCGTGGAATCACTCGACGACCTCACCGAGCGTTATCCCGAGGCGGCGGACTTCCCGATTGCCGGCGGGAAGAAGGCGTGGGCCCTCCTTCCGTTGGTCGTCTCGGGCCGCGAGATCGGTGTCGTCGTCGTCTCCTTCGACCACCCGCGACAACTCACCGAGGACGAACGAACCCTGTTGACCGTCTTCGGCGGCCAGCTCGCCCACGCGTTGGAGCGGGCCCACCAATACGACGTGGCCACGACTCGCGCCCGTGACCTCCAACGTGCCCTCCTGCCCCGTGACCTGCCCGCGCTTCCCGCGGTCACCGCCGCCGCCCGCTACCTGCCTGCCGGACACGGTGCGGACGTCGGTGGCGACTGGTACGACATCATTCCGCTGTCCGCCGACCGGGTGGCGCTGGTCATCGGCGACGTCATGGGCCACGGCATGCCCGAGGCCGCGACCATGGGCCGCCTGCGCACCGCCGTGCGCACCCTCTCCGACCTCGAACTGTCTCCGGACGACGTCCTCGCCCGGCTCAACGACATCGTCGGGGAACTCAGGGAGGAGTCCTTCGTCACCTGTCTGTACGGCGTCTACGACCCGACCACCCAGGTCCTCACCTATGCCAACGCCGGCCATCTCCCGCCCGTGGTCGCCCGCCCCGACGGCAGCGTGTCCCTGCTGACATTCGATCCCGACCCGCCACTGGGGATCGCCGCCCCGCCCTTCGGCGTCCACGAGGTCCCCCTGCCCGACGGCAGCCATCTCGTTCTGTACACCGACGGTCTCGTGGAGACGCCGGGGCACAACATCGACGAGGGCCTGCGTCACCTCACCGAGACCATCTCCGCCGCTCTCGCCGACCGCGGTGGGCCGGCCGGGGAACCCGAATCGTTGTGCAATGCCGTCACCGCAGCCCTGCTGCCGGCACACCGTCGCACCACCGACGACACCGCCCTCCTCATCGCCCGCGCCCGTTCCCTGCCGCCGAACGACATCGCCGCCTGGGTCCTCCCCGAAGACCCCACGGCCGCGGGCCAGGCCCGACGCCATGTGCACGAGCAGTTCCGGCTCTGGTGTTTGGACGCGGAACTGGAAATGGCCACCGAACTCATCGTCAGCGAACTCGTCGGCAACGTCATCCGCCACGCGACGGGTCCGATCCGGCTGCGTCTGCTGCGCAGTCGCACCCTCATCTGCGAGGTCAGCGACGGCAGCCTGACCACGCCCCATATCCGACACGCCCGCGCGACGGACGAGGGTGGTCGCGGCCTCCAACTCGTCGCCGCCATGGCCCAGCGGTGGGGTACTCGCTACACCCTCGCCGGCAAATGCATCTGGACCGAACAAGCACTCGGCGGATGAGGGGTCACTGCCTCCGGGAGCCGAAACCCCGGCGAGCCCGCGTGGGCCGAGGGGCGTCAGGCCGTCAGGCCGTCAGGGTGTGCGCGGGGCGGCGCCATTCGGCTCGGGATCGGCGCCGAGGACGCTTCCCGGCTCTGCGGTCACCTCCGGGTCGGAGGCAAATCCTCCGGTCCGAGGCCGACCTGCACCACCCCAGCCCACCCCGCCCACCACACACCGACCAGCCACCCAGCCACCCAGCCACCCCCAGGCTCAGCTCTGCGTCGTCTCGCGAACCCCCCCAAGGGGCGCGGAAATCCGTGGACGGAGCCGAGGGGGAGCGCGTACGGTGTGGCTTCACGCCCTGAGACGGACGGAAGGAGGCGAGTGCCGTGCAGTTCACAACGTTCCAGCGCTCCCTTCTCCGCTGTCCCGGCGTGGTTCGTCAGTTCTGACCGGGAGCGCTCCAAGCAGCCTGTGTCCCGGAGGAATCCATGACCGATTTGGTCATCCGCGCGCTCTCCGCGAGCGACGCTCATTTCTTCGACGTACTCCCCGATCCCCTGGGCGCCCGTGAAGCCCATCGGCGTACCCGGTTCCGCCCCGACTGGAAGCGCGTCGCCCTGCGCGACGGCGAAGTCGTCGCACGCGGCGCGTGGTGGGGCGGCCCCGACGATTCGGAGCCCGTCAACATCAACTGGTTCGACGTGGCCGAGGGCGAGGAGGAGGCCGGGGCCGAACTCCTGCGCACCGCTCCCTGGCAGGTCGAACTCGAGATCAACCTGCCCGGCGGCCGGCGGGAAGAGGCCGAACTGCGCGCCGGCGCCGAGACGCGCTTCGCCGCCGCACGAGCCGCGGGGTACGAACTCCTGGTGGAACGCTTCCTGTACCGATGGACCCCGGAGCGAGGTCTGCCCGAGCGGCCCGGACGCCTGCGCTTCGGCACGGAGCCCGACGACACCGTGTTCTTCGACGCGTTGCGCAGCATCCACTCCGCCACCCTGGACGCCCACGCGCTCAGGGCCATCGAGGAGGGGGGCCTCGACCGGGCGGCCCAGGAGGAACTCGACTTCTTCCACTGGTGCCCCTCCCCACGGGAGTGGTGGCAGATCGCACACACGCCGGAGGGCGATCTGGTCGGCATCCACATCCCGGCCCACAACCCCTCCGGCCCGACCATCGGCTTCATCGGGGTAGTTCCGCAACAGCGCGGTCGCGGCTACGCCTACGACCTCCTCGCGGAGTGCACCCACTTCCTCGTCGAGCAGGGCGCGGAGAGCGTCAGCGGAGCCACGGACCGCGGCAACCTTCCCATGGCCGCGAACTTCGCCAAGGCCGGCTTCCCTGTCGTCGGAGAACGCATCAACTTCCGCCCGGCGGGCCAATCGGCCTGAAAGTCGTCGCGGAAGGCCGGTAGGGGCGTGGGCTCGCCGCACGGAGATCGCGGCGCCCGGGACCCGTGGTGATCGTGGCTCAGGCGATGGCGGCGGTGAGGCGTGGGCGAGGCGATGGTGAGCACACCCGGGTCCGGGCGGCCAGGGGTGCCACCCTCCGGTCCACGGTAGTGCTGCCCCCAACCATCGACGTGGTCACGGACGCAACGAGAGTGAGGTCGGCGCCCGACGTGGCGGGCGCCCGGCCGGTTCCCTGCCGGGGGTGGGGCTGGACCCACGTGCAACCGGGGCGCAGCGCCATCGCCCCGCCGCCGGGTCCGCGCCACGCTGGACGCGCAGACTACGAAACGGAGTTGCGTCATGAACAACCCCACGCGACGGAATGTCCTGCGCGGCGGCGCACTCGCGGCGGCCGGCCTCGCCGCGACCGTCCTGGGAGCGTCCGGTCCGGCTTTCGCCGCCCCGCCCGCGTCACCGGCCGACGCGGGCGCGGCGGACGGTCGGCGGTTCCCCTTCCTGGAAGGCGCGTTCGCCCCTCGGCGCCGCGAGGTCAGCGCCTTCGACCTCCCCGTGACGGGCCGCCTGCCCCGTGCGCTCGACGGCCGCTATCTGCGCAACGGTCCGAACGTTCTGGGCCTCGAAGACCCCAAGGCGCACCACTGGATGCTGGGCGCAGGCATGGTCCACGGCCTCCGTCTGCGCGACGGTCGCGCCGAGTGGTACCGCAGCCGCTGGGTCCGTTCCGCCGACGTCGCCGCCCGGCTCGGCGAACCCTACAAAGGCCCCCAACCGCCTCCCGCCGAGGACTTCGCGGGCAACACCCACGTGATCGGGCACCGCGGTCGCATCCTGGCGCTCCAGGAAGGCGGACCGCTGCCCTACGAACTCGACGGCGACCTGAACACCGTCGGGCTGTGCGATTTCGACCGTACCCTCGACGGGTCCTTCGCGGCGCACACCAAGTTCGACCCGCACACCGGCGAACTCCACGCGGTGACATACGCCATCGAGTGGGACCATGTGCGCCACATCGTGCTGGACCGAGCGGGTCACGTTGCGCGAACCACGCGCGTTCCCGTGGCGGATTCGCCGATGATGCACGACTTCGCCCTCACCGAGAAGTACGTCGTCCTCTTCGACAACCCCATCACCTTCGACGCCGAGGCCGCCCGAGCCGGGGCGCCCGTACCCTACGCCTGGAACGAGCGACACCCGGCCCGGGTCGGGCTGTTGCCGCGGGGCGGTGGTTCGGCCACGTGGTTCGACATCCCGCCGTTCTACTTCTCGCACACGCTCAACGCGTACGACGACGGTGGGCGCGTCGTCGTCGACTTCACCCGCATGCCCGCCCCCTTCGAGGTCGCCGGACGTGGCCTCGGCGGCCCGGCCGCCGCCGGACCACCCTCGCTCCATCGCTGGACGATCGACCCCGTGCACGGCGTCGTACGGACCGAACTCGTCGACGACCGCCCGCAGGAGTTCCCCCGCGTCAACGAGGCATACACCGGAAGGCGGCACCGCTACGGCTACACCGCGGCATCCGTCGAACTGTTCCGCGCCTACGGGCCGTCGGTGGGGGAGACCGGCGTCCGGCCCGGCAACGCGCTCGTCAAGCACGACCTGCTGCGCGGCACCACACAGGTGCAACGGCTTCCGCGCGGCGCCGACGCGAGCGAGCCGGTATTCGTCCCGGCCGACCGGGGCGCGGTCGGCCCGCCGCCGTCCGGACCCGCGCGCCCCGCCGAGGACGACGGCTACGTCCTCGCCTACGTCAACAATCCCGAGCGCAACGCCACCGACCTCGTCGTCCTGGCCGCCCGGGACTTCACCGGCGAACCCGTCGCCCGTGTCCACCTGCCCGTCATGGTGCCACTCGGCTTCCACGGCAGTTGGGTGCCGAACGGCTGAACCGCACGGGCGCGAGGTCGAACGATCGCAGTCGTCGGCGGCGCGATCCGTTCGGAGGCGTTCGGGGAGGTCGGCGACGGTCGGTGCCTCGAACAGGGGGCCCGGCCCCGGGGTGGCCGGGTTTCGCGGATGCGTGCCGCCGGGCCGCACCGTGCGGTGCCGCGCACGCCCGCGCACCCGGACGCGATGCGGCGCGGAGCATGGCCAAGACGACGCCTCGTCGTCATGCGAGGCGTGGGGGTGGGCGTCGGCGGTGACAGCGGCAAAGGTTGTGGATCGATCACCGGTTTCGCTTCACCGCGAGGTGGTATGCGCGCTCATCCGACGATTGTTCCCGTACCTGGTCCCATGACCGAGTTCAGCGGCACACGCAGTGCCTGCGGAGATGGAGGGCCCGGTCATGCTCAGCCCCCGCGGCATCCTTCGGGAGATCCACCGAGACGACGAGGCATTCCGCCTGTTCTGCAGCATCGCGGCAAAAGGCGAGAGCCAGGGCGGGTGGGAGAACGGGCGAATCGCCGCCTTGGTCCCCGACCCGGAACTCGCCCCCAAGATCGCGCGGCACGGCGCCGACGAAGACAAGCACGGACGCATCTTCAACGCCATGCTGCACCGCCGCGGGCTCGATCCGGTCGAGGTCCCGCCCGAGACGGACTACTGCATGCTGCTCGAACGCCAAGGCTTCGGCCTCGCCCACGACCGGCTGCGCCGCGGCGAGCCGCTGACCGAGGTCGACATCGTCGAATACCTGGTGCACAGCCGTGTCACCGAACAGCGCGCCGCCGAGGACATGCGGATGTTGCGCCGATACCTCGGCGACGAGCCCGACATCGGCAAAGGCATTCGGATGATCTGCGACGACGAGGAGAACCACCTCGCGTACTGCCACGAGGAACTGCTGCGCCTGTCCGCGCGCGCCGGTGCGGCGGACATCCGGCGCGCCCTGCGCAGGACCGCCCGCGCCGAAATCAAGGTGAACCGTGACGTGAGCCTCGCGGTGATGGCCCGCATGGGTCACCTGCTCGGCTGGTCGCGCGCTCGACGACTGGCCCTGAGGCTCGGCATCCACGCGACGTACGCCTACGACCGACTGTGGGGCACACGCCGCATGGTCGACCTGCGCCCGCCGGAGCGCGTCAACGCCATGGGCCCGAGACCCACCGAACCCCGGACCGCATAGCACCCCCACCCCGCGCCGATTCGCCCGCAAGCCTTCTCCGGGCCCCCGAACGGCCCCGCAACCTCCTCTACGAACCGAAAACGACCACCCGGCAACACGGCCACCGCAGCATCCGACCGGCCGAGTGGTCAGTCCCGACCGGACCGCGCGGCGACGACCGCATCCTGGAGCAGCCGCAGGAACTCCCCGTGGGCGAATACCAGCAGCGGTCGCCCCTCCGAGACACACTCGGCGATCCGCCACTCCCGTACCTGCCAACCGGGGTTCGCGTCGGTCCGATCGCGCAGTACGTCGACCGAGAACCTGTCGAGCGGCAGTGTTCGGCGCAGCAGCAGCGGCGACGCCTCGAAGGGAAAGATGGCCAGTTGCCTCCTGGACAGTCCCAGCCCGCCTTCGGGCGGCTTCGGAAAGGAGCGACCGGAGCCCGGATCCCCGAACACGTAGGCGCGGGTCTGCACCTCCCGTCCTTCATCGAAGGCGGCCCGCTGTCTGGCCCAGTACTTCTTGTCGTCGACCCGGATGAATCGCCCGACCGTCGCGCCGAGCAACATTCCGACCAGCTCTTCCACCGGCGTTCCCTTCCCGGACAGGGACACCACGGTAGCTCGCGGGAGTTCCTGCAACCGTCCCGGGCTCGTACCGAACCGCCCACAGCCATGCGGGCGTTCGGTCGATCGGTACGCGGTCGGGACAGAGGCCGTCGAGGGGCCGGCGGGCAATCGTCCAGCGTTGGTCGGAGTGCACTTGACCGCCGGCCCGTGCGTCCGGCCGGGACGGGAGCGGGTCGCACTCTAACGTGGGTTCGGAACGATCCGGGCACATCGCCTGAATCCCGATCTTTCCGAGGTATACGATCATGACCGTGCAAATGTCCGAACTCACCGGAGACTACGTCCTCGATCCCGCTCACACCCGGATCGGCTTCGTCGCCCGCCACGCCATGGTGACCAAGGTCCGCGGCGCGTTCCACCGGTTCGAGGGCACCGCCCACCTGGACGGCGCAGACCCGGCCCGATCCACCGGCCGTGTGGTGATCAAGGCCGAGAGCATCGACACCGGCGTCCAACAGCGCGACCAACACCTGCGCACCAACGACTTCCTGGACGCTCCCAACTTCCCCGACATCACCTTCCGCAGCACCTCGGTCGAGCCTCGCTCCGATACCGAATTCCGCGTCACCGGCGACCTGACCATCAAGGACACCACCCGCCCGGTCGCCGTCGACTTCGAGTACACCGGCAACGCCGTCGATCCCTCCGGCAACCTGCGGGTCGGTCTGGAGGGATCGGTGACCATCTCCCGCAAGGACTTCGGCGTCACCTGGAACGCGGCTCTGGAAGGTGGCGGCGTGCTGGTCGGGGACAAGGTCGTCCTGGAGTTCGACATCTCCGCGATCAAACAGAACTAGCGACACCCGACCGGCCGGCCCACCCGGTCGAGGGCATCACTCGGGAAGGCGACCACGCGGCCCGACCACGGTGTCCGGGACGAGAGCCGTCCCGCACCCGCACGGCAGACGTCGTGCGGGTGCGGGACGGACCGAGTACGGGGGCGGCCCGTTCGCCCGGGACGCCACACCCGCGGCGGAACATCCCGAGTCGAGCGGACGTCGCTGCGGTGAGGGTGCCGCGCGCCGCGCCGCAGCCGGGGCATCGCGCGGGCGCGTCCGGAGACCGTGCCGTCGCGCTGCCGGGTGACGGCCGGGCATGCGGTATATCTGGCCACTTCGAGTGACATGGCATGGAATTGCGCCAAACCTCGCCTGTGTATCCATACGGCTGCAGAGCGATGGGCGAAGTGCCTAGAGTGAGGGTGATCGACGCCGTATCGGTCGTTTCGTACCTGGACGCACTCATCGAGCCGGGGGGCTTGTGATGAGGGACAACGGTAGGTCGGCACAGGGATCGCAACCATTTCGGGGGCCGCACGGCAAACCGAACCTCCCCGGCGGGACCATCCGGGTCCCGCCGGCGATCGTGCCGACTCGCCGGGGCAGGTGAACCGTTCCCGAACAGCGTCGGGGCGCGCCTGTCACCGGAGTTCGCATCCCGGGAACCGGGTGTCCCCCGGATCCGGCACGCGCCGACGGGGCCGCGCCACTCCGACCGCGACACACGTCGAAGGAGAGGTGAAGCGATGTACGCCTACCATCTGATCTACGACATCCCCACCGCCAACCCCAGGCAGTATCGGGTCCTGGTCGCCTGGAAGAACGTGTACGGGTCCCGCTTCGGCGGCAACCCGACCGCGCCCACGGTTCTGAACGGGTCGGGGCAACTCGTCATCCCCGGAGGCTCCGTGGTCGCCCCCGACGTGATCACCGGGGGCCGGATCGAGTTCTTCGAGGAGACCGGCATCGACCTCAGGCAGGACGCCGTGCGGCGGCAGATGCAGACCGTCGGCAACGCCTGGTCGCGCGTGCTGGACGGGCCGAGCGACGCCCACTGCGTCTACCAGGAGGTCCAGGACGCCGAGCTCGTCGAGAGGACCTGCAACGTCAACATCCAGGGGCAGGTCCCGCGGGACCAGGAACTCCATTCCGCGCAGACCTACGACGCCTCGGTCGTCGGCCAACTCTTCGGCCCCATCACCCAGACCGACCTCACCTCCGGGTGGCGAGGTGTCCAGTACAACAACCTCGACAGCAACAACCAGACACTGGCCAGGAGAAAGTCCCAAGCCGCCGGCGACTGGTACGTGACGGCGGTCCAGGGCCTGCAGTACGCGCCCTAGCGACCGGCTCCGCCTCGGGCGGGCAGGTAGTGGTCCGAGAGTCGGGGGCCGAGGCATACAACGCTTGCGGCACATGGGAGTCGAGGAGGTCGGCCGCGTTTCGGCGGGCGCGCTCGTCTCGCAGCGCCCGCCGTTCGTCGGCGTCCGACTCCTCGTCCCCCGGTCGTCCCGGACGGGACGGCGGTCGGGCGGCTTCGGGCATGGTGGGCGCGGGCCTCGGCCCGGTTGCCGCACTCGGCCCACGAGCAGTCGTGGCCGCCCGGCGGTTGGTCGACGTGCGTGCCCGACGTGGGTGCCGGGTGTGGGCGACGCGGTGACCGCCGGGCTCAGGCTTGGCCGCGCAGCATGGGGAGCAGGACCTCGTCGACGACCGACACCACGAATTCGTCGGTGAGTTCCGCGGGTGCGCTCAGGTTCTGGTAGGTGATCATGGCCGGGCCGACGCGGGCGGTGAGGGGGGTCGCGGAACCGGGGCGGGTCTCGCCGCGCTCTTCCGCCGCGCGCATGGTCTGCAGTATCAGGCGCCGGGTCGGCTCGGAGATGCGTTCGCGCACCATCGCGTGTGTGGCCTGGGACTGCTGCTTGACCGTTTGCAGGGCCGTGTCGGCGCTGATCGTGCACGCGCTGTGCAGGAACCGCAGGATCGCGATCAGGTCGGATCGCAGATCGCCGACGAGCGGGATGTCGTCGGCCGAGGGCAGTCGGTCGCGCAGCGCGTCGACGAGCAGGGCGTCCTTGTCGGGCCAGCGCCGGTACAGCGGGGCCTTGCCGGTCCGCGCGGCGGCGGCTACGCCGTCCATCGTCAGGCCCGCGTAGCCGACCTCGCGCAGTTGCTCGAAGGTCGCCTGGTAAATGGCCTGTTGGAGCTCGCGGCCGCGCCGTCGGGTGGGTGACGCCGCGGCGTGGCGGGATTCTCCGGTGGGGGGTTCCAACGCGGTCACCTTTCTCGTCTGCGGACTCCAGTATCCCCAATTCCTTGTAAGAGACTGTTCGGTCTCCTATAGTCCTCATAGGAGACTCGTCGGTCTCTTAAATTCCCCTGCCCCGACCTTCGGAGATCAGCCATGCCCTCTACCACCGCGTCCAACGGGTCCAACCCGTCCCACGCGTCCGAGGCGTCATCCGACGCGCCGGCCGGTTCTTCACCCGGGTCTTCCGGCGGCCCACCCGGGCCCGCAGCCCGGGGGGCCGGCCTCGTACTCGCCGTCGTCACCGGCTCGATGCTGCTCATCGGCATCGACGTCACCGTGGTCAACCTCGCACTGCCGGACATGGGCGCAGCCCTCGACCTCTCGCCGACCGCGTCATCGTGGGTACTCAACGCGTACACGCTCGCCTTCGGCGGCCTGCTCCTGCTCGGCGGGCGGCTCGGGGACGCATTCGGGCGCCGCCGGATGTTCCTCGCCGGCGTCCTCCTGTTCACCGTGGCGTCGCTACTCGCGGGCCTCGCACCGTGGGCCTGGTGGCTGGTCGGCGCCCGTGTCCTGCAAGGCGTCGGCGGCGCGCTCGTCGGGCCCAGCACGATGGCCCTCATCGTCAGCACGTTCGAGGGGCCCGCACGGGCGCGCGCCCTGTCGTGGTACTCGGCCGTCCTCGGCGGCGGCGCGTCCGTCGGCCTCATCCTCGGCGGAGTGCTTACCCAACTCGCCTCCTGGCGCTGGGTCTTCCTCGTCAACGTGCCGCTCGGCGCGCTGCTCCTCGCGCTCGCCGGGCGGGTCGTCCGTGAGCCGGAGCGGCCCGCCCCGGCCCTCCGCCGACGCTTCGACCTCGCCGGCGCGCTGTTCGGCACCGCCGGAATCACCGCCCTGGTGTACGCCTTCATCCGCGCAGCGTCCGACGGCTGGCACGACGACCGCACCATCGTCGGCCTCGCCGCCGCGGCCGTCCTCCTGCCCACGTTCGGGCTGGTCGAGCGGCGCGCCGCCGAACCCGTCCTACCGCTGCGCCTGGCCGCGACCGGCACCCTTGCCCGGGTACTGCCCATCGTCGCGTTCTATTCGGCCGCGATGTTCAGCGTGCTCTTCATGCTCGCCCGGTACTTCCAGGAAGGGCGGGGCTTCGGCCCGGTCGAGAGCGGCCTGGCCTTCCTGCCCCTGATGGCCGCCCAGTTCACGATGGCCAGGGTCGCGCCCGCGCTCGCCCGGCGCGTGGGCACCGCGTGGCCGGTGGTGGTCGGCGCGCTGGCCTGCACCACCGGGTTCGTGTGGCTTGCCCGCCTCGGGGACGCCACCGGGTACCCGACGGGCGTCCTCGGACCGGTGATACTCATCGGAGCGGGCGCCGGAATCGCCATGACGCCGCTGAACATTTACGGCCTGTCGGGCGTCGCGGCGCACGAATCGGGCGCGGCGTCGGGGCTGTTGCAGACCACGCAGTGGATGGGAGGCACCCTGGGGCTGGCGGTGTGGGTCACCGTGTTCGGCGCCGCGACGCGCGGGGCGCCCCCCACGCAGAGCGCCGAACACGTCCTCACGCACGGTGTCGCGACCGCGTTCGGCGCCGCCGCGATCAGCGCCGGACTCGCCGCCGCCACGGCGCTCACTCTCTTCCGCCCCGCGCGCCCGGCGCAACCGGATGAGACGACGCGCGCGGCACTCTCCACCGAGCGGACGACGTAGCGGCGGAGCCATCCGGAGCGGTCGAGGTGGCCACATCCCCCGACGATCCGGGCACGGGATGCGTGATCGTGCAGAGCGGCGTCACCACGGGAGACCAGGCCGCCCCGGTCCGGGACGACCTCAACGCTCGCCGCCGCGCGGGCGAGATCGCGCTCCGGGAACGCTTCGAGCGCACCCGCGTCGACGGCGACCTGCCTCCCGACGCGGGTGCCGCCGACCTCGCCCGCTCCGTCACGTCGATCTCGTACGGCATCTCGATCGAGGTGCTCTGTCCGCCGGCTTGCGGTGTGATCAGTCGTCGGCCGTGTGTTCCCCGCTGCGCCGGTTTGCGCGGTCGACCTCGGCCATGTGTTCCTCGGCCCACTCACGAAGCGCGGCCAGCGGTTCTTCCAGGGTCGTGCCGAGCGGGGTGAGCCCGTAGTACACGCGTGGCGGCACCGACGCTTCCACCCGACGGCTGACCAGGCCGTCACGGGCCAGCCCTTGAAGGGTGACCGACAACATCTTCTGCGAGACGCCGGCCATCCTGCGCTGGAGTTCCGCGAAGCGCACCTCCTGCGGGGACGCCTCCGCCAGCACTTTGATGGTCATGGACGTCCACTTCGTGCCGATCCGGTCGAGCAGACGGCGGGTCGGACACTGCGGATCGAACAGATCTCCACGATTCCCGTGCGGGAGGCGCCGCGTCGAGGAGGTCACCTGGAACTCACCACCTGTGGCAGAAGTGCGGTCTTGGCCCCCTCACCCTAGTTACCTATCGTTTTGTTGTCACCATTCGTAACCACACAGGGGGATCGCCGTGCCCACCGCACCGCGCCACACACCCAATCGCCCGTCGGGGATCGAACTACGGCGCGTCACCGCCAACGGCGTCGACCTCAACGTGGCCCTCGCCGGCGAGGGGCCGGCCGTGCTCCTGCTGCACGGCTTCCCGCACACCTGGCAGCTGTGGACCCACGTCCTGGACGGCCTCGCCGGGCAATACCGAGTGATCGCACCAGACCTGCGAGGAACAGGCGCAAGCACGCACGCACGGGACGGCTACGACGCCGGAACGCTCGCCACCGACGCCGAAGCCCTACTCGACGCCCTCGGGGAGGGTTCGGCGTCCGTGATCGGCATCGACGCCGGAACCCCACCGGCGTTCCTACTTGCCATGCGCCGCCCCGACCTCGTCCGACAACTCGTGGTCATGGAGTCACTTCTGGGCACACTCCTGCCCGGCGCCGAGGAATTCCTCGCCCAGGGAGCACCGTGGTGGTTCGGCTTCCACGCGGTACCCGGCCTCGCGGAAACCGTACTCACCGGACACGAAGCCCGGTACATCGACTGGTTCCTGCACACCGGCTCCAACGGAGAGGGCGTGGACCCCGCCGTCCGAAACGCCTTCGTCCACGCGTACACCGGGGCCGAAGCCCTGCGCTGCGCCTTCTCGTACTACCGGGCACTGCCCACGAGCAACGAACAGATCCGGGAAGCCGCCGATACCGGCCGGTTGACCGTACCCACCATGGCCATCGGGGCCCGTCCCGTGGGCAGGGCCCTCGAACGGCAACTGCGGCCGCTCGCCGATCATCTCGTCGGCCACGTCATCGACGACTGCGGCCACATCATCCCCCTGCACCGCCCCGGGAGACTGCTCGGCCTCCTGGAACCGTTCCTCGCTGCGCCGCTGCCAACCGCCGAGCGCCGCGCGGCCTCGGGAGCCGCTCTGCCCGCGCCCAGGCGGCCATCGCGCACGTGACTTCCGTGGAAGCCGCTTCGCGGTGACGCGGTCGCCGGACCATGGCGGCAGCGGGGCGTGTGTTCAGGCGTCGTGCCGCTCGCACACCGCGCCCGCGGTACGGGCGCAGGCCGATCTCCATCGGCGGCGGGACGGTCGACGGCGGCACCACCACGCCACGGGGACGTGCGCTTCCCGGGGTCATCGGTAGGAGGCGAGCGCGGTGAAGTAGAGGAGCAGGAGGGAGGCGGCGGAATTCGCGCCGCAACGCGCGGCGGCGGATCCGGTGGCGCCGGCGCGCTGTTCGAGGATGTAGACGAGCAGTGCGATGACGGCGGCGGCGAGCGTCGCGGCGAGGAGCATGACGGCCTGCAGGGGGTCCACGGTCTCTCCGAGTGTTCGTTGGGGCGGATGTTCCCCATAACGGCCGTCGCGCCCCGGTCGGGTTACACGCTCGACCGGGTCGCGGTGGGGGAATCGGGCTCGGCGGCGGCCGAGTCGGCGGGGGAGCGGGTGTCGTCGACGCCGGGAGGAACGAACTTCGAGCCGCCTGTAACCCGATCGCCGTCTCCGGGCGGTAGTGGGGGTGCAGTGGTTGTCGGCGGACCGAGGAGGGCGCGACGGTGCGAAGCGGCGGTTGGTCGCGATACGAGAGTGCAGATGCCGCGGAGGAGCCGCCGGACCTGCCCCGGTCCGACGGCCCGCGGGCACGGACGGGATCGAGGCGGTGGGTGTGGTGACCCCGCCTTCGCCGACGTCCACGGCCGGACTCGGGGAGGATCCCGCGACCGCCCGGGTGACGTCCGGCGCGGGCGAGGGGAGAAGAACCGCGGAACTGGAGAGAGCCGCCCGCGAGCATCTGCCCGACCTGGTGCGCTATGTGCGTGGCAGATTCCCCGACCTGAGATCGGACGCCGAGGACATCGCCCAGGACGCGCTCCTGGCGGCATGGCAGGCCCGAGGGGACGAACCGATACCGCGGCGCTATCTGTTCACGGTCGCCAAGCATCGAGCCTACGACGTGTGGAGGAAACGGTGTCCGGTGCTGCCGGCCTCCGACCTCCTGGAGGAGTTATGCGGCCGAGCGATCGATGAGCCGGCCGTCGAGGTCGCCCGGACGATCGACTTCGACGCGTTCCTCGCGACGTTGCCCAAGGAGGAAAGGGCCGTGGCGGTGCGCCAGTACGTGTATCGCATGACCGCGTCCCAGATCGCCCGGGACATGAACGTCACGCACGGGGCGGTCAAGAGTTGGCAGGACCGGACCCGGAAGCGGGCCAGGGTGAGGTATGAGCCGGAGAGGGCTGTGAGGACGTCATGACCGCACGCGACATCGCATCGTCCGACGGGGGCGCGACCTCCGACCGCCCCGAACCCGCGCGCGGCCCCAACGAGATCCCGGCGCCGCACAGGTTGCCGGAGGAGGAATACGGGCGCCCGCGGCGCCGGTTCGACATGCGGTGCGACGGGTCGGTGCCTCCCGTCGCGACAGGAGGCACCGACCCGGAACCCGGGACGGACATCGACGCCGTGCTGAAGATCCTGCGGGAGAAGGCAGCGCGGGCCGACAGGGACCCGGACTACGCGGCGGCGTTGGCGCGGACGGCCCGGGCCGCGCTGGACGACGACCTCCTCGATGTCCTCCCGGACGGGCCCGAGGACTTCTCCGCGTACGAGGAAGCGGACAGGCGCCGCGCGGACGCCGGCGACAGCGAATGCTCGGAGCCATCGCCTCTGCGGGAAGGGGTGGTTCCGTCGGGCAAGGACCGTGCGGACACGGCCTTTGCCGAGCCCCTGCCGCGCTGCTCCGCCGACCTGCGCAACGAGGATGCCGCCGACCTGTTCGCCACCCCGAACCACCGGGTGCGCACCGACGCGCCACGGGTCGAGGACCTTGGGCCGATTCACCCGTGGACCGAGATCCCACCTGCCGCCGGCACCGTCCCTGCCCGTCGTACCGTGGCGCGTCCCACCGGGAGTCGGGCTGTGAGCCGCGCTGCGAACACCGTGGTGGAGGCGTCGCAATCCCTGGTGGTTCCCGGCGCCGACCTGCGGACGATGAATGACGACGACCGGTGGGAAACGCGGGTAGCGATCGCGCGGTGGCGGGAACGGTTGAGCACGTGCCCGGCCGGGGCGTTCAGCGGCGAAGAGGCGGCGCTGGTCCTGACGGCGGTGGCCACGCTGGCAACGAAGTCGATCGTGAATCGGGACGAGCACACGGCTTTGCGCCTGATCCGAGCCGCGTCCCCGCAACTGCTGTTCCTGGGTCGCCGCCACCCGGCGGTATTCGAGGCACGGCGCGCCTGGGCCGAAGCCCTGTCCGAACTCGGCCGGTACCGGAGGGCCGAGACCATGCTGCGTCACCTGAGCGACGACGAACAGCACCTGTTCGGGACCCACGAGCCGCGGACGGCGCTGCTACTGAACTGGGCACTCGTGGGTCAGGGCCGCTTGCGGCAGGCGGAGGACGGGTTCCGCTCCCTGGAGACCGGGATGATCCGCCTGCGGGACCCCGACACGTCGATGCTGCGGCATCTGCAATGCAGGCGCTGCTGGTTGCTCGGACGACAAGGGCGTGTGGAGGACGCGGTGCGTGCCTACGACGGCGTCATCGTCCACCGCTCCCACGAACTGGACGATCACCACCCCGACGTCGCCGACGCGCGGCACTCCCAGGGAAAGCTCCTGGTCTGCACCGGAAAAGGGGCAGAGGCGGTCGATCTCCTGCGGGCGCTGGCCGAGGACCGCGCGCGTGGCCAGGGAGACGATCACCCCGACACGCTGGAAACCTTGAAGTACCTTCACCTGGCGAAGGACCGGTCGGAGTGGCGTGACCGGCACGTCGTCGACCGCGTGATCCGCGACCTCGAAGAGCTCCTGCGCATCCAGGACGAACGACACGGTCCGAACCACCCCATGAGCCGGGACACGGCGGCATGGCTCGCACGGCTCCGCCACCACCGGGAGGCGATCCGATTCGGCGAACCGCTCTCGGACCTGCTCCGATCCTCGACGGCACGGGCCCGAACCACCACCGTGCCCCGGCCGCGCTCGACGCAACGGTCGACCCGGCTCGTGACCAAGTAGGCACGGAAAGCGAGGCAGGACATGAAACTCGGACTGTTGACGGCCGCGCTCGGCCGGATGTCACTGGAACAGGTCGCCGCCTGGGCGCCACAGGCCGGATACGAGGCGCTGGAGGTGGCGGCGTGGCCGGTCGGCAGCGAACACGTCCATCAGGCCGCTCACTTGGACGTGGTCGGCTTCACCGCCGACGACGCAGCCCGTGTTCGGGATCTGATGGACGGCCACGGCCTGACCATCTCGGCGGTGACCTACTGCGGCAACAACCTGCACCACGATCGTGGTGAACGCGACCGTGTCCACCAGCACCTGCGAGCCTGTGTCGACGCGGCCGCGACCCTGGACGTCCGGCACGTCACCACCTTCATCGGCCGGGACATCACCCTGCCGGTGGCCGACAATCTCGTGCAGGCCGAGCGGCACCTGGCCCCGCTGGCCCGGTACGCGGCCGACCGCGGCGTGAGGCTGCTCGCGGAGAACTGCCCGATGGAAGGCTGGCACCCCGACGGATACCCCGCCAACCTCGCGTACTCACCCGAACTGTGGGACTGGATGGCCGACTTGGGCTTCGGCCTCGCGTACGACCCCTCCCACCTCCCCTGGCTCGGCATCGACCCCCTCCACGCACTCGAATACGCCCTCCGAGCCGGCATCGTCGGCCACGTCCAGGCCAAGGACATCCGGATCGACGAGCGGGCGCGCACCCACTACGGCGTCTTCGGCAAGACAGCCGGACGCACATCACCCACCGATGTCGGATGGTGGCGCTACCGGGTACCCGGCTGCGGGCAACTCGACTGGAAGGAGATCATCAACGCGCTCGACACCGCCGGATACGACGGCGACATCGCCGTCGAACACGAAGACCCCGTATGGAGCGGCACCCTCGACAAGACCCTGCAGGGCCTGCGGATCGCCGCGCGCACGTTGCGACCCCTCATCGTCTCCGGGGCGGACGAACAATCACCCCCTCCCGCACCGCGCACCGAACTCCTTTCCCCCTCGCCGTAGCTCACCACCCCCGAAGCCGCACCGGCCTCGGCTCCCGGGCACGTCGATGTCCGCGTGGGAGCGCGAGGCCGGTTCGGGGTTCGTCACGTGCTCGACGAGGGATCGAGGTGGGGATCGGGCCATGGCCTCGTGTCCGCCGGCGGCACTCTGCAGCGCGCGGTGGCGATCTCGTGGAAAAACGTACCCATCGGGCCTACGCCTCCGGTAGGGATCGCGCCGCGCCGCGGATGTGACAGACACCGTTCCTGCGCACGCCGGCAACCATGGTGCCCTCCCGTGCCGGGGCTCGGTGTGCTTGGCTCGTCCGGAGGATCGTTCGTACGCGTTTTCGTTGCCGGTCGGAACCACCGGAGTTGATGGTCGTGTCCTGCGGGCGTGGGGATCCCTCGGAGTGGCGTGAGTATCGGCTGGGCCTCGGGTCGTGCGTGCTCCCACTGGTGTTCGTGCTCGGCATGGGTGTCGGGGCCACGGTGGGGATCGCCTCGGAGACCGGCTGGTTCTCCCTCTGGCCGCCGGTGATGGGGCTGTTTGCGCTGTTGATGTCCTTCGAGCTCTTCCGTTTGCACGTGATCAGGGCAACGGTCGTCGACGGGTACGGCGTGACGCTTCGCGGGGTCTTCCGTACCCGCGTGGTGGCGTGGCCGGACACGCAGGGCATCGAGATCGAGACGCTGCCCTGGGGATTGGAGGACCAGCCGACACAGGCGGCCGTGTTGTACGACTCGACCGGGCGGAGATACGCCCTTCCCAACATGGACGACCTCCGCACGGACGACCTGAACCACGAGGTGAACGCCTTGCGGGAGACATGGGTACGACGCCGGGGTGAGCACTGGGCGCCCGTCCCCGAGGTGGCGGCCCGGATCAGGCGCGACCGCGGAAGGTGAGTCGACCCCGCACGCGAGACCGCGTCTGTTTCGGTTGTGCCGCGTGGCGTTGGAGGTGTAGCTGCCTTCGATGTCTGCCACAGTTTCGAGGCCGTCTGCCACGTGCCGGACAAGTGGCGGGTGCACGACGAAGCCTTCCGGATCCTCGAACCGGGCGGCCGCCACGTGGGCTACGACTGGTTCGCCGCAGAAGGTCTCACCGATGTGGAGCACGAGCGTTTCATCGAGCCCATCCCCCTTCGTGAGCCACGGCCTGCCGCACACGACCTCCCCCGCGCAGCTCACCGCCGATCCGAGCACCGCCGGTTTCGCGGCGCCCCGCGCCGGTAGGGGTCGTCGGCGATGCCGGGGTCGAACGCCTGCCGCTGGGTGGGAGTCCGGTAGCCGCTTCGTCGAAGGACGACGGCGCTATTCAACCCTCGACTCCACGTGCCGCACGGAACGATCAGAAGGCCCTCATGCGGGCCCGGTGTGGCGTGCGATTCCGATCCGACGACGGCGCAGCGGACGGTGGCGGAGTACCAGGTGCGGTCGACTGGTTCCGGAGTGGGTTGGTGACCATGCGGTTCATGGATGTCGAGCAGAAGTGATGGCGTTGCCGTGGGGGCGGCGATAAAAGGGAAGGCGGGAGTCGCCGGGGTGCCGGCAGGATGTCCGCGCTCAGCACCCGAGGGAAAGGCCCCACGACCGTGGCTCGTGCCATTACTTTGATCCGCTCCGCCTCCCTGTCCGACATCGCCGAGTACGCCTACGCTGCCACGGCGCCTGCCGAGTCACGCCTGATCTTCCTCGCCGGGTCGTGTCCGCTGAACGATGACGGTTCCACGGCAGCGATCGGGGACTACGCGGGCCAGGCGGCGAAAGCGATCGAGAACATGCAGGCTGCTCTCGCTGCCTCGGGTGCGTCACTCCAGGACGTCATCAGCACACGGGTTCTCGTCGCATCAGCCCGGCGGGAGGACCTGGTGGCCGCCTGGCAGGTGGTCCGGGACTCGTTCGCCGACCATGACGTCCCCAGCACCTTGATGGGCGTCACCGTACTCGGTTACAAGGACCAACTCGTCGAGATCGAGGCCGTCGCCGCCGTGCTCGATTCTTGAGACCCGTTCAACGGTGATTGTCGCGGCGGGCACGGTGTGGTCCGCGACCCTGGCCCCTGGCCGACGATCCCGATGCGGCGAGCGCGGTGCTCTCGTGCCCGCCCGGCCGCTCCCCGCGCCGACATCGCTGCCCGCCTGACCGCGGCAGCCGCCGGAGTCGAGCCCGCCGGCCCCGCTCCTCGCGAACGAGCCGAGGGCCGACAGGACGGGCCCGCGGCCGGCGCACCGGCGACCGCGGCCCGTACGCCGACCGCGCGCGGGCGCGGGATCGGACCGGCCGCCCGGCGTCGACCACGTCGAAGGCCCCGGCCGCGACGAAGAAGGCGCACAAGGTCGTGGTGGATACCGACGAGGACCCCTGCCCGGCGCGGTCGCCCTGGCGCACGTTCTTCACCGAGCGCCGCGGTGTCGGCGACGTGAAGGTCAAGGACACCTCCACCCTCCAGACCAGGGAAGGGAACTGAACGCCCCATGCCGTACTGCTCCACCGCAGGCGTTCGTCTCGCTTGACCTCTTGCTCGTCAGTCCGGCAGCCAGTGCAGTTCGTGCGCCAGGGTTTTGGCGACGGCACGGATGCGGCGGTGTAGCGGCGACTGCTCGCGGGGGAGAACCAGGTGGATCGTCAGGCCGGGCGCGCCTCGCAGCGGTCGCCAGGTGAGACCGGCCGGTGCTGCCGTGGCCGCGGCTTCTCCGGCCGGGGCGAGGGTGACCCCGTCGTGCAGGTCGCGCTGAGACATGTCGAAGGAGACCGCGGGCGTGTGGAATCGGGGGTGTGGTCGGGTGTCTCGGAACAGTGCGGACAGCTGATCGTGGATCACGGGGTTGGCCGCACGGTCCGGGAGTCGCAGCGGATACGCCGCCGCGTCGGCGATCTCGATCTCCGGGTGTCCGGCCAGCGGATGGTGCTGCGCCAACTGGACCCCGACGCGCTGATGCCGCAGCAGGAACCGGCGTACGCCACGGCCCGGTTGTTCACCGCGGGTGATCCCGGCATCGATGCGGCCGTCGGCGACCGCGGGGGAAATCTCCGGTGTCGCCATCGGGACCGCGCCGACGTCGAGTCCGTAGTTGTCGCGAATCAGCCTGTCCACCAGGGCCGGTGCCGTCTCGGCCCCGGTGCTGAGGCTGTATCCGATGCGCAGCGTGCCCAGTTCACCGGCCGCCGCGCTCCGGGCGGTGTCCCATGCCCGGTCCAGCGCCGCCAGCGCGGACGGCGCGGACTCCGCCAAAGCCGCACCGGCCGTGGTCAATACGACGCTACGCGTGTTGCGGATGAGCAGGGCCGTACCGAGTTCCGCCTCCAATCGGCGCATTCGGGCGCTGAGCGCGGGCTGTGCGATACCGATCCGTGCGGCCGCGCGGGTGAAGTTCAACTCCTGCGCCAGCACCAGGAAGTACCGCAGGCTCACCGTATCCGGCGCCACGTGCCCTCCTTCCCTGCCGATTGATAACGATCCGTTCTGAGGCTATTCCGTGCCGGTCTTTCCCTCGACCGCACATCGGCCCCTAGCCTGCGCATATGGCGATTCGACGGATCGCACTACCCGACGCCGGGATCGATCGATCCGGGTGTCGATTCGAAGTCGGACGTGTCCGGCCGAACACAGGAGGTTTCCATGGCCAAGGGCTACTGGGTCAGTGTCTACCCCGCCATTTCCGACCCTGAAGCGCTGACCGCCTACGACAAGCTGGCCGGTCCGGCTGTGCGGGCCGGGGGCGGGCGCACCCTGTCCGTTGGCGGTCGAGTCGTCGCCCACGAGGCCGGAATCACGCAACGCGCCGTTCTGATCGAGTTCGACAGCTTCGAGCAGGCCGTCGCGGCATACGAGAGCGAGGCATACCGGAAGGCCCTGGTGGCCCTCCCCGACGGCTACGAGCGCGACTTCCGCATCATCGAAGGCATCGACTGACCGGCGGGCCGGCCATCGCCGAGCATCGCTTACCCGATACGCCAGAACCTGACCGGCCAGGCCAACCGGTCGCGCTCTCCCGGCGTGAACTCTCCACCCCCAGAGCCCCGAACCGCGCACGGCCGTAGTCCTGCTGTAGTTCCAGGACTGCGCGGTACCGGACGCCCGAGGCGACCGGGCGGGCGAGGTGACCGGGCGGGCGAGGGCCGGCCCGCCGAGCCGGCGGTTGCGAAGAGGCTGAACTCACGGCGGTCGGCGTGGCAGCGCGTGGTCACCGACGCCCTCGACAGCCCTGTGCCGAGGCGGCGGGCGTGAACGGCCGCGGACAATTCGCTGGGCGGGCCGACGACGTCCTGACATCATCGCGACCATGATCGACGACTTGCCAACGGGATTGACCGTGCGCCATCCGGTCGCCGAGGATCAACCACGGATCCTGGCGGTGCTCGATGCCTGGTGGGGCGGCTTTCAGGGGGAGGCGGGCTCTCGAGAACGCGCTCTGCTTCTGCCCCGGTTGTATTTCCAGCACTTCACCACGACCAGCTACCTCGTCGAACGCGAGGGCGAACCGGTGGCGTTCCTTGTGGGGTTCCACTCGCAGAGTCGATCCGATGTGGCGTACATCCACTTCGTGGGCGTCGACCCCGCCTGGCACGGACGCGGGATCGCGAAGGCCCTGTACCGGGGCTTCTTCGACCAAGCCTGGGAAAGCGGCCGACGGTACGTGCACAGTGTCACCAGCCCGGGCAACGCGGGTTCCCGACGATTCCACGCACGGCTCGGCTTCGAGACACTGCCCGACGCAGGCGGTTCACCCGTCCGCCCCGACTACGACGGCCCCGGTCTCGACCGCGTCGCGTTCACCCTGGACCTCACGCGACACCGGGAAACCGGCGGCACCGGCCACGACACCACCACGACGGACGCGAACACCCGCCCCCGTCCCGCACTTCGGCTCGCAGTCCTGGACCACGTGTTCGCGTTGGACCATCTCGCCGACGACCGCGAACCCCGCGACGACGCGTGGCACGCCCTGGTCCGCGCGCCCGAGGGGCTGACCGTCGTGCGGAACGCCTCCGCCGACACCCCCGCGGCACAGCGCTGGATCGGCCTGTACGACGCCGACGCACAGCACGGTCTGGACGTGCCGGGGCTGTTGGCCTCCCTCGTCCAACCCCTCGCCGAGGCCGCGGTGCCGGTGTTCGTCTGCTCCACGTACCACGCGGACCTCCTCTTGGTGCCCGATCCGCACCGCGCTCAAGCCCTCGCCGCGCTACGCGCCGCGGGCCACGAGGTCGTCGACACTCCCTGACGCCCGATGGCCCGGCATGCGATCGGCCGTTCGTGATCCCGGCGACCCGCAGGGCCCTCGGTCTGCTCCACTGGGGGCGGCTCGAACCACGAGGGTCCGCGCCCGTGTCGAGCACGTCTTCGCCCGCGGGTAGAAACGGAAGATCCTGCGCGACTGCCGCCGCCCCAGGGCAACGGCGTGGACCGGTCGGTCGGCGCGGTCGTCCGCATGCACGACCTCGCCATGACCGGATGCCCGACAACGATCCGGGCCAAGGCCGTTCGCGAGCCACGTGACCTTTACGCGGCGGTCAGGTACGCACGGATCTCCGCGATCAGCGCCGGGGGCATGGTCTCGTCGAGAGGTCCGCGGGTCACGAACTCGTCGATCGTCTGGACCCCGATGGTGTAACCCCCACCGAAGCCGACGTCCGAACACCATCCCAGGTAGCGTACTTCCCCGCCCTCGTACACCAGCGAGCTGTCCGGCGGGCAGGTGGCGCAGCACCGGTGATCGCTTTCCCACCGCCATGTCTTCGCCACGGCACGCTCCCGGTCCGACGGCTCCACTGGGTTACCTGTCTGCCCGGCCCCGGGCCACGCGTCCATCGTACGGGCATGGGGTGGTCCATCGGCCGCATTCCACGAGGCCATCACCGCAGCCGCACGGTGAACGCGGTACGTCGCGCCGGCGGGCGTGCCCGAAGCGGCTTCGGCACCGGCGCGGATGCCGGGGGCGACGACGACGGTTGATGCGGTTCGCGGTCCGGGTGACGATCTTGCCGGGCTCGACCGCTTCGTACACTGAGGAGCGTGACACCGAGGAGCGTGGAGGAGCGCACAGCCGCCGGTATCGGCGCACGTCCGGCGCCCGCTTTGCGGCGATATGTCGACGCGTACGTCGGTTTCGACCTGCGCGCGCTCCCGGCCGGTGTGCACTGCGGCCCGCCGAGTCGCGCGCTCACGGCAGTGATCAGCCTGTCCGGCCCGTTGGAGGTCGCGGCGGGCGTTGACGACGGGTCTCCGATCACCCGGTTCGGCAGCGTGACCGGTGGTCTGATGAGCCGGTCCGTCGCCATCCACCACGACGGACGCCAGCAGGGTGTACAGGTAGCGCTGACACCGCTCGGGGCTCGGGCCATCTACGGCCTACCCGCCGCCGCGCTCGCCGACCGACTGGTCCCGCTCGACGAGCTTCTCGGAGCGCTCGGCGCGGAGCTGGTCGACCGGCTCCGCACGGCCGAGACATGGGCGGCGCGCTTCACCGTGCTGGACGCATTGCTCCTCCGCGCTGTCGATCGCGGCACCGGCGGCCACCGTGTGCACCGGGTGCGCCCCGAGGTTGCCGAGGCCTGGCGCCGACTCGTCGCCGCGCGGGGATGTGTTCACGTGGGCGCGGTTGCCGCGGAACTCGGCTGGAGCCGTCGGTACCTCACCGAACGGTTCCGCGCGGAACTGGGCCTGTCGCCGAAGACCGTCGCCCGGGTTCTGCGTTTTGAGCACGCGCACGAACTGGCAACGGCACACGCCCCGCTTCCGTGGGCCGAGGTGGCGACCATCTCCGGCTATGCCGACCAGGCCCATCTCGTACGGGAGTGGAGCGAGTTCACGGGACGGTCGCCGACGGCCTGGCGGCGCGGCGAAGTTCTCCTCGGGCCCGGGTAGTCGCCACCCGACCGACCGTCGTGTCGGTTTCTGTTCCCATTCCTTCAAGACCGCCCGACCGCTGTCGAGTGATGATCGTCGGCATGAGACTCGTCAACAACGAACGCAATGCCGTCGACTTGCGGACCACCCCCGTGCACCTCGGGCTGGGATCGCGAGCGAAACCCGTCGAGGGCTTCGCCTGGGACCCGGAGGTGCTTCAGGCGTACAGCGCCGCGGTCGCGGCGGACGGCGCCGAGGGCCGAATGGTGATGATCTTCGACGGCGACGGGGACGGCGACCATTGGGAGAGCCACCCTGCCGGCGACGAACTGGTCGTATGCCTCAGCGGGTCGGTGACGGTCACCCGCGACGTGGACGGGGTGCCCGAACGCGTCCTGCTCGGACCGGGCGAAGCCACCATCAACCCGGCCGGGGTATGGCACGCGGTCGATATGTCGGGGCCGACGTCCATCCTGGCCATCACCGCCGGCCTCGGCACCGACCATCGTCCTCGGACCGACTCCCGTACGACCGAACCCCTCGCTACGCCCGACCGGGAAGCGCCGTGACGACACGCATCGCGTGCCTCGGCGACAGCCTCACGCGCGCGCAGTTCAGCGTCGACTACCTGGACCTCATCGGACGACGCCACCCTCTCGGTGACGGTGACGGTGACGTGCGGCCGACCCGCTTCTGTGCCAACGGTGACTTCGCCTACAACCTGTTGCAGCGCGTGGATGCCGTCGTCGCGAACCCGCCCGACGTGATCACCGTGTTGATCGGGACCAACGACGCCCGAGCAAGCCTTCCGGGCTACCCCGTCGAGCAGGCCATGAAGCGCAAACGGCTCCCCGAACGCCCGTCTGCCGGTTGGTTCCAGGAGTGCCTCGCAAGCATCGTCGAACGGCTGCGAACCGAGACCGATGCGACGATCGGTCTGCTGTCGCTGCCGGTTCTCGGCCAACAACTCGACGGACCCGCGGCGCGGGCGTCGCAGGAGTACAGCCGGATGATCGCCGAGGTCGCCGCCACCAACGAGGTGGCCTACCTTCCGCTCCACGAACGCCAGATCGAGGAACTGCGCCGAACGGACCCGCCGCCGATTCCCTACCGGGAGGTGACACCCGCGGCGGTCGTCGGAGTCCTCGTCCAGCACACCGTGCTGCGCCGCAGCCTCGACACGATTTCGCGGCGTCGGGGTCTGGTGCTCACGACCGACCAGATCCACCAGAACAGCCGCGGCGCCACCCTCATCGCCGAGGTCATCGACGCCGGCCTGCCGGTCAAGAGGTCCTGACACATGGTGAGTCCGGTGTGACCATCGGCTTGCTCGGTCGTTGGGCCCCGTGTGCGCAGAGGTGGGTCGCGTCCATGGATCGTTTCGGACGAACTGTTGTCCCTCACCGAGTCGTTGCCACCCGAACCTCCTCCGAAGCCCCACCCGAACCTCCTCCGAAGCCGACGCGTGGGCGACCCCGTGTGCCGGATCGGCAGGCGTTGTGCGGGATCCTGTTCGTCCCGCACACGGGTATCCGGTGGGAGTCCCAGCCGCAGGAGTCGGGGTTCGGGTCGGGGATGCCGTGCCGGCATGGCCCGAGGGGTCAACGTGCGGCCGGGACGCTCACGCGCGGGGTGGTCGAGGTGGGCGCGGGGGCGGTTGCCTCGGCCGGGTGTTCGCGCAGCAGCAGGCCGGCGGTGAGTGCCACCAGGCACGCGGTCAGGCCGTGGACGCCGAAGGCCGTGGCGGCGGAGCCGTCGTTGCTCAGCACGACCGTCATGTCGCCGGCCGGGATGAAGGTGATGGCGAGCATCGTCCAGCCCAGTGCCCGCCGGTGTCCGGTCAGCAGGAGGGCGAGCATGACCAGCCCGGTGCCGATGTCGCGGACGCCCTTGACGGCGAGGAACCCGGTGCCTTCGTGCTCGGGCCAACTGGGCAGGCCGAAGCCGGACGCGGTCGACTGCGGGGCGAGCAGGTAGGCGAGGCCGACGTAGATGATGAAGGCGCCACCGAGCGCGGCCAGGATGGTGGTGAGGGTCTTGAGCTTCATGGTGTTCTCCCGAGTGTCGGGCCGGTGGGACCGGCCGTCGTCGCCTTGTGGGGAAAACACTCGCCGGGTGGTCCTGGAAGGCACATGGAAGCGACTTGGAGGCGACCCGGAGGGCGAGCGGAGAGCCGCCGGGGCCGGCGGTTCGGCCCCCGAGACGGTCGGCTTCGACGATCTGGTCCCGGGGCTGCCGCGCCCCAACATCGACCCGCAACTACCGGCGACCATGGACCTGTTGTTCGACCGACGGATCGAGACCATGGCGGACCCGATCCGGCGCGGCGAGTCCGCCTGAGCCTGTCCGGGCGACGGGCCATGCTCCTCTGCCGGGTCGTCCGCGCGACGAACGAGAAGGGCTCCGACCGCGCGTTGCCGCGGTCGGAGCCCTTCTCCGCCGACCTGCGCGAGGCAGAGCCCGTACGGCACGCCACGAGGCGAGTATGTGTGGACCCCGCGAAGGGCGCCCGTCCACCCGTACAGCAACGCGGCCCCGGTGCGGAGCGGACGGTTGTCCGGACCGAGACGAATCGCCGCCGTGGTCAGGACGCCGGGAGCCGCCGTTCGATGTCGGATCTTCCGGCGGGTTTGTGGTGTGGGTCGGTTCGGTGTCGGCCGACCGGAGCGGACGACTACCCGCATCCTGCATGGCCGAACCACCCGTTCGGCGTTCGAAAACACGTCGATGGCGTCGGAGCGGTAACGCACAATGGCCCGCATGTTCCCCGATGACACGTATCTGTCGAAGCTCGGACGACTGACGTACTCGCTGGCCCTGGTGGAGAGCACGGCCCTCGCGCACCTGGCGCAACTCCCCGGTCTGCCACCGGCGTTGACCGCCCGAAAGTTGACCGGCAGGACCCTCGAGGCGATCGCCCGCACCGTGACCGACCCGGCCAACCTCACCAAGGTCACCGACCCCGCCACCCGCACCTACCTGGACGCGGCCGGCGAGGAACTCGCCGCCGCCGCGCGAACGAGCCACGCCCTCACCCACGCCCGCGCCGCCGACCCGGGCGAGCAACCCCGCCTGCACCGGCGCCCCGATCACAGCACCGCCGGCACCGACATCACCACCACCTGGCTCGACCACGCCCAGGCCGAACTCGACGACGCGCTGCGCCGCCTCGGCGAGGTGCGTCGCAGCGCCGCGTGACCCCGTGGCACGCCGGGGCCTGTGGGTGCGGTTCGCGTGACGCGCACTACCCCGACCATTCCGACGGCCGATTCGTCTGCCGGCCCAGGCCGCGGCGACCGTGCCGAGGTACCTCGCCCATTCGGCGCCGGTCCCAACGCCGTCGGCCTCTCACGAGGCCAACGCCGTCGAACGGCAGCAGCCCGGGTACTTCCCCCTGCGCAGACAGCCGGCGCGAGCCCGACGCCCACCCGTCCTCGCGACGCCGCCGCGCCCGTCCACGCCACGCCCCGCGGCCCGGTCACGGTGCCCCCGACCCCCACATGCCCGGCCTGTCGCCGCTCTGCGGCGGTTCGCGCCACCCCCGGTCCACGCCTCGCCGGTGAAGTCGAACGCGGCGACCAAGCGGTCGGCCGCCGGCCCGAGTTGCCGACTCCGGCACGGCCGGGCACAGCCCGGATCAGCACGCGGCGCAACGACTCGCGCAGCTGCGCCGGCCCGGGTGCTGACCGCGTCGACGCCCGGGCGGTTCGCCGTGCGGGCGAGCGCCGGCCACGGTGAAGTCGCCCTCGTGCGCCATGCATGGCACCTGTTCGCGGGCACTCAGGCAGGAGCCGGTGCAGCCCCGGGATACGGGCTGAGCATGGTGTCGAAGTAGCCCTCCGGGGCTGCCTCCAGGAAGGTCGACAGGTTTTCCAGGAAGGCCCGAAGCGGTGGCGTCGCGTTGTGTCGGTCCAGGTCTTCCTGCGAGCGCCAGACCTCGTACAGGAAGAAGCGGCCGTCCTCGTGCTCGTGGAGGTGGTATTGCAGGTTTCCGGGCTCTTGTCGGGTGGGTTCCACGAAGGAGGACAGGATGCGCCGGACCTCGTCCGCGCGCCCCGGCGCGGGGCGAAGGAAACCGTAGAGGGAGATGGGGTGATCCGTGTTCGTCATGGACCTCACGTTAAGATCTCACATCGATGTGAGATTCAAGGGATTGTGAGGGGCGCCACATGAAGATCGGCGAGCTCGCCGCCGCGACGGACACCTCCGTCCGGCTCCTGCGCTACTACGAGGAGCAGGGCCTCCTGGCGTCCTACCGTCTCGACAGCGGCCACCGCCGCTACGACGACAGCGCACCCGCCACGGTCCGCCGCATTCGCGCACTTCTGGACGCGGGGCTGCCGACCAGGGTCATCCGCGATCTCCTGCCGTGTGTTCGCCAGGACGGCACGGTCGCCGAATGCAAGCTGGAGACCCTCCAAGAACACCTCCGGGGCCTGGATGACCGGATCACCGCGCTGTCGGAAACCCGCACCTCACTGGCCGGGCTCATCTCCGCCACTCGGACCCACGCATCGGCGCGCACGTAAGCCCGCCACCGCCTCCGTGCGTCCGCGCCTGTCGCCCGGCGCGGGTCGACTTGATGGGCCGGTCGTCGCGGTAGGTGTGGGTGGTGAGCAGCGCGCCGACGAATCCGTCCGCGACCACCCCGACCTGCACCGCGACGCCGTCGCACCCGTCGACCGCTCAACAGCCGCCGCCACCACCGCGCATCCAGGCGGTGCTGCCGAGAGCCCGATCACCGGCCTCGGCCCGGTCCCTCTCGCCATCCCCCGAGACACGCAACAGGTCCCGAGGACCCTCACCGGCGTCCCGGCGGCCGAACGAGAGAACCACCAACAACGCGATCGCGCCCAACAGCACCACCCCGACGGCGACCAACAGCACTGCGTACACGTCAACTCCGCGTTCACAGTGGGCACATCGCCCCCATGGTCGATGTCCCACCACACGGCATCGGCCGTTCGCCCTCCATCGGGTCTCGTTCCGCGCCCGCCGGCGCCGGCCCGGTGCCGTTCGGACCGGCGGACCGGCGGACGGGGCAACGTCACTCGGGAATGCCGAGCGGCGGGTGCTCGAGCACGCGGGGCTTGTACTCGACCAACTGGATACGGCCGTCGAAGGTGCGGTGCTCGATCATCTCGAGGGCGACGTCCGGATAGCCGTCGTAGATGCGTTCCGCGCCCGTGGCCCCGGTGATCACCGGGAAGATCACGACCCGGAAGCGGTCGACGAGTCCGGCTCGTACCAGGGACCGGCACAGGCTGAGGCTGCCGATCGTGCTGAGGAGCCCCGCGCCGCTCGACTTCATGGCGCGGACCGCCTCGACGGCGTCGTCGCGGACGAGCGTGGAGCCGGCCCAGGTCAGTGGCTCGTCGAGTGAGGAGGAGAACACCACCTTGGACGCCCGCGTGAGCTCGTCGACGGACGCCTCTTCCTCGGGCCTGAACTCGGCTTGGCCATTCGGGACCTGGCCTGCGGCGAAGCCCGACATCAGGCGGTAGGTGTTCGCTCCCATCAGGTACGTGGCCTCGGGCTGCTCGCCGAGCCATGCGAGGTACTCCGGACCCTCGAGGCCCCAGAACCCGGGCCATCCCTCTCCCGATGCGTGGCCGTCGAGAGAGGTGATGAAGTCGACGAGAAGCTCCGACATGGCAATGTCCTTTCCACAGGTGTCGCTACCTTGGACCCGCCGGGAGCCACAAACTCATCGGTCGCGCATCCGGGTAGCGTTCAGGACCAGGGTCGAGGTCTGGCGGGCGCCGGCCAGGTCACGAAGCCGGCCGCGCCCCGCGGCCGGTCGGGAATCCGGTCCCAGCCCGCCCGGCGATTGCCGTGCCGGCTCCGCCACACGCGCGGCCGCGCGAAGGCGGAAGGCACACGGACGCGGCCCCACCGGAGTTCGGCCGGTGGGGGCCGCGTCCGAGGTGAAGGGTCCCGAAGCCGGTCGGCCTCGGTGGGTTCTGCGGCGACGGCATGGCGAGCCGCACCACGTCCCCGACGACCCCGCCGCCCGCCATGCGCGACGGCGAACGGGCGGTGCGGCGCTCGATATTCGTGGTTACGTGTTCAGGCTGGTGTGGTTCCACCAGCCTTGGCGCCCGGCGGTGAAGGTGACCTCGCGGGTCCCGATCAGGCCTTCGTAGGGCTTGCCCTTCACCAGGGGGCTCGTCGTGACGACGCCTTTCGGGTCCTTGATGGAGGGGATGGTGACGGCGGTGGCGTGGTCGAGGTCGCTCTGCTGGAAGCCGGCGGGCCGGGTGGTGGTGATGACCTCGTCCCAGTTCGGCGAGGCGGCGAGCTGGTGGGCGAGGTGGACCTCGGATCCCTGGCCGAAGGCGAGACAGGTGAGGTGGTCGGGGTAGTCGGTGGCGTTGAGCGGCTTGTAGTGGACGACGTCCTGCTTGCGGCAGGTGGCGGTGGTCTCGTCGAGGATCTTGGTGAAGGTGCGATTGCCGGCGCTGTCGACGGTCACCCGCTCGAGTTCCACGGGCAGCGAGTCGCGGGTGCCGTCGACGATTTCCTGGAGGGGCCAGTCGCCTTCGGAGAACAGGGAGTAGTACACCCGCTGGTCCTCGTGGTTCGCGAGGTCATCGAGGTACTTCTTCCGCAGGCCCCCGTCCAGGCCGAACTTGTTGATCATCTGGAAGGCATGGATGGGGACGTGGTAGAGCGCGAGGTGGTAGGCGAAGACCGTATCGGTGCCGATGAGCAGGAACCGGTGGCCGTGGCGGGGAGCGGCGTCGGCGTCGGATACGGAGATGACGTCGGTGGTGGTCATGCGGACACTCCTGGGGGTGGGATCGGGGGGATCGGGTGTTCGGTCGGCCGTCGGCGGGATCCGTCGGGCCGGCGGTGTGGCGGCGACGCCGGAAGGCGTGCCGGAGCCATCGCTGTTCGAGGCCGCGGGAGGTGCGCCGGTTGCGCAGGTGGCCGGCGGTGATCGGGTCGAGCCGGCCGTTGCCGACGAAGACGTCGAGGAGCAGGTCGTAGACGGTGTGCATGGTCTTGATGTCCGGCGCGTAGTCGGGCGGGCCCACCACGACCCGGGCGGGTGTGACGTCGATGCCGCGGCCGTCCGGGATGAGCGTGGCGGTGACCGGCCGTCCCAGATGTCGTCGTACCGGCCGTCGTCGCGGGTGCTGTTGCCCACCCGGGCCACTCCGATCGCGGGGTGGATCTTCGCGTAGGCGATGTTGCTGCTCATGGTGGTTGCGGGTTCCTTCCGAGACGGTGAAGGTCGCGGGGTCGTCGTGGCGCACCGGCGGGCGGCCGGGTGTGCAGGTGACGAGGCGGCGGGCCGGGCCGGATGCGGCAGTTCGCGGGCCGGGAGGGCTCCCACGACCGGTGGGGAGAGGGCGGCACACCATTCGGATTGACAGCTCGCATACGATCCATCCCTTTCGAGTGAAGGCTGTTCGTGTACTTCACCCGGATGGCGCGCGCCCGCCGGATCGGGGGACGACCGGTGGGCGAGAGTGCGGTGCGGCAGTCCGACCGCTCGGAGACCCGAACCGGCGGCGCCTGCTCGGGAGCGTCGCGCCGATGAGGGCGGGGGGCGGCATCGAGACCACCACCAATCCCGACAGCCTGCCCGTCCGCCTCTTGGCCGGCCTCGGCGTGGCCGCGGGGTGGGCCGTCGCGGCACTGCCGGCCGGCGGCCTATTGCTACGCAAACGCGACACCCGGGGCAACCGGGTGGCGTGAAATACCCGGTATGTCAGAGTCGGTGACGATATTCGAATCGCCGAATCCCTCGGGGTCGGTGCGATCGCCGGGGCTCTCGGCCGTGCGGCGGCAGGCAACTATCTGTTGGGATCTCGGCGTTTGTCTGTGCTTGTGCTCACAATTGGAACTTTGTGTTGTACAAGATCCTTTCGATACCCCATTCTTGGTCATCCTGGGTGGGGACCCCGGGGGGAACGGATGATTCGCTTCTCGGCGAGCTGAAACTCGTCGGCCTTCGCGCTGCCCGAACGCCGGTTGCGGCTTCGGGATTCGCGCGTGCGCTTCTGGGCGATTTCTTCCATTCGCCATGATTTCGATCGGGAGCGCGACGGCGAGATGAGCAACATGGGGTACGCGAGCGGCGTGCCCGGCGGGCGGCACCGAGGACGTGCCGAACAGCCGATGGGGGCGGATCACCCGACGGAGATCCTGGCGCCGATTCGCGATGAGCCGCGCCCGGTCCCGGCCTTCGAGCCGACTCCCGCAGGAGAGCGTCCCCGGCGACACCGGGCACGCAAGGCCGAGCCGTTCCGGCTCAGGACCAAGCGTCGGCGTCGCCGTTCGCTGCCGGCCGTGGACGTGCACTCGATGCGTATCACCGCCCTGGTGCCCGCGCACAACGAGGAAGCGCAGATCGGCGAGACCATCCAATCCCTGTACGGTCAGCGTCGACCGCCGGAGACGATCATCGTCATCGCGGACAACTGCACCGACCGAACCGTCGAGATAGCCCGCGGCATGGGCGTGCAGGTCTACGAGACCGTCGACAACAAGCACAAGAAGGCCGGCGGCCTCAATCAGGTCATCGATCACATCCTGCCGAATCTCGGGCCGGCCGACGCGATCCTGGTGATGGACGCCGATTCCACCCTCGGGCCGGAGTTCCTCAGCCACGGCCTGGAGCGGCTGGCGACCGGCGAGTTCGGAGCGGTCGGCGGCACGTTCACCGGCAAGCCGGGCGGGGGTTTCGTCGGCATGCTGCAACGCAACGAGTACGCCCGCTATGTCCGCGATGTCGAGCGGCTCCAGGGCAAAGCCCTCGTACTCACCGGGACGGCCACACTCTTTCGCGCGCTGACCCTCCAAGAGGTCGTCGCGGCCCGAGCAAGCGGTGAACTTCCCGGCGCGGCGCACGTGTACGACACCCGCGTGCTCACCGAGGACAACGAACTCACGCTGGGCATCCTGCACCTGGGTCTGCGCATCGTCTGCCCGCCCAAGTGCACGCTGATGACCGAGGTCATGGGCACCTGGTCGGACCTGTTCAAGCAGCGACTGCGCTGGAAGCGCGGCGCCTTGGAGAACCTGACCGACTACGGGTGGACACACATCACCCGCACCTACTGGGGACGACAGGTGCTCTCGCTGATCGGCCTGCTGATCATCGTGATCTACCTCGGTTCCCTGCTGCTGTCCCTCGCCCTCACCGGACACGTGCGTATTCAGCCCGTGTGGATGGTGGTGACCCTGATCTTCTCCGTGGAACGCGCCGTGAGCGTCCGCAAACGCGGACCACTGCAAGTGGTGCTCGGCGCGCTCATCGTGGTCGAGATGGCCTTCGACCTCTACCTGCAAGCGGCCCAGGCTCAGGCGTTCTGGGACGCGATCCGAAGAAAAGAAAGGAAATGGTGACCATGTATCACGCAAGTACGGGTGCGGCCGCAGCCGGCGCCGGAGGCGCTCTGGCCGCGACCGGCGCGAACGTCATGTGGGCGCTCGTGGCAGCGTTCACGCTGTTCAGCGCGGGCCTCGCGCTCAAGCGGATCCTGCCCGCGCGCACTCGCTGACGTTCGACCTGCGGTCGACCTTCCGCCCCGGGGGCAACCGGTAAGCCGTTCCCGGCCGCACCCGGCGGCGGGAGGTCGACCGCAGGGCCACCCATCCTTCGATGGTGGCCGGGTTCGTGATGATGTCGAATCTTCGAAAGGAAGTCCGAGATGAAGTCCAGCGTGCGAGTGCGCGCATGGGCGGCCGGGGCAATGGTCGCGGTGGCGGGTCTGATCCTGGGCCCGACGACGGCCGCGCACGCCGATCCCGCGTCCCCCGCCCCATGCTCCGCCGGCTATGCGGCGATCTCGTTCGACGACGGCCCCTCGACCCTGACCCCCGCCTACGTCCAGGCACTGAACGACGCCGGTTGGGTCAAGGCGACCTTCTTCCTGACCGGGGCCCACGCCCTGGACTACCCGCAGTACGTCGCGCAGATCGCCGCCGGCGGCCACTGGATCGGCAACCACTCGTTCTCCCACCCGTTCCTGGACGACCTGGGCGAGCCCGACGCGTTCAACGAACTCCTGGGTACGAACCAGATCCTCCAGTCCCAAACCGGCCACGCACCGACGCTGTTCCGCCCGCCGTACGGCCGAACCAACGCGGGAATCCGCCAGGACGCGACCACACTCGGCATGACCGAGGTGCTGTGGACCACCGACTCGTTCGACTACAACGGCATCTCCACCGACGACATCGTGGCCAACGCCCTCCAGGTCGGCCCGGGTGGCATCATCCTGCTGCACGAGGGATACCAAAGCACCCTCGCCGCGATCCCGCGCATCGTCGACGGGCTGGCCGAGCGCGGGCTGTGCGCGGGCCGGATCGTGCCGTCGACGACACCGGTCCAGGCATGGCCCGGCGCCACCTACTACGCGACCGCCGCGCACTGGTGACACCACCGCCGAGTTCGGCGCCGACCACGCAACCATCCTCGGTCCGCGCCGAACTCGGTGAACGCCCCTCCCGGGCATCGGGGTATCGCCTGCCTCCACGTCCGTGATCATGGTGGCGAAGTCCCCGCGCTCGTACCGGTGTACGGTGCCGGGCGGTCACTCACCGCTCGGAGCGCCGCCGCCGTTCCGTGAAGCGCTTACGGATGCTCGCCGTCCGTCCGCCGGGCACGGCCGCCCGCCCGACACCGCTGAACGGTCCCCGGCTCGGTTGTCCCCTGTGCCGGGCGGCCGTCGATGCGCCGGGCGAGGCGGTCGCGGTGCTGGACGTCGAGCACGTCGAGGATGTGCCCGGTGCCGCGTACGAGGCGGAACATCCCGGAGATGCGCACGGTGCCGCCCGGCTGCGCGTATGCCGGCAAAGGCCGAGCGGCCTCGGGGATGTGGGACGGCGTCGGTGCCTCGTGGCCGCAAACCTCATGTCTGGCAGCCATCCCGGGGGAAGTAGCTGGAGGTGATCCGGTAGATCCCGGGGCGCGAAGCGGTCAGTTGAATCCAGGGGCCGCTCGCGCGCAGGCAGGCGCCGTCGGAGTACAGCCAATGCGAGTAGGCGGCACGCACGGTGACCGTTCCCGGGCGGGGCATCCTGAGCACGATGTCGGCGTCGCCGGCACGGAGTACTTCGGCGGGGGCGGTGGCCAGTGGCACGGCGTCCCGGACGCGGAAGACGGTCCAATAGGTGTCGTTCCAGACCGGCTCCAGCCAGGAGCCCAGGCGGCCGGACCGGATCAACGCGGCCTCGGTCCTGGCGTAGCCGTCCGGTGGGGCGTGCGGCAGGACGACGTAGCCGACCGCCCAATCGTTCAGCCACGCCCGATAGTTCGCCTCGTCGAGTTCCTCGGAGTAGAACAGGCGGCCGCGCTCCATGTCGAGTTGGCGGTTCCAGCCGCGCACCGCCTGGAAATAGCGGGCGAACACCCGGGCCTCGCGGTGCGAGCCGGTGGGGACCACTTCGACACGGCCGCGATAGGCGCCCAGCCGGTCCAACTCGGCGATGACCCCGGCGGTGTGCCGCGACCAGTCGGGCACCTCCGTATGCGCCTGCACATCCCGGACCGTCACCACCGCCGTCCAGATCACGCACATCGCCAGCCCCGCGGCACACAAGCGCGTGCGGAAGGACGTGTCACCACCGACTCGGAGCAAGGACCTCCAGGGCTGCGGGTCTCGCCGTCTCCGCTCGAACCAGATCGCCAGCAGCACGGGCGCGCCGACAAGCGTGCCCAGGCGCTCGACGTTGGTGCCCACCGGCGAAGGAATCAGCCAGGTCAGCACCACACCGACGGCGTAGACCGCGCCACCGGCCCGCAGCTCGCGCCAGTCGCGCGGTGCCGTCAACGCCACCACGACGCCGGCCAGGACCGGCAGGATGATCCGCTCGGCCCCCATGGGCTGTTGGCCGTGGGACGGGAACAGCGCGGTCACCAACCCACCGACCACACCCGTCGGTACGGTCAGGGCCAGGCCTCTCGCCCACTGCCGGTCGAGCAGGAACCCCGCGCCCGCCACGAGAAGGAACAGACCGGCCACGGGGCTGAACAGCACGGTCAACCCGGTCCCCACGACCCCCGTGACGAGCCGCCACACGGGTGTGTGCCGCCCCACGAGGACCAGCAAGGTGCCCAGCGCGCTCGCGACACCGAGAGCGAACGTGGCGCGGCCCGAGACGATGTTGGCCCACAGCGCCAGCGCCCCGATCAGCGCCGGCCACGTCGGTACCTTCCGGGTGGTGCGCACCAACAGCGCGGCCAACAGCCAGGTCGAGATCAACCCACTGAGGGCGGCGAGAGTGCGGACCCCGACCAACGCCATCAGCGGCGGCGAGAGGACGCTGTAGCTGCCGACGTCGATCCCGCCGAACCAGAACAGGCCGTACGGTGTACCCGGATGCCGCACGGCGAACTCCGCCCAGGAGTACTGAGCCGCGAGATCACCGCCACCGGTGGCCAGCAGGAGGCCCCATCCGACATACAGCGGTAGCGCGAGCGCGACCGCGACATGACATATCCGCCACCGGGGCGGGGAGACGCCGGACGGCTTCGCGGGCTCGGGGTCCCCGCCGTTCCGCGCGCCGGCCGCCTGGACCGGGCGACCACCGCGCCGTTCGCCGGAGGCGGCGCCGACGACGGCCGTCACGATGCGGCCGCCCTCGCGTCCGAACGGCGACCGACGCGGGCGTGGACCCCACCGCAGGCGGCGCAGTGGAGCGAAATGATTCCGGCCGACGCCCCCGCGCGGCTCGCTCATGACAGGTTCCTCACAGGCACAACTGGGCTCCACAGCCGCTCGACGGATGCGGAGCCTGCTCAGGCATCAGGATGACGGACGAAGACTAGTTGGCCAGGCGCGCGGTGTGGTGGTTGGGGGGCGGACCGGGCTCGATCGAAAGGGGGCCGGCGGACGGGTCGGCCGCGACGACTGGGGGCGTGGGGGCGGGGTAGGCGCCGTCCGCGCCGACGGGAACAACCCTGCCGGCGCCGGCTCGGGCGGTCCGGCCGACGACGGCCGTCACGAAAGGGGACGATCATGGGCCTTGAGGTGGCAGCGATCACGGAGCACGGAGCGTTGTTGGCCAATCGCCCGGACGGGCCGAGTTGGTTCCCGTACGCGTTCGTCGCCCTGTGGGTGGTCGTCGCGATCGTCGTGATTCCGCGCGTTCTCAAAAACCGCAGACGCTGACCCGAGGGACCGCGGCACACCACGGCGAACGCACCCTCCCGGCCGCCGAACGGCATTGCCATGGGCAACATTCTCCCGACCCGATGCGGCGCCCCCGAACGTCCGCTCCATCGTTGGCGGCGGGCTCCACACGGCTACGTGGCGCCTGCGGCGGAGCGCGGTGCGTTCGACCACCGAGGCGGGCGTGGCCGTCGCGCCCGGCACCCGGGACACATGTATGGGTCGGCACAGGATCATCGTCGCCGTCGTAGGGCCCACGCCCCGGCGAGGCCCGATCATGTCGAGGAACCACGACGGCGCGCGGGATTCGAGATGAGGCGCGACACCGGGACGCACGAGGAGAAGCGGGCGTTGTCGGTGAGGACCCGCCGGATCGTGATGCCGCACGAGGCGAAGTACGCGTGCGCGCGGGTCCGGAACGCGACGGCGGTCAACCTCCGTGGGCAATACACCTAGGCGTCCGGTTCGTCCATGTCGATCGTCCGGTCGGTCGGAGGTGTGACGGGAGTGCACGCCTTCTCGGCGCGGGCGAACACGAGGTTCACCGGGTCGGCCCCGTCCACCTGGACCTTCACGGGATAGGGCTTGCCCTCGGCGGGCACGTGCACGGTTCGGGTGGTGCCGTCCCGCTGTTCCGCTTTCAGCGCGACGACCCGCTTGCCGCCGATCTCGGAGGTTTCACCGGTGACGTAGGTGAGGTTCGCATCGCCAAGGATGGAACCGATGCCCTCGATGGGGTCTTCGGGGTCGGCGGCCGTCATCATGTACTTGCCGGCGATCAATGCGGCCCGCCTGTCGATCTCGGCCTGGTCGGCACTGTCCGTTCGGGAGCCGTAGGCGCGCCAGAACGGTGCGTCGGCCATCAGGTAGGACTTGCCGCCGACAACGACGACCTCGGCCTTGTGCTCCAAGACGACCGCGGTTCCCTGGACATCGCGGGCGGCATGGACACAGACGTTGTAGTCGGTGCGTATCGATTCCTGCACGACGTCACCGGTGATTTCGAAGTCCCCGTCCCGCAACAGGATTCCCGCTTCGGTCACGAGCGCCTTGGCGTCCTTGTCGACGTTGGAGGATTTGCCGGCGTCCCCACCGCCACCGCTACCGCCGCAACCGGTGATACCCACAAGCCCGAGGGCGACAACGGACCACAGCACCACTACACGAGGTATGCGCACGCGAAACGGATTCCTTGCCGAGAGAGACGCAAACGATCAACGCGTCAGTGTCTCAGCCGCGTTCTCGGAGCCACGGACCACCCTCGCGGTTCCCGTGGAAGAGAGGGTTGGGCCACACGATGAGCGGGTGTCCGGCCCGCCGGACAACATCCGGTCGTAGACCGCGTGGTCGCGGTTCGCGCACGCGGTGCCGAACTTGCCACGATGGTCCGGCAACCGACCAGGTCGGCGGGGTTTCGGGATCTGGTGATGAGGTGATTGCGCAGCGGGGTCGGCACGATGTGGGGTCACCTCCCTGGGGGCATCGTCGACCATGGCGGTCGGTGGAGTCCATCGCCGGCGTCTCGGCTGCCGGGGGTGGGGATTCGGGGGATTCGCGGGTTATCGGGGCGTGTGGGCGCCGGTCATGTGGGCGGCGAGGTCCTCGGGACGTACGAACGACGGCGGTGGCGGCGGGCCCCAGGAAAACAGGCCTTTGGCTCCTTCGAGTTCCTCCGGTGTCCAGAGCCGGCCCTCGGGAATGCAGTCCATGTCGGAGTAGTACTCGCTGAAGTTGCCCGCCGGATCCTTGAGGTACCAGAAGAAATTGGATCCCGCGTAGTGCCGCCCCGGACCCCACACATGCCGCTCGGGACGGCCCTCCAACATGGCCTGGGCGCCGCGGCCGATGTCGTCGATGTCGTCGACCTGCCAGGCGGTGTGGTGCAGGAAGTTCACCGGGGAGCGCAGCACCAGGATGTTGTGGTGGTCCTCCGAACAGCGCACGAAGGTGCCTTCTCCTTTGATGTGGTCACTGACCAGGAAACCGAGCCCGTGCACCAGGAACCGCATCGTGCGCTCGTGGTCGATCGATCCGAGCACCGCGTGTCCGAGCCTGCGCGGCCGCACGGGGTCGGTGCGCAGCAGGCCGGGTGCCCGGCCTCCGGTCCGCTCCGCCCGGCCGGGCCCGTTGTACGGGGTCGGCGCGGCGGGCGGCTGTCGCAGGCGAGGGACGACGGCCAGGGTCGCCCGCATTCCGGTGGCGTCGTCGACGGCGAGGAGCCGGTCGCCGTCGCGTGTGCAGGCGATGTCCAGCGCGCGCAGGGTCCGTGCCGCGCGGTCCAGGTCGTCGGGGTCGTCCACTCCGACGACCACACCCGCCAGCGTGCGGAACGGGGCGCTCACGATGCGGAGTTGCCGACCTCCGTGCCGTGTCGAGAACCAGCCCTCGCCCTCCGGGCACAGCCCGAATTCCGTGTAGTAGGCCGCGGTCTCCTCGACGTTGGGCACGCCCATCACGATCGACTGCAGACAGTGCAGCGCCATCGGTCACCTCGTTTGTTGTGGAGTCTTCGTTGTGGAGTCCGGTGTGCGCCGGGGCGTCCGAACGGATGAGGATTGCCTCGAACGCCGATCGGAACGCGGCGCCCGGCGTCAGGCGGCGACGAAACGCTGTCGCAGTTCCCCGATGCCCGTGACGGAGCCGACGAGTGCGGCGCCGTCCGCGAGCCAACGCTGGGGGCTGCGCCCCATGCCGACTCCCGCGGGCGTTCCGGTGAAGACGAGGTCGCCCGGCAGCAGGGGAGTGACCCTCGACAGCCGGTGGATCAGCTCGGGCACGGTGAAGATCATGTCCCGCGTACGTCCCTTCTGAACTTCTTCGCCGTTGAGACGGCAGTCGAGCGTGAGATCGTCGGGGTCGTCGAACTCGCTGGGGGTCACCACCCAGGGGCCGATGGGCCCGAAGCCGGGGAACGACTTGCCGAGCGCGAACTGCGCCGGCGTGGCGGCCATTTGGGTGATCCGCTCCGAGATGTCCTGGCCCAACGTCAGTCCCGCCACGCGCGACCATGCCTCCTCGACGGCCATCTGATACGCCTCCCGCCCGATCACCGCGACCGGTTCGACCTCCCAGTCGACGTGACCGCCCGGCGGCAGGACCACGGTAGCGCGAGGCCCGGTGAGGCAGGCCGGGAACTTGGTGAACACCACGGGCTCGGCGGGCACTTCGGAACACGACTCGTCGGCGTGGTCCCGGTGGTTCAGGCCGACGGCGAAGACCTGTCGAGGCTGGGGAACGGGCGGGCCCAAGCGGTCCTCGTCGAGCGGCACGCCCTCGGCGCTGTCGAGGTCGGCCGCGGCCACGAAAGCGCGGAACTCGTCCCAACGCCGGTACACGGCCTGCGGGTCCGGGCCGAACCGACCGTCGCCGAGGGTCGCCACGTCGATGGCGCGCCGGGTGGCGGTGTCGACCAGTACGAGGCGTCCGTCCAGGTTGGCGATACGGGATCACCGCTGACCCGGCACGCGGCCGGACACGGCTCGCCGCGTCGGCCCGCTCTTCGACAGGTCGGCGTTTCGGCGCCGGTGGTGGTGCGGGGGTCGAGGCGGCGGGTTCTCGCCGATGAGGACCGGTCGGACGCCCGCCCGGTGGTAGTGGCAGACGGCTTCGGTGATCCGGGCCTGCGTCATCCGGGCGCCGGCGGAGACGCCGAGGTGGCGAGTGAACTCGATGCGAGGGCCTTGGTGGTCGCGGGCGGTGGCACGAGGACGTACGTGACGGGCACGTGGGTGGGGCCTGCCCGGGCGGCGTCGGGGTGCGGCGGGTGTGGGCGAGGTGGCGGGCGCGTCCGACGTGGCGCACGGCGGTGGTCTTGCCCGCGGCGGTGGGCCGCCGGCGATCAACACCGGTCGGGCGGTGGTCCGTTGCCGGCGGCCCCGGGTCCGCCGGGGTCATCGGCGTGCGTACGTTCGTGGCGAGGGCGTCGATGGCCGGGGTGCGAACGGTCGCGAACGCGCAGTGGTAGGCCGGGCGTTCCTCTCGGCCGCGTGGCGGGGCGCCGGGCTCGGGGAGGGGGCACCCGCGGCGGGGGTGCGGAAGTGGCCGACGGTCGCCTGGGCGCCATGGATCACTGTGTTCCGGCGGGGCCGGTCGCGCACGTCGTGGCCCGGCGAACCCGACCTGTCGTCCCGTCTCCGTCACGAGCGGGTGCCTTGGTGTTCCGGGGGCGGTCGTGATCGGAAGCGTGGCAAGGGTGCCTCGTCATCGGCGATCGGTTTTTCCTCGGCGTGGGGGGATGGGGCGTTGGAGAGGACGAGGCAGATCCAGACGCAGGTCCAGTCTTCTTAGGCCGGCCGTGGGGGCGGGGTGTGGATCTCTGCTTCGGGCATGTACCGTCCGCGGGCCCCTTCGTGCCATCCGCAGGTGACTTCGTACGTGCCGGGTTCGGCTGGGAGCACGGTCGGCGGCCACGGGCCGATGTCGTTCTCGTGGGCGGCCGCCGCCGCCCAGACGACCACGACGCGGTCGCTGCGGATTCGGAGGTCAACCCGCGGGGATTTCCTGCGTCGCGGGCGCGGTGGCTGCGCGGCGGCGGGGTGCCTGGGTCCTGCCGAGGGGGACCCGCGAGCGTACGAGGAGGAGACCGTCGGCGGCGGCTGCGATCTCGGCTGTCCCCTCGCCCTCCAAGTCCCATATGAGGCCGGTGTGTTCGTGGTGGGCGCCGAAAGAGATGACGGCGGCGTCCGCGTCGTCGACCGCGGACATGGCTCGGGCGTAGTCGCAGGCGGGGTCGAGTTCGTGAGCGGGGCGGTGGATCGCGCCGCCCCAGTACGCGAAGGCGTCGGCGTCGCAGAGCAAGAGCGGTCCGCCGAGGGTGCTTGCCGTGGACGACGACCAGGAGTATGTGCGTCGCGGGGTGGATGTGTCTTCGTTCCGATGTCGGAAGGGGTGTTCCCTCCGACGGGAGCGAGGCGTCGGTAGGGAGGGTGCGGTGAGGGGCGGCCCGGATCGGGCCGCCCCTCGTGGTGCCGCGGTCTCGTGTTCACCGTGCCGTGTCCGGTGGGGGATGTCGGCGGGTGTGGAGCGTGTATTACGCCCGGCGGCGGCGAACGGCGAAGACGGTGCCCGCTCCGGCCGCGAGGGCGAGTGCGCCGGCGACGCCGATGAGGGTGGTGGTGTTGTCGTCGTCACCGGTTTCCGCGAGTTCGGGGCGACCCTGGGCGGGCGGCACCGGTGCGGCGGTGGCCGGGGTGGAGGGCGCGGTGGTCGGTGTGGCGGAGTCGTCGCCGGCGCACTTGGCGGCGCCGGGGACCGCGACGGTGGTGAACTTGGCGGTCGGGTAGTAGTTGTTGGGGCCGGCGCCCGGGTAGTAGCCGAAGCCGATCTCGTGGGCGGCCGGCGTGGCGTAGCCGCCGCCGATGGTGATCCGTGCCTGGATGATCTTGTTGTCGACGGGGCCGGTGGCCCATTTGGCGATGTCGACGTCTCCGCCGACCATGCCCTCGGCGCGGTTCTTGACCTTGTGCCAGGCGCCTTGGGGGTCCTTGACCTCGATCTGGGCCTCGCAGGCGGTGGTGCCGTCCATGGAGCGTTCCAGGTCCAGGCCGAAGGAGGCGGGGTTCAGGTGCCAGTCGGCCTTGTTCCGGGTGGTGATGCGGACCTGGAACTCGTGGGGTTTGGCGTCGGCCGGGATCTGCTTGGGCAGGCCGACGTAGGAGGCCTCCAGACCGGCGACCCGCAGCTTGTTGCCTGCGTTGCCCTCGAGGTCGACGTAGTTGCCCTGGGGGGTCTGGCTCTTCGCGACGAAGACGCCTACGCCGAGGTCTCTGGTGGGGCCCTCGACGGAGACTTGGAGCAGGCGTACCCGTACCCGCCAGGTGTGGTCGTAGCCGGCGGGTATGTCCAGGCCCGCTGCCGGGGCCAGATCGCCGCGTACGTCGCGCATTTCGCCGATGGTCCGGGTCGCGAGGGGCTTCCACGGCGCGCCCGGTCCGTCGGCGACCTCCACCAGGGCCGAGCTGGGCACGGCGGGGTCGTAGGACGCGCCCTGGAGCGCCAAGTAGGGGTGCATGCCGGTGAGCGGCGTACCCGTCGGGTTCTTCAGGCGGACCGTTCCCTCCGTCCAACCGCCTGCGTATTCGACGGCGTCGGGGAACGTGACGGTGACCGCCCCGTCGGGGAGGGTGCCCTCCGCGAAGGCGGACGACGCGGGGGTGAGCACGCACAGCGGGACGGCGACGACCGCCGCGCCCACCAGGACGCGTAGGGGTTTCATCAAGGGGCTACACCGTTCGATCAAAGCGCGTCCCGGAGCAGGGGACGCGCAACACGGAACGCCGGGGACGGCGCGGCCACTCACTCTAGGGCCGATCACCCCGGACTGACCATCGAGTTGCTCACAACGCGGCCCTCGTGCCCCGTTGTTCCGGCTGGTGTCCCGCCGGTCGGGATCCGTGTGGACGGTGAGGCGGCCGACCCATTGCTGCGGCCCAAACTCCGGCGATCGGCCCATACGAACCATCACCCCTGCCTCGGCCCAGTCCGAGGGGACTCCCCACGAAGCCCGGGGCGGGCCCGAGGAGGGGCGGCCCCATCACGTTCGTGTCGTCGGCTATGCCCAGCGCATTCCCAACGCGTCGAGTGCTGCGATGTGTTCGGTCGACAGTTTCGCTCGCCTGCTCCTGGTGGTGGTGACCCACACCGAGTCGTACGTGCCCCGGCCACCCGTCGAATGCCACGACCGACTCGACGTGCCCGCGCGGGACTTCGAGGTGATCAGCGCGCATGGGGCGCAGATCGAGTGCCTCCCGGCGTCCGCCGGCGCTCGCGGCCGGGATCGGGTTCGCCGCCACGGGCGGAGACATGGCCGCCGTCTCCCGCGTGCCCTGTGCTCCGGGAAGGTCGGCGGCAATCTACGCCGGCTGCTGGCCGAGGTGGGCCCGCCGGATCGAGTGTTCCGCGTTCCCCCTAGCATCCGCACATGCTGATCTCTACGACGTACACCCACACGTGGCGGACCGGCGTCGCGACGACGTTGGCGGCCTATCCGAAGTGGGCCCGCTGGGGATTGGTCGTCGTGCCCGTGGTGGTGCTGCTCCTGGCGATCTCCGCGGGGAGTCTCCGCATGGGCCTCTGGTCGATCTTCTTCGTGCTTTTCCTGTTCGTCATCCATGGCAGACAAGTGCGTGAGCTGACCAGGCAGGGCGCGATCGACATCGTGCTCGACGACGAGGGATTCACCCGCGAACGACCCGGTGTCGGTACGACGAGCATGCGCTGGCCGGCCACGCTCGATGTGCGGCGGCAGTTCGGGCTGCTCGTGATCCGCACGTCGCCGCGGTGTGTGGCCACCGTGCCCGAGGCCGCCTTCAGCGCCGAACAACTGTCCCGACTCGACGAGTTCATCCGCGTGCGCAAGTCCCCGGCGCCGACCGCCGGGTAGCCGTGCCCGTCCGAGGCGGCGCAGTTCGTCTTCCACGGCTGGCGCAGGGTGTTCGGGAACCGCGCGGACGACGGTGATCCGTCGCACGGAGGCCCCGACTACGATCCGGGTCGGCGTACGCGGGACACCCCGTTTCACCGGTGGTTGGTCGCGAGGCTTGACGCGGCGGGTTCCACTTTGCCCGTCGAGGCGATCTCCCGTTCCGCCCCCGCCGACCGCTACCACGGCCTGAGCGAGATCGACGCGGGACGGCCGACGATCCTCATCGGCACCTCAGGGTCGGCGTGGTGCGGGCGGCGCACAGGCCGATCTCGTGGACTGGGCGCGCGAACGGCAACTGCGCAACCACCCGGATCTTGCCGTCCCGGACGCGGACTCGGACCGCCTTCGGCACCGTTCCCCACTCGGGGCCCGCCCCCGGCTGCGCCGGCTCCGCTTCCGGACGACGGAGCGCTGCGCCCGGTGCCGGGGTCCCGAACCCGCGGTCGCTCCCGCGAAGACACCCGAGACCTGCCGGCGCCTCGCGATCGGAGCATCGTCCGGCACCGGGGCCCGCGGTCACGGCCTACGTGAGCCGGGCCGTGGGGCTGTTCTGTGTCGCTGTCGACGCCGTGCACGGTCCCCAGGTCGCCTACGACGGACTCGCGCCGGTCGGGAGGGACCGAGCGGAGTCGGAGAGCGAAGCGATCGTGTATGCCGAGGCAAGGGACGTGTGTCTTCGCTACTCGCTCGCGGGTTGCGCGGGACGGATGATTCCGGGGTCGTGATGCGCGGGCAACCGGTCGGGCGGGTCCTGCGATCGCGCCCGTTGTTCATGGTGACGCGCGATGGCGCGAACACCGAATGGGACTCGATACCCTCCGAGAAGTATCCGAGAAACGTCCATTCCACGGTCTGACGTCGTTTGGCACCACCGCCCACGACGATGGGACGGTCGACCACGCGATCCACGAGTTCTGGCCGCCGTGGGCCGACCGCGACCGGGAGCGACGACCCCGGCGGCGTGCCGGACGCGACGAAACGGCCGACGGCCAGGCCTCGTTCGGCCGCGTCTCCTCCGCTGGGTACGAGCGGGGGTGGATGAGCGGACGTCGGCCCGGCGCGCCTTCGCGATGGCGCCGAGAGGGCTGCGCGATGGCGCCGAGAGGGCCGCGCGATGATGCGGGCGGCCCGGCGCCGGAAAGCCCGATCGCGGCCGGACGTCGGAACCGACCAGCCGTGAAGTCGTCGAAGACATCACCGAGCACATGGTCTGTCGGATCCACCTCCGCCCGGCCGTCTCGTCAGCGGCATTTCGCCTCGGTACGCGCACCGGCGTGGGTGGGGTCGTCGTGGCGGATGTCGTGCTTGCTCTGCCCTTCGCCCGTGTGAGGCGATCGATCGGGGGCGGTTCCGTTCGTCGCGGCGCGGCGGGCCGAACGGCTCCTCGGGAGGAGCGCGACCAGTGCCGCGAGGGCGAGCAGGACGACGAACAGGGCATAGCCACGGGCGGTGCTCACGAGTCCGTCGCCGTGTACGACCGAGATCCCCGCAACGACGGCGGGCGCGCCCATGCCGAGGTAGCAGACGAGGTAGAGGACCGAGAGCACACCGGCCCGCTCGTGCGGGGCGGCGAGCGGGACGACGGTGCGAATGCCGCCCTGGAACCCGGCCCCGAACCCGATGCCCGCGACGACGGTGCCGGCGAAGAACCCGACAATCGAGGACCGGTCGATCGCGAGCAGTATGCCCGCCATGGCGACCACGAGCATCGCGATGCCGAGCAGCATCACGGTCCGGGGCCGGGTGCGATCGAGTGCGACGGTCGACAGTGACCCGGCCACGGCGAGCAGGAAGAATCCGAGCCCGCCCACCACCGGCGACGGGGAGCCGGACAACTGCCGCGCCAGCGCCGGACCGAGCGAGCCGTAGAAACCCGCGAGCGCCCACACCGCGAACAGGACGGGTGCCGCCGCGAGTACGGGGCCGCGCAGACCGGCAGGCATCGCGAGCCGCGGCACGAGTGCGGCGCGCGCACCCGGCTCGCGGGTCGTGGGCTTCGGCATCAGGGCCACTCCGATGCCCTGCAGGACGAAGACGCCGACGAACACGAGATAGATCAGGTGGGTGGGCGCCGGCAGGTACTGGACCAGGAGCCCGGACACCAGCGCGCCGGTGCCGGTGCCGATTCCCGGCGCGGCGGCGTTGGCCAAGGTGCCGCGTCTGCGGTCGACGTCGAGCATCGCCGCGCCGAGCGCGCCGAGTGCCCCGCCGGTGGAGATGCCCTGCAGTGTGCGGCCGACCAGCAGGGCGCCCACCCCGTCCGCGGTGGTGAGCACGACCATCGCGATCGTCTGGACCGCCAGCGCGGCCAGCAGTACCGGGCGGCGACCGACGTGGTCGGACAGCCGCCCGAGTACGAGCAGGGCGAGCAGCACGGCGATGGCGTACACGCTGAAGACGACGGTGGTGGTGATCGGCGAGAAGTGCCACGTGCGGGCGTAGATCGCGTACAGCGGGGTCGGCGCGCTGGAGGCGGCCAGGAAGGAGACGACGATCGATGCCGGCAGCAGCAGGCTCGCGAATCCCGGACGGCGGCCGGGGCAGGCTCTGCCGTCGGGCGGCGGCAGCCGGCGCCCATCGGATACGGACTGCGGAACAGGTTCGGTCACATGTAGAGATTCGCTCCGTCACGCCGTATCGGGCGAGTGGCAAAAATGCCTATCCTCGTTAGAATGCTGCCATGGGTGTTCATCGGGTGGCCGTGGTGGTGCTGGACGGGGTGGCCCCGCTCGATCTGGCCATCCCCACGCAGGTGTTCAGGCGCCGTCCGGAGACCTCCTACGCGCTGACGGTGTGCGCCCTGTCCGACCGGGTGGCCACCACGGGCGGTTTCGGGCTGGTCGTCGACGCCGGACTCGACCAGGTCCGCCATGCGGACACCGTGATCGTGCCGGGTTTCGAGCCGGCGCTGCGGCCCCAGCCCCGGGCGGTGCTCGACGTGTTGGCCGAGGCTCGCGGCCGGGGCCGGCGGGTCGTGTCGATCTGCACCGGTGCCTTCGCGCTGGCTGCCGCCGGCGTCCTGGACGGGTTGCACGCCACCACCCACTGGCGGCACGTCGACGAGCTCGAACGGCGGTTCCCGGCCGTGGCGGTGGACCGCGACGTGCTCTACGTCGACGAAGGCGAGGTGCTCACCTCGGCGGGGGTGTGCTGCGGCATCGACCTGTGCCTGCACATCGTGCGCCGTGACCTGGGCGCGGTCACCGCCAACCGGATCGCCCGCAGCCTGGTGGCCGCTCCCCACCGCGACGGCGGACAGGCCCAGTACGTGCCGACGCCGGTGGTGGTCGTCGGTGACACGTCGCTGGGTTCGACGCGGGCCTGGGCCCTGGAGCGCCTCGACCAGCCACTGAGCGTCGACGAACTCGCCCGCCACGCTCGTATGTCGCAGCGCTCGTTCATGCGCCGTTTCACCGAGGAGACCGGCACCACACCGCTGCAATGGCTGGTCAACGCCCGGGTAGGGGTCGCCCGCGAACTCCTGGAGACCACCGACCACTCGATCGATCAGGTGGCTCGGCTTTGCGGACTGGGCTCGGCGGCGAACCTTCGGCTGTACTTCCGACGCGCCCTGCACACCACGCCGACCGCCTACCGAAGCACCTTCACCCGCCACCCCCGGCCACAAAGCCCCTGACCTTCGCGACGGGAACGAACGGCGAGTCGAGGGCCGCGTATCCGTAGGGACCAACGCCAACCCCAACCGGGTGCCGTCAAACCCCTGTCCGCCGCCCGAGCCCGCGCCTGGACGGCGGCCCGCACCGGCCCCGAGGGCGGACGCCCCTACCGCCGCCGCCACCACCACCACCACCACCACCACCACCACCGCTGCCGCCGCTGCGCCCCCACGCCACGAACGCGGCGCGCGGCGCCGGCGGTGTCGAGACCCGGGCAAGGGATCGGGCTCCCTCGTCCGGCAACGAGAGGAAGGTCTGTCCCGTCGTCCTCGATTCCCCATGCTGCTATCAGGTGGTAGCTTGCCGGGTATGGCGAAGACTCAGGTGAATCTCCGGCTGGAGGAGGCCGCGGCGGAGATGGCGCGCCAGGCGGCGGAGACGCGGCACATTCCGGTGAACGAGTACGTGGAACAGTTGATCCGCACGGACAACGAACGTCTGCGCGAGACGTTCCTCGCGGGCGCGCAGGAGGTCCTGGACGGCTACGGCGACCTCCTGGACGAGATCGAGACGCGCGGGTGAGCGTGAGCGTCGACCTGGCGTGGATCCTCGAGGTCGCCCGCCGCGCGGGGCACGACGACCCGGCCCCGGACGACTACGGCGTACCGGTCGCGGCCGTGGAGCGGCATCGGGCGGTGATCGCCGGACAGGACGTCTACCGCGGCCCGTACGCCAAGGCCGCCGCGCTCGCGCACAGCCTGGGCCGGATGCGCTGGCTGGAGCGCTCGAACCTGCGGGTGGCCGTCGCGGTGGCGCACGGCTACCTCTCGGCGTGCGGCGTGTCGGTCAAGCTCACCCAGGCCGGTGTCACCGCGCTCGCCGACGAGTTGACCCGCGCGTCCTCCACCGCGGCGAGCGTCGCGGCGGTCCTCAAGACCTGGGACACCGCCGACTGAGTCGTGGTGCGGACCTTGCGTGTGTCGGGAACTGCCCATACGAGAAGGTGGCGTGGCGCCCGGCGATCACGGTGCTGATCCCGCTCCGATCCAGGAACCGCCGACGAATCCGCGTTCCGCGCCGTCCCCGACGCCGAGTCCCCGGCGCTTGCCTGCTCCCGGTCCACCGGATCGGCGCGGCGCCCGCGGCGAGTTCGTCGCAGCGGGGGCAGCCGGGGGTGCGCGGCGGGCCGTGCCGACCGCGCTCTTCCGGAGTGGGAAGTTCCGCCAACGAGACCGGCCCCGCCTGGGGCGGGGCCGGTGGATGCTTCGAGTGTGCAGGGTGGTTGGCTTCGCGGCCGGGGCCTTCGCGCATCCGGTTGAGGCGAGGGTCAGTCGTCGGTCGGTTCCGATCACCACCGGACTCTGTCGGGCGGGAAGCCGGCACGTACAACTTTCTTCAGCGGCGCAGGGCGGTCTCCTGCTCGACGCGCGACAACTTTTCCGGGTTGCGCACGAAGTACAGCCCCGTGATCAGGCCGTCCTCGGTCCGCACCGTCAGGACACCCTCCACCGCCCTGCCCATCCGGATGATCAGCGCCGGGTGGCCGTTGACCTGGGCCGACTGCACCGACACGGAGCCTGCGATCCGTCCCAGCCCGACCGTGAGCAGTTCGGCAACCGGGTCGACGCCCACGACGGGCGACAGCGCGGCCTGGACGACCCCACCACCGTCGCTCAGGAAGACGACGTCCGGGGCGAGCAGGTCGAGCAGGCTCTGTAGATCGCCTGTTTCGACGGCCCGTCGGAACGCCAGCAGGGCCACGCGGTTCTCGGCCGGGGACACGACCGCGCGCGGTCGGCGGGCGGCGACGTGGTTCCGCGCCCGGTGGGCGATCTGCCGGACCGTGACCCGGTTCTTGCCGACGGCCTCGGCGATCTCGTCGTAGTCCAGGTCGAACACCTCCCGCAGCACGAACACCGCGCGCTCGGTCGGCGTCAGCGTCTCCAGCACCAGCAGCATCGCCATCGAGACGCCCTCGGCCAGTTCGACATCCTCGGCGACGTCGGGCGCGGTCAGCAGCGGCTCGGGCAGCCAGGGGCCGACGTAGGTCTCCCGGCGCCGGCGCAGCGAACGCAGCCGACCCAACGCCTGGCGGGTGGCGATCCGAACCAGATACGCGCGCGGTTCCCGCACGATGCCCGGATCGACTTCCACCCACCGCATCCAGGTCTCCTGCAGGACGTCCTCGGCGTCGGCGGCCGAGCCGAGCATTTCGTAGGCCACGGTGAACAGGAGGTTGCGGTGGGTGACGAAGGTATCGGTGGCGCGGTCCACACCGTCCCCGTCGGCAGGCGGCCGGGTGGTTTCCGCGGTTCGGTCGCTGCGCTCGCTCATCATCGTCTCCTGCTCTGTTCCTCTTCGTGGCGTCACGCACGAGATGCCGGTCCCGCCCTCGGCGTGACACCCGATCCCGGTGACATGGGCCACACCGCCGCGTTGTCACGCGGTTCGGGTCGCCGGCATCTCCTGTACGACTTCGCCCGACGACGTGCAAGGAGCGCACGATGACCGCTCGTCTGAATCTGTTCGGCAACCCGACCGCGACCGCCGCCAAGGCCGCCGCCCACTTCGGCGCGGCGAGCAGGACGATCCTGCAGGATTCGAGTCTGCCTGCCGCGACCCGGCAGCTGGTGCTGCTGCGCGCCAGTCAGATCAACGGCGACGGCTACGCCACCGACGTGTGGACCAAGAACGCCGCAGCCGCCGGAGAGAGCGCCACCCGCCTCAACCTCGTCGCCGCCTGGCGCGAGTCCACGGTCTTCACCGACGCCGAACGCGCGGCGCTGGAACTCACCGAGCAGGGCACCCGTATCGCCGACGCGGCCGGCGGCGTCGACGACGAGGCCTGGAACCGAGTACGCGAGCACTACGACGACGACCAGTTGTCCGATCTGGTGATGCTCGTCGCCCTCATGAACGCGACCAACCGCATGTCCGTCATCGTCCGGCAGCCCGGCGGGGACTACGAGCCCGGCGGCCTCGGTTAGCCGGCGGTCCGCGTCCCCGATCCGCAACACCTCGCGCGAAGGCTCCGCGCGGGATTCGAACCCACGAGTGAGGACACAACGATGGAACCCCGTTTCGACCTGATGGCCAACGACCTCGGCGCCAAGATCGCCAAGCGGATCTACAACGTCGCCCTGGCGATCGTCGACTCCCCGCTGCCCCGGGCCATCCAGGACCTGGTGATGCTGCGCGCGAGCCAGATCAACGGCTGTGGCTTCTGCGTCGACTACCACACCAAGGACGCCGCGGCCGCCGGAGAGACCGCGGTCCGCGTCAACCTGGTCGCCGCCTGGCGCGAGTCGACTGTCTTCACCGACGCCGAACGCGCGGCGCTGGCGCTCACCGAGGAGGGCACCAGGATCGCCGACGCCCACCCCGGCGTGTCGGACGAGACCTGGAGCCGCGTACGCGAGCACTACACCGACGACCAGATCGCCGCACTCGTCTCCCTGATCGCCATGATCAACGCCAACAACCGGCTCAACGTGATCGTCCGCAACCCCGGAGGCTCCTACCGTCCCGGTCAGTTCGCCGACATGACCAACTGACCGCCGCACCCACCGCCGCCGGCGCCCGCACAGGGCCGCCGCCGGCGGTGGGGCCCGACCACGCTCTCCCGGACCGGGACTCCGCCCTGGAGGAGCCGCCGAACGCGCCCGGCCAAGCTCTCGATCACGTGGAGACGGGTAGTCCAGGGGGCCTTTCCCGACATGTGGAGACGGCAGTCCAGGGGGCCTTTCCCGAGGCACGCTTCCGGGAGCCTGCTCGGGCGTCCGAGATCGTGGCAGCCGAGATCCGAGCGCAAGCCGGTAGTCCGTAAGCCGTCGCAACCGTGCGACGCGTCGCGCACGGGACGGGCGACCCGTGGAAGAGGGACACTGGAGATGCAGCGGCACCGCACCCGGCGCCGCCGGGTGCGGTGGGCCGCAGGAGGTCACCATGCCTGACACCGAGGTGCGCGGCGAGCACCGACTTCACGACGACCACCACGGTATGCACTCGCCCCCGCGCGTGGTGGTGCGGGGAAGCGACATGCGCCCGTCCGACGAAGACGCCACATCGGAGGAGACCGCCCACGCCTACGAGACGTCGCAGGCCGAGGGCGACCGCACCGAGGACGAAGACGAAGACGGTTGACGATCAGGTCGGCACGAGGCCGCACGGCCTTCGGGAGCGCCGGCGATGCCGGGAGACCGATGAGGGCACCCACCCGCCAGATCACGCGCAAGCCCTCACCGTAGCCGTGGACAGAGCCGAAATCGCGCTCGCAGGCAATTGCGAGCCGCCGCGGGCCGACCTTTCGCGCGATCCCGCGGTCCCGGACGACGTCGCGATCCCCCGGCCCCGGGCGACAACACGCCACGACTGTCGGTAGGAATCTCCACACTCCGCGTGATGACATCGAACTCGTCCCTCCCTGCGCCGCGCATCACTCCCGCCGATCCCGACGGCGTGATCACGAGACCCCGCGTCGAACCCGGAGACCGCCGACGGTCGGGAGTCTCTCGATGAGCGGTGAGGAAGCCGTCTCGGGCCGGAACCGGCACGTCGAGTCCGACCGTCGACTACACGCGCGCCGCGATCCGAGCCATCCAAGCCGGCCACCTCTACAGCGAGTTCGGCTGGACCTGACATCGAGCACGCACCCGGTCCGTACGGTAAGGGTCCCCGTCGTGAGCGAGCCCGCACCACCCGACACCGCGACAACCATGCCGGTGCCTTTGCCACTCGGTGACCCGGCTCGCAATGCCCACCCTGCGGACACCACCACCCGGGAACCCGCGGCGGCGACAGGAGGGTGCAAGGTCCGGTCGGCGTGGTTCGGCGATCACGGGTCGCGTGACCCCCGGCGCGATGGTGTCGGGAGTCGTCGAGCGGGATGCGCCCGGCCACACCCGCCGCGCACGCGAACTCTGCGCCACCACCCTGCCCGGCGACCCGTGGGAACAGGCCGTCATGTCACCGCGTGCCTGGCGACCCTTGGTCACCCCCACGCGGGAACGATGCGGCTCGCTCGCACCGTCATGTCGGTGGAGGCCGTGTCCCCGCAGGCCGTCGCTTGGTACCAGGGCAGAGCTTCCCTGCGCCGGGTGGCATCCGTCTTGTAGGCACATCAGTCGACGGATGGGCCGTGCATGCGGCCGATCCGGCGGGTCTCCTCCAGCGGATACGGGGTCTGCCTGCTCCGGCGCTGGAAGGTGCGGTTGAAGTCCGAGATCACGGCGGCGGTCGGCGCATGCCGGGCGAGGATCGCCGCGGCCTCCTCGGGAATTCCGGTGGGGCGCTTGCCCTCCGCGAAGGCGCGCACCAGCTCGTAGCGGCCGTCCCCGTCCTCTCTCCGATATCCGAACAGAGCGGTGACCAGCCAGTTCACCAGATACGTGGCGGTGTAGTCGCGGTCGTAGGTCCGATGCCGGTCGAAGAAATCGGTCTCGTCCTGCGACAGTTCGAACCGGGAGGACAAGGCGAGGCCGTAGTCCGCGAAGTACAGGCGCCGACCGTCGGTCAGGATGTTCTCGAAGTGCGCGTCGAAGTGCAGGAGCCCGCGGCTGTTCATGAACGAGGTGCCGAGCGCCAGTTCCCTCTCCACCATCGTGCATGCCCGGTCGGCGGTCCGCTCGCCGGCTTCGACCCGGGTGCCCAGCCACCGGTGCAGGTTCTGCGGGATGTACTCCAGGAACAGCGCGACGCTCGCCGAGGACTCCCGGAGAGCCCGGATCCGGCGGCGTACCCGCGAATCGCCGCCCCAGTAGGCCACGGCCCGTTCGACGTCCGCCAGTTCCTCGGGCAGGGGCGTCGTGTCCGGCAGCACTCTCCAGTGGTACATCAGGGGGAAGCCCTCGTATTCGCCTGCGAGTACCCAGTTCGTCGTCATGGTGTGCACGGCGAGCTCTCTCCAGGCCCCGAAGCCCGGCCCGCCGATGGCGCCGACGCCGTAGTGGCAGAAGACGGGCACCTCGAACAGGTTCGCCGTGGACCGGACATGCTCGGGCCGTCTTTCCAGGTCGGTGAGAGGCACCCGCTTCACGAAGACGGGGGTTCCGGCGACCTCCAGCAGGGACGCCTTCCCGCCGATGCCGGACCCGATCGGCATTGCCGTGTCCACGAGTTCGCGCAGCGCGCGATCACCGCACATGGCCAGGGATGTGGAGACGGCGCCATGGGCGGTGAGACGTGCACCGTGCGACATGTCAGGGACTTTCACTGTTGCCTCCATCCGGGTGCCGGCCTCGCGTCGCGCATCCCGCGATGGTGGCGAATCCGAGCCGAGCTGCGACCACCGCACCACCGGCCGCACCTTCCCGGTGACCTCATGTGTGCGCACGAGAGAAGCGTGTGCGAGATGTGTGGGTTCGTTCAGTCGCGGCCGGCCTGTCGAAGGTGTTCCGCTGCGCGGCGGGCGAGTCGGTCCGAGGTGGTGGGGTCGAGGCCGGTGTCGGCGGGGAGCGTGATGGTGGCGAGGTTGGGCCCGATGCGTACGAAGATCGAGTCGACGGTTCTGGTGGTGCCGCTCTGGTTCGTGACGATGCGCATGCCGAGTGTTTCGTCCCCGACGGTGGGGGCGGCGACGGCACGAAAGCGTGCGGAGGCACCCGCCCACGGAACGGGCAGGTCCGCACAGCCGGACAGCATGGCGCGGGTCATGGCCAACTGAAGCGCGGCGCCGTTGCCTTCGTATGCCTGGACGGTGGCGACCACTCGGGTTCCGGCCGTGTTCTCGAAGGTTCGTTGTGCGCCGAGGAGGACGACGATCGGGCCGGTCGGGGCACCCGCCAGGGCGCGGTCGCACCCGGCGTCGCCGCTGACGCCCGAGTACGGCGCGGCGGCCGGTTTGGGCCCGGTGTCGGTCAGGGCGCCCGCGGTCCAGCCGGTGCCCACGTCGTCCACGGTCAACACGGCGCGCCCGGCCCGCTCCGGGGTCAGTACGGCCGTGGCGGGGACCGGGGGAGTGGTGGGAGGTCCGGAGAGGGTGTGCTTCATGGTCGAGGCAACTCCCGGGCGTCCCTCGAACGCGGAGGCCACCGTCGTGATGGTGCCGGGGTCCTTGAGTTTGATGCGGAAGGACTCCGGGAGTTGCTCGGCCGTCATGGCGTCGAGGAGGAGAGGTTTGTCGGCGTTCTGCGCGCGAAACAACTCCCACGCCTGCCTCCGGTCCTCGAAGTACACGTGCTTGACCTGCGGCGTGGCTTTGAGTGCGTCGAGGATCTCCTGGCGTTGGGTGTTGGTGACGGCGCCGTTCGAGCAGCCGCCCGTCTTCGGGTCGGAGGTATGGCACAGGAACACCGCCAGGTCCACCTTCCCGGCCCAGAAGTCGACGCCCGGCGGCAGGTTGTCCGTGTCCCAGGAGGGAGCCTCCTCGTCCGCGCCGTCGGAGCCGGGCCCGGCCGACCCCGGCGACCCCGCAGCTGCCGAAGGGGCCGCCTTCGGCTGCTGCGGGTGTGCCTTCCCGCCGTCGCCGCCGGAGCAGGCGGCGGCCGTCGTGATCGACAGGATCACGGCCGCGCACCGGCCGGCGATCCCGCCCGTGCGGGAGGTGCTTCGCTTTCCCATGTTCATTCCCCCGATGTGAACGTGTCTGGTACCGAGCGTAGTTGCCGGGTCCCTCACCGGATACGACCCACCCTCGTGGGTGTCCGACGGATCGGAAGTCCGCCGCGACCGCACGCTGTTTTGGCTGCTGCCGCGTCGTGTTCGGCGGCACGGGCGACCGGGTCGGATCACGACCGGGATCGGTCGGTCCGGCCTGTTCCTCTCGGAACGTCCGAGGTCTACCGTTTGCGGCCCGGGGGAGGACCGGTGTCCTGCGTCGCCGGGCGCCTCCGCCCGCACGCCCGAGGGGCGACCCTCCGGTGTGCGACTCCCGGCGCCTGGCCCCCGCCCGCAGCCTCCCGGCCCAGGTCAGGGGCCCTCGTGCTGCCTGCGGAGAGCCGGATCGACGAGGGACCGACAGGCAGGCACGTGCATGACGACGACGGCTACGACCAACGCCCCGAACCCCCGCGAACCATCGAGGAGTTGCGGCAGGCGTCATGCTCCTGCCGAGCCGGGCGTGCCTGCAAGGCGTAGAGATGCTGCCGGAGGGGAGCCGGGCCCCGGCCGGGGCCGATCACGGAGCGTCGGGGACACGCAGCGAACCATGGCCGCCGCACGCGCTGTGCGGATAACCCGGTTGCCGGGCCCGCGGCTCGGGCCTAATGTCGTCCTCGTCGGCGGGCACTTCGCCGGCGCACCACAACGTGTAGCTCAGTCAGTAGAGCACCGGGCTTCGGACCCGGAGGGCGCGGGGGCGGGACCCGCCACGTTGGCGAACGTGACAACGGCGTGTAGCTCAGTCAGGGAGAGCACCGGGCTTCGGTCCCGGAGGGCGCGGGGGCGGGGCCCGCCACGTCGGCGACATCGGAACGCGGCGGCACCGGGATCGGCCGGGGGAACTCCGGGCCCGTAACCCGCACAAGGCGGTGGGGCGCGCGGTGCCCGCCGTACCGACCGCAACGACCACGACGTGTAGCTCAGTCAGTAGAGCACCGGGCTCTCAACCCGGAGGGCGCGGGGGCAGGGCCCGCCACGTCGGCATGAACGAGATGCACGTGCAGCCCGTCGCCAACCCCGGCTATGCGGATTGGCAGTTGGCCAAGGCATTCCGCACCGCCGCCTCCCACGAGAGCGAGACGACCCGGCTTCGCGCCGAGGAGCGCGTGCGCCGCTGGACGCAGGTCGCCCGCGGCATGGCCGACGGCTCGTTGGCCATCGGCTCGCGCACGCCCGTGCGCGGGCTTCCCGCGTGGGTCACCCCGGAGGTCGTGCGCGGCGGGTTCGCCACCGGCGACGCCGCGGCCGGCGGGCCGTGGACCGCACACGAGGCCGAAGCCGCCGCCCGGGCCGGGCTGCGCACCGGCGATCGGCTCGCGGTGTTCCGGTACTTCCTCACCGACGCGGGCCTGGCCGAACTGCACACGATGCTCGACACCGGCCGGTATCACGTCGCGGTGCCCGAGGAGGCCGCGCTGCTCACCATCGCGTGGCTGCTGCGCGCCGGGGACCGCTTCGCGGCGCTCACGCTGCTCGACGAGATCGCGCCGTACGCGGACCGCCTGCGCTTCCTGCCGGGCCCCAGCGACACGCCGGTGCCCGACGGCTCCGTCGTGCACCGCGAGTCCGTGGGTTCGTTGCGGGCCACGCTCGGCGCGCGGCGTCCCAAGCCCGCGGTCGAGGCGATGAACGAGGCGCTGACCGTGTGGAATCCGTTCGCCGACCAGTTGCTCGCGCACTGGCTGGAAACCGTCGAGGACGGCCGGCTCGACGCGATCCGACCGGCGGGCTGGACCGAACGCGGCCGTGAACTCCTGCGGCGCTACCGGCGTTTGGCGGCGCAGCACACGTTGTGCACCAAGCACCGCAACCCCAGGGAGAACTCCGCGATCCTGCTGGCCGCACTGGCCGAGGCGCTCGGTGACACACGGGTCGATGGTGTTCGCGTCGCCGGCACCCACATCGCGGACGCCCGCGCCGCCCGCTCCGCCGGGGCCCGCACCGCCGGACCCCGCTCCGGCATCCGCGCGAACGTCGGTGCGCGTGGGCCTGCCCGCCCCGGCCTGCTCCCGCACGCCGTCGACGCGATGGTCGTCAAGCGCGGCGCGCCCGGTTCGCCGCCGCACGCCGAACTGCGGGCCCGTCAGGCCGAGGACGCGTCGACCGCGACGCTCCACGAGCTGGCACGCGTCCTCATCACCCGGTTGGCGAACCTGCGCGACGACGCGGGTCTGCCCGACACCGCGTGGCTGCTCGTACCGGTGACCGACGAGGAAGCCGAGCGCACCGGCGTGCGCGCGGGCAGCCCGATTCCGGACAGCCTGCGTCACCCGGTCGAGCGCGCGCTCAGCGCGCCCGTCGCGACGCTCGTCGAGCGCGGCATCGTGCCGTCGGCCGAGGTACTGGCCGAGCTGGTCCCGCAACTGGTCGCCGCGACGACCGCGTTGGCGTACCACGACCCGGCCCTGCGCACGCTGATGACCGCGGGGTACGGGGCGTTCGCCGAGCGTCGCTCGCTGCTGCTCCTCAACCTGGAGCACCAGGTACGGCTGGAGGAGTTGCCCTGGGTGCGGGCGGTGTCCGCGTATCGGCGGGTGTCGACCGACACCGCCGGGAACGCCTGGGAGGCGCTGAACGAGTTGGGCACGCTGACGGTGCGCGCCTTCCCGGGCACGATCGTCCCGAACCCGCTGCTCCAGGAGCTCGGTTCACTCGCGCGGCAGGCCGGGGTCAAGGCGGTGTTCACCGAGGAACTCGCGGCGGACATCTTCATGGGCACGTTCTCCGCGAAGTTCCTGCGCGCCGCGCAGGACGCCGCGGCACTGCTCGAAGGGTCGCTGTACGCGCGGTATTACGGCATCGACTACGCCGCGATCCGCGCGATCGACGACGTCAAGCGCGAGCGTGGGCTTGCGGCGAACACCTCGGACGCCTTCGCCGAGTTGTGCCGGGAGCGGGCCGGCATCGATCCGCGGGGCCGCTGGTGGGTCGCGGCGAACGGGAAGGTCATCGAGCAGGCGCAGATCCTCACCACGCACAACCTCGCCGCGCTCGTGCACCCCATCGGGGTCGAACCGGCGGAGGGCTGGGCGGAGCCGGCGCGGGGCGCGTACCGCACGGTGTGCCGGCTGGTGCAGCAGATCGCCGGGAACCCGCGATCGCTCGGCACCGTCAAGGACGCCGCGTACGCGTGGCGGCAGACGTTGTTCTTCCTGTCCCTGTGCGGGGTGCAGGACCAGTTCGCGGTCATCGCGTGGATGGCGGAGGAGACGGCGCGCCGGCCCGAGCACACCGCGCGCCGCCTCGCGCCGGTTCTGGCCGGGCTGCGGCACGTGTTCACCGGCGGCAGCCTGGACGACCCGGCGGTGCCGAACGTCCGGCGGTTCCTCGGCTGGGCCACGGACGGGCACTGGATCCGCGACGCGTGACGCGCGGGCGCCGCGACCACGAGCAGCCTCGCGGCCGCGGCGCCCCGCCGTTCGTGCATGGGCTCGGGCGCAGGCGGGCCGGGGCAGGCCGGGCAGGCGGTGCTGCTCGTCCGGGCGTCACCGCGAGGTCGGGCGCTCGATCCGGTCTCCTCGCCGGTCTACTCGACCGGGGCGGGCGGGCTTGTCATCCGCCGCCGAGCGCACAGCTCGACGCTTTCGGCCAGGACGCGGACGTTGCCGAGGATGCGGTCGTGCTCGGGCAGGCACATCGCCGCGCGCACGACCCGACCTTGCGGGACGCCGGGCCCGCACCGCCGTGACGAAGGCCGAACGCCTCCTCGACTCGGTCGGCCGGTCCGCGTCGGCCGCAGTCCTGGTCGCCTACCGTCGCGCTGGAACAACGACTAATATCGACAGCGACATCGCGTGTCGGTCACCGACTGGGTGAGGCATGGAGGTGTTGGGATGTGCCCTCGGAGGCATTCCTTGTCAGTCGAGTTGAACCACACGATCGTCCATGCCCGGGACAACCGGGAGTCTGCCGAGTTCTTCGCGGACCTGCTGGGCCTCGAGATCACCGCAGAGTGGGGCCCCTTCATCGCGGTCGACCTGAGCAATGGCGTCACGCTGGACTTCGCCACGATCCCCGCAGACGAAATCACTCCGCAGCACTACGCCTTCCTGGTCTCCGAGGCGGAGTTCGACGCGGCATACCAGCGGATCACACAGCGCGGCATCGAGCACTACGCCGACCCGCACCGGCAACACCCCGGCGCGATCAATCACAACGACGGCGGTCGCGGCGTGTACTTCATGGACCCGGTCGGCCACGCCATGGAACTCATCACCGTGCCGTACGGCGGCCGGCGGCCGTAGGCACATGCGCTGAGGGCTGCACCCTGTGTCGGGTGGCAGCCCTCAACTGCTGCTCGGGCCGAGGATCCGGCACCTGCTGCGTCGGCGCAGACCCCGACCGGGTCACGGTGGCGGGGTAGTCGGCCGAGGCGGGTCGATTGCGGCGCTGCCGACGACGGAGCCCACGGCGCGCTCTCCGATCCGGCCAAGGCCCGCGACGCCCTGCTCCGGGTAGCGAGCGCCCACGACCGCAACACGCCTGTCGCCGGTAGCGCCCGCACCATCCTGCCCCGGGCACGACCGAACCCCTGATCTGCCGGATCGTCGCCATCGAGGACCGACGCACCCATGTCGACGTCCCCGCCGTCGCCCGCCACCGCGTCAACACCCCACGCCTGGGAGAGGACGCCGACCCCGCATGGCGCGCGGCAGGTGTGCGTTACCGATGTGGTCCCTTCGGTGGCCTTTTGCCGTCCCTGACTGCGTCGTACCCCGGCGGCCGCCGGTTCAGGAGGGGTGGAAGGCCACCCGGATGTTCGCGTCGACGGGGGCGACCATGACGTAGCCCCGGGCCTTCGTCCAGTGGCTGGGGATGAGGAACATCCGGGCGTTGGACTGGGCGAGTAGGCGCAACCCCTCGTAGCGGAAGCGGAACCGCTGCCCCGACGGGTCCACCGGCAGCACGGTTTCGCGCACGCCCGGATAGTCGAAGTGGAGCCGCTCGGTCGTGTCGACCACGACAGCCGGCCTCAGCCGCAGGTGCGCCGCGAGGTAGCGGGCGTCGCGAGTGCCGTGCTGCCCGGCGTACACGTTCGCGGCCCAGAAGGACGACAGCACGACGAGCGCGGCGACGAAGCCCAGGGCCGTCGTCTCCCGTGCGGCGGGGTGCTCGATGCCGGAGCTGCGCAGGGCGAACACCCGTGCGCAGGCGACGAGAAGGAGACCTCCACCGATGAGCAGCGGGGTCGTGAGCGCGGCGCTGGGCCAGACCCGGAATCCGCCGAGCATCCCCGCCGCGAAGAGCAGGAGCCCCACGACCATCAGGGCGTGGAGAACGCGCCGCACATGGGGAGGCCGGTCCGCCTCGGGACGGCATCCGATCGCGGACGCGAGGTGGTACGCGAGTACCGTCACCAGGCCCAGGGCCAGCGTGACTCCGGCCGGAAGGTAGAGCGGGCCGGCGCTGCGCAGGAGGTAGTCCTGGGTCGCGAAGCCGAGCGTTTGCGCGTCGATGCCGAAGTACTCGTACAGCGCGTCGGTGTAGACGAACCCGAAATACAGGAGTAGCGCACCGATGACCGTGGTGGGGGCGAGGATCGAGGCCAGGGTGCCGATCCAGCCGGCTGCGGTGCGCGAGGCCGAGTCGCCGTCCCGACCGGCTTCGCCGTTTTTGCCGGGGCCGTTGTCCGGTTCGGCGTCCTGGCTGTTGGTTCGATCGTTGCTGCGGTCGTGCCCGCGGTCGTGGTCTCGTCCGTTGCCTTCGTCGCTGTTGCCTTCGTCGTCCTCGTTTTCGTCCGTCATGGTTCTCGGTCCCGGTGTCGTTGTCGGGCCGCCGACCGGCGGGCCGCTCCTCGAATGTCGGTCGGCCTCACGGGGGCGGTGACGTCGGCCCCTTGGGGTTCGACGTCGCCGGAGCGGAGGTCTTCGGGTTCGACGTCGCCGGGCCGGAGGTCTTCGGGTTCGAGGTGGCCTGCCCGGTGGGCGGTGGGGCGTGGGGGTCGGATGACGTACCGGGTGCCTTCTGTGGGGCCGAGGGCGAGGTGCCGCCGTCGGACGGTGTCTTCCCCAAGACGTTGCTGGCCGTTTGGCGATGCCCCTGTGCGTCCGTCAGTTGGGCACAGACCGTGTGTGTGATGCCGTCCGAATCGCCCCCGAACGAGAAGTCGGCGGTCTGGGTGGCCTTCGGGAGGACGGTGATCGTCTGCTGAGGGGGATCCGCGCGCCGTTGGTGTTGTGCGTCGGTGCAGTCGGCGAGGGTCACCGTGCCGACGAACGTCGTGGTGGTCGAGGAATTGCTCACCACCACCTGGGCGAAGGGCCAGACCCCGGGGAAGTAGCCGGAGAGGCGTCCCGCCGACTCGAATCCGCCGCCTCCTTCGGGGTTCGGCGCCTCGCCCGCCCCGCTTTCCGCGCCTCCGGGTTCGCCGGAACCCTGCGAACCGGAACCCGGCGCGGTCCCCGAATGCGAACCCGAATCCGAACCCGACGTCGAGGACGACGATTCGACACCCTCGGGATCCGTCCTCTTATCGTGTTCGGATCCCCCCGACGAGCAGCCGCACAGCACCGCCGACGTCGTGGCCAGGATGGACAGCGCCGCGATCACCTTCGTACCCCTGGTGCCCTGCGACGCGGCCCGAAGTCGCCCTGTCTTTCGCATGAACAGCATTCTGCGGATATTCATCTGAAAAAGCGAGAAACCGGTACATATGGGTGTGGCGCGTATTCGCCTTCGCGGCGCAGTCGGCGCCGGCCGACCCGATGGGACGAACGTCCGGACTCCCATCCGCCGTGATCCACGCCAGGTCCTCGTCTGTGGTGGGGGCTTGGTGGCGGGGTCGCTCGCACAGGCGGGGTTGCGGAAGAACGCATGCGGCTCCACGTTCGCCTCGGCGCGCGGGGTGCGCACCACCGTCCGGGGTGCGGCGTTGTCGGCGGGGGCGGTACGGGCGAGGCCGCGGTCGATCTCGCGGGCGAGAGTGGTGACGGGAACATGTTCCAGGACCGAGGAGAGGTCGAGCCGGCCGTCGGCGAGATCGCGCAGAACGGTGGCGGTCGCGTGGCTGAAGCGGGCGCCGTGGGTGGTCTCGTCGGCGGCACAGGCCGCGATCACCTACGCCTTGCGACGGTGCCCCGAAGGGCGTTGGGCGAACCGGACGGCCAGGGCCTGTCCACCGCCGCACACATCCGGCAGGAACAACACCGGCCCCACCGGACCGTTCTGCACGGCCTTCGGCAACTCGTCCACGTCGATCGTGGTCGCCCACAACAGGGCGCCGCGCTCGCTGCCGCGCACGGCCGGACGCAGGCTCGCCCCGCCCCGGGCGATCTCGCCGTGGCCACAGCAGTGCACCACCAACGGCTCGCCTGCAGCCTCGCGCAACGCCCGCGCCCACACGCTGCGGAAGCCGTCCAGGTCCGGATCGAGCGTGGGCGTCCTCACGACCGCACGTCCCCCGTCGTCGAGGCGGGAATCGGTTCCCGGTACGTGGCCCGTTCGGTGACCGAGGCCGGGCGGTCGTGCCGCGTGGGTTGTTGAAGGGCCTGCCGTCGGAGGCGTCAGGTGTTCGTGTGTCTTGTGCCCGGCCGAGGTGGTGGATGTACGCGTACGAAACCGGTTTGGTAGGCGATGGCGACGAGCCGGCCGCGGTGGCGGGCGCCGAGCTTGGTCATGATGCGCTGGATGAAGGTGCGCACGGTCAGCGGGCTGACGTCCAGGTATTCGGCGATCTCGTCGTTGGTGAGACCTCGGGCGGCCTGGGCCAGGACTTCACGTTCCCGGGGGGTGAGGGTCTCCAGTGCCGGGGGCGTTGCCGTCGGGGGGTTGGGGCCGGCGAGGTAGCGGGTGACCACGGCGTGGGTCGCCGGCGGGGACAGGACCATGTCTCCGGCCGCCACGGTGCGGATGGCGTTGAGGAATGCGGCGGGGTCGACGCCTTTGCCCAGGAAGCCGCTCACGCCCGCGCGCAGGGCCCTGGTCACGTATTCGTCGGTCTCGAAGGTGGTCAGGACGAGGACGCGCGTGTTCGTGAGGGTCTCGTCACGGGTGATCTCCTCGGCGGCGGCCAGGCCGTCCATTCCCGGCATTCTGATATCCATGACCACGACCTCCGGGGTGGTGGCGCGGGCCAGTCGCACGGCCTGGGTGCCGTTGGCCGCGACGCCGACGACTTTCATGTCGTCGCCGGCGTCGATGAGGATCCGAAAGGTTCCGGCGAGGAGTGCCTGGTCGTCGGCGAGCAGTACCCGGATCGTCATTCGCTGTCCTCGTGGTGGGCGAGCGTGACGTCGGGGGGCCGTGGCGCGGCGGGGAGCTCCACGATCACCTCGAATCCGGCGTCGGAGCGGGGGCGGGCGCGCAGACGCCCGCCGACGGCCCGGGCGCGCTCCCGCATGCCGATGAGCCCGTAGCCGGCCGCGTTGGTAGTCGTCCGCCGTCGTCCGTCGTCCGTGATCGTGATGGTCAGCAGGCGGCCGGTGTGGGTGAGGTGGACCGAGGCCGTCGTCGTGTGCGCGTGTTTGGTGACGTTGGTCAGGGCCTCCTGCACGATCCGGTAGGCCGTGAGGTCGACACGCGGTGACAGCGTCTGCCGGGGGCCGTCGCGGGTGAGTCGTACGGTCAGGCCGGCGTTTTCGAAGGAGGCGAGGAGCGCGGGGAGCAGGGCCAGGCCGGGCGCGGGATCCAGCGGAGCCGTCTCGTCGCCGGTCTGGCGCAGCAGTCCCACGGTTGCTCGAAGTTCCTGCAGCGCGGAGGCCAGGGTGGCGGTGAGGTCGCGCCGCGCGAGCTGCGCCTGATCCGGCTTGGTGGACAGCAGATAGTCGGCGGTGGCGGCCTGCGCGTGGGCGAGTGTGATGTGGTGGGCGACGACGTCGTACAGTTCGCGGGCGATACGTATTCGCTCCGCGCTCACCCGAAGACGTGCTTCGTCCTCCCGTGTGCGCTCGGCGAGTTCCGCGCGTGCCTCCACGGCGGCGATGTAGTCGCGTCGGCTGCGCGCGGAGTCGGCTACGGCACTGGACAGAAGGACGAAACCGACGAGTCCGACCTGTTCGGACCGCATGTGCGCGCCGTTCGGTGCCCACACGACGGAGACGGCGAGCAGTACGAGGCCGCAGGCGGCGGTGTAGCGGCCGGTGGTGCGCCGGTCGGTGCGCCGGGCGAGGGAGTACAGGGCGGCCATGGTGGTGCCGGTGACGGTGGAGCTGAACGGGTAGCCCAGCGAGGCGCCCATCGCGCCCAGGGCGGCACTGCACCCGGTGGTGCCCGCCACCGTCAGGCGCGGGAATCTGCGGTGGGCGAGGAAGAGGGCGGAGGAGATCGCGGCGACCACCACCGCGGGCAGTGGCGGCCACTGGGTGATGCGGGGAGGCTGCCCCATGGCTGTGGAGACGATCGTGACGCCGGACAGCGCCACGGCGAGCGTGGCGTCGACCGTCCGGGGACGGCGGCGGGCCCACAACCGCAATTGGGCGATCACGCGGGCTCCTTGGTCGGTCGTTGCCTTGTCGTCGGTTGGGGTCCCGCACTGCGGAACGCGTCGGGCCACCCGTGCCACCGCGGGCGGCCCGAGGCGGTCGACGGGCTCAGGTGTTCACCGATTCGTCCCGGTGTGTGGTCTGTGCCGGCAGGGCGATGTCGGGAGTGAGGCGCCGGGTCAAATTCTCGCCCTCGACGTCCATGTCGGGCAGTACCCTGCCCAGCCACCGAGGCAGCCACCACGCCGTGCGACCCAGCAGGGCGAGGGCCGCGGGGACCATGGTCATCCGGACGATGAAGGCGTCGAAGAAGACGGCGGAGGCCAGGCCCAGGCCCAGCATCTTGATCATGGAGTCGGTCATGCCGATGAAGCCGGCGAACACGGCGATCATGATGACGGCGGCGGCCACGACGACCCGGGCGCTGTGCCGGAAGCCGGTGACGATGGCTTGGGAAGGCTGCTCGCCGCGGACGAAGGCTTCCCGGACGCGGGTCACGAGGAAGACCTCGTAGTCCATGGCCAGGCCGAAGACCACGCCGATCAGGAAGATCGGCATCATGCTCATCACCGGCCCGGTCTGCGGGACACCGAGCGGGCCGCTCAGCCATCCCCACTGGAACACCGCGACGATCACGCCGAAGGACGCGGCGACCGAGAGCAGGAAGCCCAAGGCCGCCTTGAGCGGTACGAGCACCGAGCGGAACACGACCATCAGGAGCACGACGGCCAGGCCCACCACGACGGCGAGGTAGGGGATGAGCGCCGCGGTGACCTTGTTCGAGACGTCGATGTTCATGGCGGTCCGACCGGTCACCAGCATGGATGCGCCCGCGTCGGCCTCCAGTTCGTTCGCTTGGGTGCGGATGGCCTTGACGAGGTCCTTGGTCGCGGTGGCGCTCGGGCCGGTGCCGGGTACGGCGGTGACGACGGCGGTGTCGCCGGCCTCGTTGAACACGGCCGGCGAGACGTCCACCACTCCGTCGGTGGCGGTGAGGATCTCGGTGGCCCGGGTGACGACCGTCTTCGGGTCGGCGGCGTCCTTGGCGTCGACGACCACGGTCAAGGGCCCGTTGAAGCCGGCGCCGAATCCGTCGGCCAGTGCGTCGTAGGCGCGGCGCTGGGTGGTCGAGGTTGGCTGAGCCTCGTCGCCCGGCAGGGTGAGCTGCAGGTCCAGTGCCGGGACGGCGACCACGCCCAGGCCCGCGATGCTGAGCAGCAGCACGGCCAGCGGCCTGCGGATGACGAAGCGGGCCCACCGGCTGCCCGCGGGCTCCTTGGCCGGCGGGGTCGGCTGCCCCGGTGCGCGGTGTGCGCGGGGCAGCACGGCCCGGGGGAAGAAGCCCAGCAGCGCGGGCAGCAGGGTCAGCGCGACCAGTACGGCGACCACGACGGTCCCGGCTGCGGCCAGCCCCATGTCGGTCAGCATGGGGACGCCCGCCACCGACAGTCCGGCCAGCGCGATGACGACCGTGGCTCCGGCGAAGACGACGGCGGATCCCGCCGTGCCCACCGCCAGGCCGGCCGCCTCTTCCGCCGGGTGCCCCTCGGCTCGTTCCGCCCGATATCGCGAGACGATGAACAGCGCGTAGTCGATCCCCACGGCCAGGCCCAGCATGAGTGCCAGGGTGATCGTCGTGGTGGACATGCCCGCGGCGATGATCGCGCAGATCCCCGCGGCGAGACCGACGAGCGCGGTGATCAGCGGCAGACCGGCGGCGACCAGCGCCCGGAAGGTGAGGAACAGCACCACGGCCGCGACACCGATGCCGATCAGTTCGGTGACGCCACCGAGTTCGGGGCCCGCGTCCACGGCCGATCCGCCGACCTCCACGGTCAGGCCCGCGTCCCGACCGTCCTGGACGGCGTCCATGAGGGACTTCTTCGTCGCCTCGGTCAGGTCGTCGCTCACCGCGTTGTAGGTGACGGTCGCGTACGCGGTGGTGCCATCCTTGCTGACGGTGTTGTCGTCCTGCGTGAAGGGGTTCAGGACCTCCTTGACCTGAGCACCGCGGGCGACCGCTTCGAGGACCTTGTCCACTGCCGCCCTGCTGTCGCCGGCGGTCACCTTCCGCCCGTCGGGGGCCGCGAAGACGATCCGTGCGTCGGCGCCCTCCGCGTTTCCGCCGGGGAAGCGTTCGTCCATCAGGTCGAAGGCCCTCTGCGATTCGGTGCCCGGCATCGAGAATCCGTCGTCCTCGGCCGCCGGCGCCGTGGCTGCGGCGAAGGCGCACGCCGCCAGGAGCACGATCCACACGAAGGCGAAGTATCGGCGTCGTCGGAAGGACAATCGACCGAGTCGGTAGAGCAGTGAAGCCATGACGAGGCGCTCCAGTCGGCAAGAGGGAAAGCTGTGCAACGGCGACGAGGCCACGCTCCGGCCGCGTGGGCCACGCGGGCGCGTGGCGCCGGAGCCATGACTCCATCGTTCGTGACCGGGGGCATCCTCGTCGTCCGGCGCTCGGCGACACTGCGGCGTACTGAAACGGCAGTACGCGCAGAGCGGGAGGTGCGCCAAGGGGACGCCCGTGGGACCGCACGGCTGCCGCCGCACGGTGGGGCCCGAGTGGTCGTGCGCGCCCGGCGCTGCGGGCCGGCGCCGGCGGTGCCCTACGACGAACGACTGCTCCAGTCCCGCGCGGAGTCCCCGAGCGCGACACTCAGGCCGCGGCGTCGAGTTCCGCGTGGCGCGGGAGTCGCCAGTCGCCGCCCCGGTCCTCCTTGGAGAACCGCGCGACGAGTTCGGGGACGCGCAGGAAGCAGGCCGGTGCCGTGACCCGGTGGAACGCGCCGCCGGTTGATCTCGCCGGCCGGGACGTATGCGCCGACCAAGCCGCCGGAGACGCCCATGCCGCTGTAGGGGGAGGCGCAGTGGGCGGCATCTCCGACCAGGACAACGCGCCCTTTGGATCAGGTGTCCGTGCGTACCTGCACGACCTCCTGGGAGTAGAAGCTCTCGGTGGTCCGCATGCCGTCGACGAAGCGCTCGGTTTGCCCTCCCGCGTCGCGGAACCTGTCGGTCCAGAACTCCTTCTGGCGTTCGACCGGCCGGCGGTGGACGTCCGAGGGCTGCGCGGACTCCTCCCGCAGCACGCCTCGTTTCTATCGGTGATAGGCACATTCACAGCGTCACCTATCACCGATAGATTGTCAACGTGAAGGTGAACCGCGAGAACGTCGTCGGCGAGGCACTCGACCCGCTGGACAAGGTCGGCCTGGACGCTGTAGGTACCCGGCGGCCGGCGAAGCGCCTGGGCCGCGAAGACCGATGGCTCGGGCGGCAGTTCCTCGGACAGCGCTGCCGGAACCGCAAGCACGCGGACATCGGTCTCGCCGTAGGAGCGACTGCGGTGGACTTGGAAGGGCGGCACCCACGTGATGCGGTTCGCCGGCGCCACCCAGGTGCCGACCTTGGTCGTGGTGACGAGCGCCCCGGAGGCGGCGTACCTCAGCCGGCCGTAGTCGTGGAAGTGCGCGGCGATGTCCTCGCGGTGCGGCATGAGTTCGCAGGCCGGCGAGTCGTCGGTCCAGAACACCGCTTGCTGTGCAACCCCGGTCATCAGCAGACGCCATAGCCCGCGGTTGGCGGGCCATCGGAATAGGAGACCACGATCCGGTAACGCGCCCGTGAGGGCACACTCCCGCATCGCTCATCTTGGAGGCGTACCGGGGTCGGCGCTCCGGCCGGTCGGCCGCATTCCTGAACCGATGGGCGAGTCGGTCACACCCGGGAGTGGACGAGCCGGACTCGGCAACGGGCAATCAGCGCCGAGAGGTTCCAAGAACGATCCGATCGATCGCTTTCGACACGCTGCGCCGAAGATCCGGGTTGTGCGGGTCCTCACCGGCGTGTGTCGGGCGCGGTGGGAAGCGAGTTCTTCGCTCGATTTCCGGTTGAATCCTGTGCCCGAGTCTCGGACGAGCGTCGACCCAGGCCACGAAACGCCCGCTGCCGCGCCGCCGAGGCCCAAGCCCCGAGCCCCAACCCCCCAAGCCCGTCAGCCCTCGCGCGCCAGGGCCCCCATCAGCGCGTCCAGCAGGCCCGGTACCGCTTCCTGAAGGGCGGTACGCCGCAGGCGGTGGCCGCGCGAGGGACCGACCATGACCGGATGGAGGATGCCCGCCTCCACCAGGATCTTGAAGTGGTGGGTCGCGGTGGATTTGCTCAGGTCCTCGTACAGGTCCGAGCAGGGAGCTTCGGCGGCGGGATGCGTCGCCAGACGATGGACCATTTCCAGGCGTACCGGGTCCGCGAGGGCGCGCAGCAGCTTCCGGACGCCCGCGACGGGCGGCAACCGGTCCGGTGGGATCTCCCAGGACGGCATCGGGCAACTCCAAGTTTGACGAGCATCGTACTTCACCCTAGCCTCTCCGAAGTACGATCCTCATCCAACTTATCAGGAGTCCTCGTGCGGGCACTCTCCCCGGGCCGCCGGCCCCAGCCATGGAGCTACGCGACCCTCCTCGTCCTCCTCACGCTCGGGCAGGCGACCTCCGCCATCCCGTCACCGCTCTACTCCCTGTACGCCGAGAAGTGGGACTATCCGCCCTTTCTGACCACCGTCATCTTCGCCGCGTACGGAACCGTGGCGGTCGTCGCGATCCTCGTCTCGGGGGCTCTGTCCGACCGGTACGGCCGTCGACCCGTGCTCCTGGTCGCGGTCCTCCTGCTGCTCGCCGGGCTCGCCGTCTTCGTCTTCGCAGCAGGACCCGGGTACCTCGTCGTGGCGCGGATGCTCAACGGCGCGGGCATCGGCGCGATAGTCGTCGTCGGCGGAGCCGCCCTGCTGGACGTGAACCCGGAGCGGGCGGCGCGGACCGGGACGCTCACCGCCATTGCATTCAACGTCGGCATCGCCGTCGCCGCGCTCGCCACCGCGACCCTCGCCCAGATCGACTTCCACCCACTACTCCTGCCGTATCTCGCCGACGCGATCATCGCCGTCGTCCTGTTCATCCTCCTTTTGGCAATGCGTGAGCCGCACCCCTCGGCCGGCGCCGCGCCGCTGGAGATCCCACGTCCGCAGGTGCCCAAGGAGATCCGCGGGCGCTTCGTCTTCGCCGTGATCGGTGCCGGTGCCGCCTGGTCCGTGCTCGGGGTCTGTTTCTCGCTGGAACCCTCGATCGCATCCCACGCCGCGCACGTCGACGGGCCGCTCTTCGGCGGCGGCGTCATCGCGGCCGTGACCCTGACCGCCGCCTTCGCCCAAGTCGTCAGCGCTCGCCACCCGGCCCGCACGGTCGCACTCGGCGGTGACCTGGCGCTCGCCGTGCTCATGCCCGTCGGGGTGGGCGGCTTCGCGACCGGCAACGCCGTCGTCATCATCGTCACCGTCGCACTCCAAGGCGGCGCCTACGGACTGGCCTTCGGCGGCTCCCTGCGCCACCTGACCGCACACATCCCCGCCGAGCGGCGCGGGGCGGTCATGTCCATGTTCTACCTGCTCGCGTACGGCGCGCTCATCACGCCCACACTCCTCGTGGGCATCGGCGCGACCGTCTGGAGCGACACCGTGATCTTCCCCGTCTTCTCCGTGCTCGCGGCGCTCCTCTGCCTCTCCGCCGTGGTCGTCGAACGCGTGCCGGGCCGTCGAGCAGGACGCCCCGACGTGACGCGGGCACCGGCACCCGAGGTGCGGCGGGCGAGCAAGGTCGACTGACTGGCGGCCCCCCGTAGCGGGCGGGCGGGGCACCGGTCGAGGGCAGGGGCGTTGTCCTCATGCCGGGTAGCGGGCGTCGGCGGCGAGGAGGTCGTCGTGGAACGCGGGCGGCGGGTCCGCCTGTTGGAGGTGTTCGGCGGCCGGGCGCATGGGCTTGAGGTTCTGGGCGACGGTCCACTCACGGCCGCCGCATCGGTCGATGAGTTCGGCGATGGCGGCGTCGTCTCATCCCCGGCCGTCGTAGTAGGCGGCGAGGAACTCGCTGTCGGGGTGCCCGGATGGGAGGGCGGCCGCGACCATGGGCGTCGTCTTGCGGCGGCGGATGCGTTCGTCGCCACTGCGGCCTCGACGGCTTATCTGGGTTCCGCGCCCAGGAAGCGGGTGAGCAGCAGGTGCAGCGTCGGGGCCTGGTCCAGTGGTGCGAAGTCGGGGTCGGTCGCGCCGCGTGCGAACAGGCCGTCGATCTGGGCGGTCACCCAGGTCGCGGCCCGGTCCGGGTCGAGTGTGTCGTCGATTTGCCCGGCCGCGGCGGCGCGGCGGAGCAGGTCGGCGATGCCGGTGCGCAGTTGGCGGTCGTTGCGGGCCACGAGGGCACCGATGTTCTGGTCGCGGCGGGCCTCGGCGGCGGTGTCCAGGGTCAAACCCGCGTAGGTGGGATCGGCGGCCAGGCGCACCACCGCGTCGATCAGGCCGAACAACGCGGCCAAAGGATCCTCTCCGCGCGAGAGTTCGGCGAGATAGGCCGCGGTCTCGACGCCCTCCTGCTCGATCAGCGCGACGATGATCGCGTGCTTGCTCGGGAAGTAGTGGAAGACGTTCCCGGGGCTCATGCCGGCGCGGGCGCAGATGTCCGCCGTCCGGGTTCCGTGGAATCCCTTGTCCGCGAAGCAGGTTGCGGCGGCTTCGAGGATCTGGCGGCGTTTGGCGGCGTGCTTTACGGGGTCGACTGTGCGCATGGCATGCTCACCCTACCTCGGTGGTCGATGTTGGATGTGACCGGAACAATAATAGACCGGTTAGTCGATTAAACAATCGATGCGGTCGGGCCCCACGCTCCCCGAGGACGCCCCTCATGGCGGACTCCCAACGATCCGTCCCGCAGGACCATCTGTCGGGGCTTCATCCAGTCCGTGAGCGCCGTGGGGTGCCGGCGCGGCATTGTCCGCGATGGGCGCGCCCGCGCTTGCGGACCGCGGCGGGCGCGGCCACCGCGCTCGGCCGTGCGCCGTGCGAGTCCGACTTCACGCTCACCGGCCGCCGCGACGCCGGTGGGGGGAGCCGGAGTGGCGGAGCCGACCGCCGCATACGAGCTACGGCTTCGCTCGACTGCACCTGAACGACGGCGTCACCACCGACGGCACCCGCGTGCTGTCCAGCGTCGGCGCCCGGCTGATGCGCGAGAAGCAGATGGAACTGCCCAACGGCCACACCTCGGGAAGAGGTTTCCGGGGCTCATGCCCACGTGTGCGGAGATGTCGGCCGTGCGTGTGCGGGTGGGATCCCTTGTCGGCGAAGCAGGTCGAGGCGGCTCTCAGCTTCCGGTGGCGCTGGGCGGCGTGCTTGACGGGATCGATCGTGCGCCTTTATGGGCGTCCCTCGTTCGCTCGTCCGGGTTGACGCGTCGTGGGTCGCCTGCCCTAATGATAGACCGACGGGTCGATGAATGAATCGATCGGCTCGTCCGATCATCGATGCCCTCGTCGCAGAGGAGAGACGTACGTGAACGATTCCCGAGAGTTCGGCCGGCCGACCAGCCGCCGAGGATTCCTACAGACCGTGGGTGCGGTGGGCGGCGCCGGGGCGGCACTGTCCGCGATGGGCGCGCTGGGACTCGCGCCCTCGTCGGCGAGCGCCGCCACGCCGCCGTTCCGTGCGCCGCGCGCGTCCGACTTCACGCTCACGGGCCGTCGTCCGGCCCGGGTGGCGGTGGTCGGTGCGGGTGTGGCCGGGCTGACCGCCGCGTACGAATTGTGCAAGGCCGGCCACGAGGTGACCGTGCTGGATGCCCGTCCGCGGATCGGCGGGCGCAGTCTCACGGTGCGCGGCGGCGACACGCTGACCGACGTCAAGGGCGTGACGCAACGGGCGAGTTTCGCGCCCGGCCAGTACTTCAACGCCGGACCGGCGATGCTTCCGCAGTGGTCGGTCAGCACCGACTACTGCCGTGAACTGGGGGTGCCTTTGGAGGTGTTCGCGATATCGAACACGAACACGTTCGTGTTCGACCCGAAGGGGCCCGACAAGCCGAGGTTCCAAACCGCGCGGGCGGACGCGTACGGCGTCGTTGCCGAGTTGTTGGCCAAGGTGACCAACCAGGGCGCGCTCGATCGCGAGCTGAGCGCGGCCGACAAGGAACGTCTGCTGGGCTTCCTGAAGACGATGGGCGACCTCGGCGACGACCTGACCCACCGGGGCGACCCGCGGCGGCGCGGGTTCGCGGTGAACCCCGGGGCCGCCGGATCGCCTGGTGTACCGCTGCCGCCGCGGGGTTCGCTGGATCGGGTGTTCACCGAACAGTTGTCGCGGCACTGGTACCTCGACGCCGGGTTCGACATGGCCTCCACGCTGTTCCAGCCGGCCGGCGGCATGGACCGCATCGTCGAGGCCCTGGCAGACCATATCGACCGCCGGCGCATTCGCTGCGGCGTCGAGGTCACCTCGATCACCGAAGGCCCGAACGGGACGCGACTGGCGTACCGCGGGTCCGCGAGCGGCGTGCTCGACGTCGACTACTGCATCGTGACCACGCCTCCGCTGGTGGCCGCACGGATCGCCGGACTCCCCGACCAGGCGACCGCCCTGTTGCGAGGGTTCCTGGCGGAACGCCCCGGCAAGATCGGCCTGGAGTACCGCAATCGTTGGTGGGAGGACGATTTCGCGATCCACGGCGGCCTCACCTCCTACGGCGAGGACGGGTCCCTGTGGTACCCCTCCTCCGACTACCGCGGCGAACGTGGCGTGATGGTGGCCTACTTCGAACGCGCGGAGACCACGATCGAGGGTTTGCCTCCCGCGCAACGGGCGGCCGAGGCGGTGAACCGCAACGTTCGGGTGCACGGCGCCAAGGCCCGTACGGAACTGGCGAGTTCGTTGTCGGTGATGTGGGGACGCGAACCGTTTATCGAAGGCGGCTGGCAGCCGGCCGACACACAGAACAACGGCGTGGTCAACACCCCGCGCTTCCGGCCGCTCACCGAGCCGACCGGGCGGGTCTTCTACGCAGGCGACTGGCTCAGCAACATGCTGGGCTGGCAGCACGGTTCGATGGTCTCGGCGCGCAAGGCGGTCGAGAAGGTACACGCCCGCGCCCTGGCGACATGAGGCGCGCCACGATGCGGCGAATGACGCCCGACCCGGCGGGACGCCGTACGGACGAGACCGGCGGATCCGGGCCAGACTCGTGGCGTACGGCGGGACGGTTCCCATCCGCCTCGGGGACTACCCGTTCATCACCCGTGGGGTAGACGTCGATGACGAACGCCTGCCCATAAATTAGACGGACTCGTCGATCTATTATTCGTTCGTCCCCCGGGACAGACCGAGCCCGCGCCTCGATCGAGGCGCGGGCTCCACCGATGGAGAACCCAATGAGCACACCCCGGCACACTCGCAACGTCTCCGGACCGCGCCCGCCCTCCGCCCACGGTGCGGCGTCGTACGCCGCCGTCGCCACGGGCCTGCGCAAGGTCTACGGCGAGGGGGAAACGGAGGTCCGTGCCCTCGACGACGTGTCCGTCGGTTTTCGCAGCGGCGAGTTCACCGCGATCATGGGCCCCTCCGGCTCCGGAAAATCCACGCTCATGCACTGCATGGCGGGCCTGGACAAGATCTCCGGCGGCTCCGTGCGGCTGGGCGACGTCGAACTGGCGTCGCTCGACGACAACGGGCTGACCCACCTGCGGCGCGACCGACTCGGCTTCATCTTCCAGGCGTTCAACCTGTTGCCGACGCTGACCGCCCTGGAGAACATCACCCTGCCGCTGGACATCGCGGGACGTGCGGCCGACCCCGAGTGGCTGGACAAGGTCGTCGAGACCGTCGGTCTGGGCCACCGCCTCGACCACCGGCCCGCACAGTTGTCCGGCGGCCAGCAGCAGCGCGTCGCGTGCGCCCGCGCCCTGGCCGGACGTCCCGAGATCATCTTCGCGGACGAGCCCACCGGCAACCTCGACTCGCACTCGGGCACCGAAGTCCTGAACTTCCTGCGCGCCTCGGTCACCGAGGCCGGACAGACCATCGTGATGGTCACCCACGACGCCGTCGCCGCCTCCTACGCCGACCGCGTCCTGTTCCTCGCCGACGGACGCATCGTCGACGACATGGCCGAGCCCACCCCCGACCGGGTCCTGGAGCGCATGCGCGCGTTCAACCGGAAACCGGGCGAACCCGCCGCTGCCGCCGTCTCCGTCCTCCCCCTCTGAAGGACGCGACCGTGCTTCGCACTTCCCTACGCAACCTCGTCGCCTACAAGGTGCGCCTCGCCCTCACCGCACTCGCGGTCGTCTTCGGCGTCGCGTTCGTGGCGGCCGTCCTGGTCTTCGGCGACACCCTCAAGCAGGCCATGACCGAGGCCGCGCTGCGCGACCACCGCGGCATCGCGGTCGACGTCCGCGGCACCAAGTACGCCGTCGAACACCTGCAGACCCCACCCCTGGACGAACCCCTCGTCGCCAAGCTGCGCGCGCTACCCGGCGCCGCGTCGGTCACCGGCCACGTCACCGGCTTCACCGCCGTCGTCGACCGCAGCGGCAAGCTCGTCCGCAAGAAGACGAACGCGATCGGCGCCAACGCGGTACCCGGCCGCGACGGCAAGGACCCCCGGTACACGCTGACCGCCGGCCGCCTGCCCGCCAAGGCAGGAGAAGTCGCGCTCGACACCGAGACCGCCAAGGCCGCCGGATACAAGGTCGGCGACCGGATCCGCATCGTCGCCCGCGGACCCGTCCTCGACGTGAGCGTCGTCGGCGTCTTCACCACCGACAGCGCCGCCGTCGAGGCCGGCGGCTCGCTCACCCTCCTGGACACCGCCACCGCACAGGAGCTCTACCTCGAACCCGGCGTCTACGGCGAACTGCGCCTGAACGCCAAACCGGGTACGTCGCAGGAGCAACTGCGGGCCGCGGCAGCCCCGTTGATCCCGAAAGGCGCCGAAGCCCTCACCGGGGACACGCTGCGCCGGGACGACCGGGACAAGGTGAACAAGGAGATCGCGTCGCTGCGCACACTGCTCCTGGTCTTCGCCGGCATCGCCCTGTTCGTCGGCAGCTTCATCATCGCCAACACCTTCTCCATGCTCGTCGCCCAACGCACCCGCGAACTGGCGCTGTTGCGCGCCATCGGCGCCACCCGCAAACAGGTCACCCGATCGGTGATGTTCGAGGCCCTCGCCGTCGGCATCGTCGCCGGACTCGCCGGATTCGTCATCGGCATCGGCCTGGCGGTCGGCCTGCGCGGCATCCTCAACGACATCGGCGCCGACCTCACCCCCGGACCGACCGTCGTCACCGGCGCAACCGCCCTGTGGAGCCTGGCCGTCGGCATCGGCGTCACCCTGCTCGCCGCCTGGCTGCCGGTACGCCGAGCCGCCAAGATCCCGCCCGTCGCGGCGCTGCGCACCAGCCTGCCGCCCAGCACCTCCAGTCTGCGCCGGCGCAACATCGCCGGTGTGCTGACCGTCGCACTCGGCGGGCTCGTGCTGGTCGCCGGCATCAAGGGCTCGGCGACCGGCAACGCCAAGGTGTTCACCGTGATGGGCGGCGCGGGCATCGTCCTGGTCGGCGTCATCGTGCTCACCCCGCTCATCGCCACGCCCGCCGTCCGGTTGTTCGGCGAACTGCTGAGGCGGGTGTATCCCGTCGAGGGCCGGCTCGCGTACCAGAACGCGGCCCGCAACCCGCGCCGCACCGCCGCGACCGCGTCCGCCCTGATGATCGGCATGGTGCTGGTCACCTCGCTGACCATCTTCAGCACATCGCTCAAGCAACTCGTGGACCGCACCCTGTCCAAGGGCATCACCGCCGAATTCGTGCTCAGTTCGTCCTCCGACGGGCAGACGCTGACCCCGGAGATCGCCGCCACGATCGCCAGGGTGCCCGGCGTCACCGCCGTCAGCCCCGTGCGCGAGGCCCAGGTGAGTGTCGACGGCAAGGAGCACAAACTCACCGCCGTCGACCCCGCGAGCGCGTTCTCGGTGCTCGCGACCAAGTTCACCCAGGGCGGCCCGCAATCCCTGGCAACGGGACTGCTGGTGTCCAAGCAGACCGCAGACGACCGCAAGTGGCGCATCGGGACGCCCGTGCCCGTCACCTTCCCCGACGGGCAGCAGACCCGCCTGCCCATCGGCGGAATCTACGACGAGGCACCACTGCTCGGTGCCCTGACCGTGTCGTTGCAGACGCTGACGCCGCACATCGACGTCGTCGGCGACGACTTCGTCCTCGCCAAGGTCGCGCCGCAGCACAAGGACACGATGCGGGACGCGCTGCGCAAGGCGGTCGGCAACAGCCCGGCGATCAACGTGCAGACGGCGAAGGAGGTGCGCAAGGACTTCAACAAGCTCTTCGACATCATGCTCAACATCGTCTACGGGCTGTTGTCGATGGCGATCGTCATCGCCGTGCTCGGCGTCGTCAACACGCTGGCCATGTCCGTCTTCGAACGCACCCGCGAGATCGGCATGATGCGCGCCATCGGACTCGACCGGCGGCGCACCCGACGGGTGATCCGGCTCGAATCCCTGATCATCTCGCTCTTCGGCGGCATCCTGGGCGTGCTCCTCGGCCTGGTCGCCGGGGTCGGCGGAGTGAAGGGCATGGCCCGCTCCACGAAGGACCTGACCGTGGTGATCCCATGGGACAGGGTGCTGCTCTTCCTGGTCCTCGCCGCGATCGTGGGCGCCCTGGCGGCGGCCTGGCCCGCCCGACGCGCAGCCAGGCTCGACGTACTCACCGCCCTGCGCACCGACTAACGCGCGGGCGCCGGCTCCGACCACCCGGCCGGAGCGGTCACCACCCGTTGTTCTGTCGACTCGGGAAACACGCACAGCATTTCGTATCGAGAACGGAAGGTGAAGATCATGGATCGAGGTGACCTCGCAGCGATAGCGCTCGACCAGCTGGACCGGGCCAACACCGTGACGCGGGCCGTCGACGACACCGCCGTACCGGGTGAGATCCCGATACTGGCCACCTCGGCTCGCGCCCGCCAGGAATGGACCAACGGGACCCTGGTGCTCACCACCCATCGCCTGATCTACGCCAAGCCGGGCCGACCCGCCGTGGCGGTGCCTCTGGCGGGCGTCACCGACGTCACGGCCACGCGATCCCGGCTCACCGGGAACGTGCTCAAGGTCGTCGCCGTGAGCGGTGTGTACGGATGGGAGAATGTAGTCCGGGCCGAGACGTTCGTCGAGACGTTGCGCGAAGCCGTCGCAACCGCGGTTACCTCAGCCGCGAACGCCGACGAGCAGGCCGCCCCGAAACGATCCGACGGCCCGGCGATGCTCGACGAACTCGCCCGCCTCGCCGTCCTGCATCGCCACGGGGCGTTGACGGACGACGAGTTCGTCCAAGCCAAGCGGCAACTCATCCGCAGTTGACGACACGCGAGCGAGCCACGACGTACGAGACGAGGAGCGGGAGCCGGTTCTGATCGGGGCTCTTCGCTCCCCGCTGTCGGCGGACGGGTTTCGTGTCGGCAGGGGAGTGGCGTGCTTGGCCCGCCGGTGGGTTGCCCGGCGGTGTGGACACGGTCGTGGTCACCTGTTGCTGCGCGACGGGTGACCATGACCCCGAACACAGTTCGTCCAGTGGGTGTATAGGTCCGGGTGCCGGTGGCAGGACTGCCAGTGCCGGCCGTCGACGTCGGGCGCGGTGGACCGCAGGTTCCGCACGTCGTCGGAGTCAAGGCGCTCGCTTCACACGTGAATGCCTTGGTCGGATCCGAGCCGCTCGGTTTCACGGGTCGGCGAGGAGTGCCCGTAGGGCCCGGTCGAGGGCGGGGACCAGCTCGTCCCGCGCGTCGGGGGTGTAGAGCAGGCGCATGGCCAGGCCGTCGGACAGGGCGATGACCGCGTCGGCGATGTGCTCGCAATCGGCGCGGTCGTGCGTGCGCAGTGCGGTGGCGAGCAGCCAGTCGGTCAGGGCTGTGCGGATGTCGACGTCGATCTCGCGCTGGGTGGCGGCGAGGGCGGGATGGTGGATCGCCCGGGTGACGAAGGCGAAGCGCACGGTCGCCTCGGCGTGCCGGGCGGCGTCCAGGGGGAGGGTGGTCAGTACCAGGCGACGCAGCACCTCGTGCGGCGGGCCGGTCACATCCACCTCGGCCCACCGGCGTTCCACCCGTTCGCCGGCCAACTCGGCGGCGAAGCGCAACATTTCGTCCTTGGTGCGGAAGTACTTCTGGACCGCGCCGGCGGAGCGACCCGCGGCGGCGGCCACGGTGCGCACGCTCACCTCGTCGAGGCCGTGGCGGGACACCAGGTCCAGCAGCGCGGTGCCGATGGCACGGCGCTGTGCGGCGCGATCCACGACCTTGGGCATCGGACCCCCTGACAAGTTTCGGATACGACTGTATTCTAAAGATTCGGTGACCGCCCGTAAGGAGATTGTCGTGGATACTCGCCTCGATTCCGCGATGCGCGCGTCGGACCACGATCGCGACACCACACTCGCGCGACTCGCCACCGGCTATGCCGAGGGCCGACTGGACCGCGGCGAGTACGACGAGCGCGCGGCGCGGGCCGCCGCCGCCACCGTGCTCGGCGAACTGGCGTCGCTCACCGCGGACTTGCCCGCACTGCCGGCGCCGGACCGGGCGACCCCGGTCACGCGTGCCGAGCGGGATCGCCGGGACCTGCGGGCATGGCTGAAGGAGTGGCTCCACTGGCTCGGCGGAGCGGTGATTCTCACCGCCGTATGGGGGACGCGCTGCCTGGTCGAGGGCGAGGTGGCCACCTATTGGCCGCTCGTGCCGCTCGGGATCTGGGCCGCGGTCCTCGTCGCCATCGCGATCTGGCCGCGCGGCGACGCGGACGAGGATTGACCGCCGCCCCGCCCGCGGCGGCGGGCGGCGAATGGGTGCCGGGGTTCAGTCGGTGTCGATGCCGCGCGCGGCAAAGATTTCCTCCGCGTCCGGCACCGCCAGGACGCCGTCCCGCACGAAGGTGACCGCCCGCAGGTTGGGCAGCAGGGCGAGGTCGTCGAGCGAGCGGACGTCGAACAGGTCGTCCTCGCCGTCCCAGGCGGGGGCACAGTGCCGGAAGACCTCCGCCCCGGCGTCGAAGCACAGTTCCTCGACGCGGGCGAGCAGCTCGGCCGGGATCTCCAGGGCCTCGAAATGGGCCCGGGACTCCGGCAGCACCTCCTCGTGAAGGCCGTTCCTCAGGACGTGGGACGCTGCGTCGCGGATCCCGCGCTCGGCCAGCCGGCCGGGCAGGTCGTAGACCGGGAGGAGACGCGGACGGCCGTACATGAGCTTCTCGATGACGAGCAGCTTGAAGTTGAAATCGCGGAACCGGCTCATGGGACACGACTACCACGGAGGTACGACACGGGTCCGTTGCGGTCCGATGTCCAGGCGGGAGGCCACGTCGAGTTCGAAGCGCCCGAAGGGGTTGCACCCGCCCTCGGAGGATTCCCCGAACAGATCACCGACGGCGCCGACGGCCTCCCGGACCCGCCCGCCGAACCCGGGGGTGCCATGGCGATCCACCTCGTGCACGAGCACCGGGAACGGACCGGCAACCTGGTTCGCACCGCCGACCGCGAGGAGCCTTCGCCGACGGCGGTCCGGCATGTGTCCCGGCGCCGACTCTCTCCTTGACGGCGGCGGAGGACGCGCAGGGCGTGCGGATCGAGCCGTCTCCCGGGCCGGAGCGGGTGTTCGCGGCGGTGAACGGAGATCGCCCGGAGGTGGGAGCATGCCTGGTGCCGGGAAGACGAGGAGATCCGGCCGTACTGCCTGTGAGGGTGGGATCGCTGGGCAGCCGACGAGGAGAGTCCAGTCATGCGGGTGTCATCTCAGGGCGTAACGGTGGTGGCTCTGATGGCGGATCCGGACGTGCCGACGGAGATCGCCCAGCGCCTGGCCCAGACCCTGCCTGATCGGCTCGCCGACAAGTCGGGCCCGGGACATCGGTTCGACGTCGAGGTGGTCAGTGAGCCCTTCACCGCAGGGACCGAGGACCCGTCCACCTTGATGCACCGGATCATGGATCGCGGAAGCACGGAGAACTGGGACATCGTCGTGGCCCTCACCGACCTTCCGCTGCACTCACACGGGCGCAAACTCGTGGTGAATCTGAGTCACGAGCACGGCTTGGCACTGCTGTCGCTTCCTTCGCTGGGGGGCTTGCGGCTGCAGACGATGGCGCGGCGGGCCGTGGAAGAAGCCGTACTCGGCCTGGCGGGTCTGCGGGCCGCCGGGGCTGAAGTACCTTCGCGGATTCAGCTGCGGGGGCCTTTTGCCCGTCGTTTCGCTTCCATCCACCCGGGTCCGGTCGATGAGGAGGAGACCGCCGATCTTCGGTACATCGTCAGCGGCCCACGCGGTTACCTGAGGGTGCTCTTCGGCATGGTCCGCGCCAACCGGCCGTGGCGGTTGGTGACGGGCCTGTCGAAAGCCCTGGCGGCGGCCCTCGCCACGGGGGCCATCGCCACCCTGGACTCCAACATCTGGAGCCTTGCGGTGACCCTCAGCGTGCCACGCCTCGTGATTGCCACGGTCGGCTCGGTCGGGCTCATGATCGGCTGGCTGATCGTGGACGGGGAGCTGTGGCATCGAACAGCGGAGGGCTCGCCGGAGGCGAAGCAGAGGGCGCGGCTCTACAACGCCTCGACGGTCGTGACTGTGGGCATCGGGGTGCTGGTCTGCTACCTGGGTCTGCTGATCATCAACTTGCTGTGGGCGCTGTTCATCCTCAACGACCGGGTGTTCGCATCCATGACACAAACCCCACTGCACGCCGCGGAGTACTGGACGTTGTCCTGGTTCGTCGCTTCGGTCGCCACTGTGGGCGGCGCGCTGGGATCAGGGTTGGAGAGCGACGAGGCGATCCGGGCCGCCGCCTACTCCAAGCGTGAACAGGAACGACGTCAATGGCTCCAGGACGACCAGCCCTCGAAGTGAGCCGATGCCGACACAAACTGCCGCTGTGCGGGCGGGACGTGACCGTCGACGAGAACGGCCAGTGCTGCTGGCTCGACCGCCTCGGACCAGCCGTCCAAGTGGTGGGGTTGTGCGCGTGTGGGCGGATCCACGTCTGGCGCCGGCTGATGCGCGCGACCTCCGCAGAGGCGGAGGCTGCGTTTCCGGAGAGGCCGTGTGTGGAAGCGATGGATTCCGCGCACCGTCTCCCATGCGCGCGACTTCGGACAAGCTCCGAGGGGCAGGTACTACTTGCAACGCCGGCCTGTGGCAAGGGCGATGCGGGTACCGGAAACGTGCACTGGGCGACGGCGCATGCCGGCCGGTGAACGATGTCGGAAAGCCGTGTGCGGGAGCACCGCATGCACGGTTTGAAGCGGCGGGGCTGCAAGCGCAGCATCAGGCACCGCGCCAGTCCACGACCCTACTCAGCCGCGACACCATTGTGGCGTCGCCGTGAGAACGCGTCGGCCGGCCGTCGTGCCCACCGCCCATCAGCGGTCCGCACCGTTGGTCCGATGACGGGAGACCTGTTCACGTGCCGCTTGCCAACGTGCCCGTGTCTGCTCGACCACGCTGTCCCACTGCCGGCGGACCTCGTGGTCGGAAGGGCGTCGGCCTTGACGGATCCGACCGAGTTCGTCTCGTACTTCCCGTCCCAGCGCAGCCGATGCGACGAGGACGAGCATGGCCGCGAAGAGAGCCGAGATCATCGCGAAGACGGCACCGACCACCCCGTAGCGCGAGACGGAGGCGTTGAACAGACGCGGCAGGTAGAGGCCGGCACCCACGGAATAGATCGCTGTCAGAATGGCCGCAGTGACACCGAAAGGGATCAAGTCAGGCCACATGATTCGCTTCGCCGACAGGATCCACCCGCTCCAGACAAGAAACACGGCGGTTACCGGTGCCTCGCAGGCGGCGGCCACCAGACCTCGCCCGCTCCCGCCGAGGACGGCGGAAAGCCACCCGATGACAACCGTGTAGCCACCGAGAGTGAGAATCCACCACAGGTCGTTTCGCGTGTTGCGCACGCTGAGGGGCTTGAGTTCCCATGTCTGTTCGAAGAGCCGCTGGGCGGCTCGCGCGAAGCTCAGCAGCGAGATCAGCAGGAACACCACCCCGAAGGTGCCCACGCTCGCGCTTGTGCCTTCGGCGGGGGAGAAGAGGGAGTCGACCGCCTCGGCGCCCGCTCCGGTGAGGCGGTAGCGCTTGATGATCCGCCCCCCGGAGTCGTAGTGGACGAAGTCGCCCAGGATGGCGCTACCGAGGATCGCGAGCGGAATCAGCGCGGTGAGAGCGCTGGACGCCAGGGCCATCGAGCGGTCGAAACCAAGGATCCTCTGAAACCGGTTGACGACTCGCAACGCGAAGGCCGGACGCAGCCAGAACGTCAGCGTTCCGACGAGACGCTCGCGATTGATCCTCGCCGTCCTGCCCTCCGTGAAAAGTCGAAACCTGTGTGGCGGCGCGAGCCTAACGGACGGTTATGGAGTCGATGACGGACGACACGGATGTTTCCCCCGAACGGCTGCCCTGCAAGGCCTCGTCCGCATCACCTGTGCGAACCACAGCGCACCGCGGGGCGGGTGTGGTCGACCTGCGGTATCGCGCGGATCGAGAAAGCCGCGCAACGCCGTCAGGACTTCGCCTCGGATCACCCCGTCCGAGCCGGTGGGTGGATCCGTGCGGGATGACGGCGCCGCCGAAGCCCGTCTGCAAGCGCCCATCTTCCACCGTGTACGGGGTCCCCGACAACGCCTTCCGGGCCCACCGCGCGCTCCATCGCCTCGACACGCCCGCCGTGCGCCGTGCGCCGTGCGCCGTGCCGTCCCGGTCGTCTTGGGCGCGGCCCGCCATCCGGTGAACGCGCAAGCAGCCGCCGCCCGACGCGAACAAACGGGCGGACGCGCCTGGTCGTTCGAGGAGATCGGGGCGTGGACGGGTCTATGGCACGGTGACCATGAACCAGGTGTCGGTGGGGGTTTGGTTGTAGGCGACGTACACGGTGGACAGGGGGCGGTGACCGGCGTCGTTGTCCGTCCCGCGAGTCCGACACCGGGGCGGGTCGCCGCTCCTTTCGGGGAAGCGGGCACGGGCCCGGTGTGCACCCTCTGCCGGCGGACGGTGCGTCAGTAGCCGGTGCCGCGGCGGACGGTGCGTCAGTAGCCGGTGCCGCGTTTGATTCGGGCACGCTCGGCGTCGTGGGCGGCGCCCTTGTCGTCCAGGGTGCGACACGCGTCGGTGAGGTCTTGGCTCAGGCGGTCGATCTGTTCGCGGCTCAAGGTCTCCTTGACCAGGGCACGCAGGATCTTCACGTTCTCGGCGTTGGGCGGGAGGGTGTACGCCGGCACCATCCAGCCACGCTCGGCGGAGAGCTGCCAGGCGATGTCGGACTCGTCGTAGGAGTGCTTGCCGGCGAGACGGAAAGCGACCAGCGGCAGCTGCTCGAGGTCGGCTCCGATCACTTCGAAGCGGCCGCTGCCGCGCACGTTGTCCGCCAGCGCGCGGGCGTTGTCCTGCATCATCTTCATGACGTAGGTGTAGCCCTGGCGGCCGAGCCGCACGAAGTTGTAGTACTGCGCGAGCACCATCGACGCTCCGGTGGAGAAGTTCAACGTGAACGTCGCGTCGGTCTTGCCCAGGTAGTTCTCGTAGAAGACGAGGTCCTTGGCGAGGTCGGCCTCCTCGCGGAAGATCAGCCAGCCGATGCCCGGGTAGACCAGGCCGTACTTGTGTCCCGAGACGTTGATCGAGCGGACCTGCTCGAGCCGGAAGTCCCATTTCGAGTCCGGGTAGAGGAAGGGCCACACGAATGCGCCACTGGCGCCGTCGACGTGGATCGGGATGTCGAGGTCCCGCTTTTCGCGGACGTCCCGCAAGAGTTTGTCGATGCCGACGACGTCGTCCTTGTGGCCGGTGAACGTGGTGCCCAGTACGGCGACGACGCCGATCGTGTTCTCGTCGAGGTGGGGCTCCACGTCCTCCGGGCCGATCGTGTACTTGCCCTCGGCGAGCGGCACGATCCGCGGCTCGACGTCGAAGTAGCGGCAGAACTTCTCCCACACGACGTGGACGTCCCCGCCGAAGATCAGGTTGGGCCGGTCGGTCGACAGGCCGGCTGCCTGGCGGCGCTCGCGCCACTTCCACTTCAGTGACAGCGCGCCGAGCATGATCGCCTCGGATGATCCCTGGGTACGGCATCCGGTCGTCCTGCCGGGCGCGTTGAAGAGATCGGCGAGCATGCGCACGCAACGCTGCTCGATCTCGGCGGAAATGGGGTACTCTGCGTGGTCGATGAAATTGCGGTGGAGGTTCTCGGCGATGAGCCGTTGCGCCTCCGGCTCCATCCACGTGGTGACAAACGTGGCGAGGTTGCGCTGCGGATCGCCTTCCATGGCGAGGTCCACATCCACGAGCCTCATCGCATCGGAGGCGGCCATGCCTTCCTCGGGGAAGGTCTCCGAGGGAGCGGGCGCCGTCAGGAATCGGTTGCCGAAAAGAGCAGAATCGTCATGCTTTCTCATGTGCTGATTTCAACAGTTCGGCGGCTGTTGCGGCCGTGGGACACACCGGGCGGCCGGCACGGACGGCGGCGCCGTTCGAGACGGCCGGGCGCGTAACGCCACCATGGCGACCAACGCCAATGTGCGGCGCCTGGAAACCGACCCCACCGGACCGCTGGTCGACCCGCCGTTCGCGTTGGAGGTCACCCCGGTCACCGGGGACGTGTTCGTCGCCCACCCAAACGACAACTTCGTCTCTGTGGTCGACCCGGGCGCGCCGACCGCCACCACGATCACGGTCGGGAACAACCCGGCGGGCACCGCGTTCAGCCCCGACGGCGCGACCGCCCACGTCACCAACATCAACAGCGACACCCTCTCGGCTTGACGACTTCGGCCTGCCCGTGACCGCCGGCGACACGGGGGTCCGGCAAGTCCCCTGGTACGACGGTGCCGAACACGACATCCCCGCTGTGTGAGGAACCCCTACGTGAGGTGGCCGTACGGAGCGGCGGTGCCGGCCAAGTCACCGACCGCGGGGGGACTCGGCCTGGTTCGTGCCGGTCGTCGGTTGTACGGTGGCGGGCAGTACGGCCGCGTCGGCTTCAACCGCCGCGACCCGCAACGCGGTCGCCGCGTCGCGGACCTGACGACGGTCGCCGCGACGACGCGAAACGCGGCGGCTTCACACCACTGAGGGCCAGGCCGGACCGAGACCCGGGCGTGCAGAGGCCGGCTGCCTCGAGGACCGGCCGCCTCCGGGGGTGGGACGCAACGGCGTTTCACCGGGAGGATGCCTGCTCGGCGGTCTAATCTCGGGTCGTGAGGCAAGCCGAGCAGCGCGCCGAGCGCGCGGGACCGTTCACCACCCGGGCCACCTGGCGTCTGCCCGACGGCGGGGAAGCGGTCTGGGAGTCGCGGCTCGCGCGGCGCCGCGGAGCCCTCGCCGTCCGGGCACCGGGCGCGGAGACCGGCCGACACGCTCGTGCCGACGAGGTGGCGCTCCGCCGCCTGCGCAGGCTCAACGCCGTCGCCGCGACCGCCTTCGTCATCGGCGGGGCCCTCTTCGCGGCCGGCGCCGCCGTCGCCCGGTTCGGCTCCGGCGATGCCACCCGGAGCGCCTCGATCTACTTCGCCGGCGGCCTCTTCTTCAACAGCGGCGGCTACGCCTCGCTGCTCCAGGTGATCAACGCGCCCCGCCACGTGGTCGGCGGCCGGTCACTGGTCACCCACCCCTGGCGGTGGTGGAGTTACGAGCCGACGCGGGTGGACTGGCTGAGCGCCTTCCTCCTGTTCTCCGGCACGCTGGTGTTCGGCGTCAACCTGCTGGACTCCTTCCTCCAGGGACTGAACGTCCATCAGGTCAACCGGCTGATCTGGGTACCCGACGTGGTGGGCTGCGTACTGTTCCTGGCCTCCGGACACCTCGCCCTGGTCGAGGTGTGCCACGGCGCGCCCCGCCTGCTCCCGCGCGGCCTCGGCTGGTGGATCGTCGCGGTGAACCAGCTCGGGTCCATCCTGTTCATGGTCTCGGCCCTCGCCGCGTACACCCGACCGGCCACCGACAGCCCGGTCAACATCGACATCGCCAACTGGGGCACCCTCACCGGCGCCCTGTGCTTCTCCGTCGGCGGCGTCCTCCAACTCTTCGAACGCCCGTAGAGCTCCGCCGGCCTCACATCCCAAAGCGGCCCCGCGGACACCGACCTGCTCGCTCGTCGCGGCCCCGGCCCGACACGGAGAACGGCCGCCCCGAAGGCGTCAATACCCGCACCACGAAGATCACGAGGCGGATGCACGGCCGCGCCGGCTTCCCGCTGGTCGAACACAAACGACTCGGCAGCGACTTCGCCGCCCCGGCCGAGGACCTGAGCCGGGTAACGTCGGCCCGGAGTTACTCATCGGTGCACATCATCGCCGGCTCGCCGAGCTCTTTCCCCGCCGGCTGCACCACCGTCCGCCGCGTCCTCGAACGCGTCCGGTGCAACAGTTCGGAGGGGGATACTCGATGCCCGAGCCGAAGCCGTTCTCGAACCGCTGGGCCGGAGCCGTCGGGTCCGGCGGCGTCGGGTCCGACCGCGACCGGTGCCGATGCCTCGGGCAGCGCTTGGATCGGCCCCCGCGAAGCGTCAAGTTCCACAGGACCGCCAGGACACCGGGGCGGCCGGGTGGCGGCACCTGCTCGAACTGATCGAGGAGGTGGCCGACGATCGGCGGGAGGAGTTCGAGCCGCTGATCGAGCTCGGCGCCGAGGAACGCCGCCAGGTTGTCACGCTTCCGCCGTCGATCGCCAAGCTGACCGCCGTACGCAACCTCGTGCTGTACGGCAGCAACCTGGTGCGCATCCCGCCGGAGATCGGAGCGATGCGGAGCTTGGAGGAGTTCACCCCGTACACCTCGTACCGTTTGCACTGGCTCCCCTACGAGGTGACCCGCTGCCCGAACCTTCGGCGAAGCACCGTCAGCACCCGCGCCCTCTACGGCAACCACAGGTACCGCCCGCCGTTCCCCGCACTGCCTTCGTCGACAGCGGACGGAACCGGTGAGCCCGACCTCGCCGGCGTCGATCCCGGAAAGTGGGGCGCGACGACGATCCGAAGCTGCAGCGTGTGCGACAGGCCGCTCCACAGGACCGGCCTCCACCAGGTCTGGATCTCGCTACGCGTCGCCACGGATGTGCTGCCCCTGCTGGTCAACGCCTGCTCCAGTGAATGCATCCAAGCACTGCCGCAACCGCCCGGGGACCACATCCGGACACCTCATCGCGGCGGCTCCACAGCCGTCCGACCCACCACCGACCACCGGCTCTGAATCACACTTCGCAGTGGCCCGGGCGGGCAACTCCACACCTCCTTCGCCGGTGCCGCGTCAAGCAACGTTCGCCCCGTGTGCCACGCGAACCACGTTGTCGTTGCCGACCCGAGAGGGATGGAGCGTCGTGACGACCGGTGGCTCACCTTCGTTGTGGCCGACCGTTGTCCGCGCCTTCTGCGAGAGCTGTACCGGCAGACGGGCCGAGGCAATGGCGGCCGGTTCCCCCGACGGCCGAGTCCGGGCCGCGGCAGCCGACGCGCCGCAACCGGTCGACCGGCCGCCGGTCACCACGTCCTTCGCCCTCCGCGTGTCCTGGTCTCCGGCTCGGATTTGCGGGGCCAGTCGGGGCCGAGGTCCTCGGTGCTCCAGTCCGGGAGGCGGAGCATCTTGTCCAGGTCGGAGAGCGCGCGGGGCCACGTCCGCGGCGTGTCGAGATCGTGGTCCCGGAGCCGGGCGGGGACAGGGGGCGGCGTCGGTTCCGGGCGGCGGTGCGGCCACCGCTTCATCCGGGAGACCATGCGCCATCCGACGTAGAGCGCGCTCATGTCGCCGGCGATCAGGTCGTCGTGCAGGGGCCGGATCATTCCCGGCCACAGCTCCGGCCGCTCCAGCCAGTACGTCATCTCGTCGTCATCGGCGAAGCGGCTGATGGTGACGACCAGGGTGTCGCCCTCGATCCGCGACGCGACCGCGTTCCCGTACCCCAAGCCGTCCCCGTCGTCGGTGACGTACGGCCTTACCCGTTCGGCAAGGTGGGCGGGGAGCCGGAACGACACGGCCATCTCCCCGTGGCCGTGGAAATAGAACAGGAAGTCGAACATGGGCGACAGCTTGTGGAACGAGATGCTCGGGTTCGTCTCGGGGTCGAACTCGTAGTCGGCCTCGAACCACGACGGGCCGACCTCGACCTCCGGGCCCAACGCCCGCAGCCGGGCCGCCTGTTCGTCGGTCAGTTCACGACCGACGGTCCTCCCGTAGTGGTGAATCCGGATCACTGTCTCCCGGCCGCCCATCGTGTGCCCCCAAGCGTCGACGCCTGACCGTGTCGGGGCCTTCCTACCCGGGGTGCGCGTCCCGGCACCGGCGCTTCGCCTTGATCGGGGTCCCGGACCGCGGTGGACACCGGTGATTGAGGACCACCCACGGGCCCACCGACCGTGATCCCGGCCTCGCCCGGGACCCCGGCGCGTCCCACGGCTCGACGTTCCCCGGGTCGAGGTCCGCTCGGACAGCCGGTGACAGGTACGTATTCGGACCGGGCGGTATTCGGCGGTGGGTGCGGTGCGAGGGCTGCGGGGGGCAGGCCGCGCTCGAAGACGGCCGAGTCCGGGCCACGGCACTCGATGCGCCGCGGGCGACGCCGTGTCGGAGGGTCGGTCGGCGGGGTCAGGGGCGGGCGGGAGTTCCGCGGCGGATGGTGTCGACCATGGCGCGTACCGTCGGGATGTCGGCGTCCTCGGCATCGACGTTGACGAGGTGGTGGTCGTCGGCCCACCAGCACGACGCGTGGGCACGCTGCGGCGCGAGGCCCGGCTCGCGGGGAGGACGGACGGGCGAGGAGTTGCACAGGATGCGGCCGCCGTCCGCGGCCTGCGCCAGGCGCGCGTCGCCCGGTTCGACCCGGTCCTCGTCCCGGGACCGCTTCTTTTCGAGGATTCGGGAGACCCAGGCCGCGGGCGAGGTCTTGCCGCGCTCCGCGGTGATCGCCACGACGTATCTCGGCCCGGCCGGGCCCGCCGCGTCGTGATAGTAACCACCCTGCTGGTCCCGGAAGTCGGTGTAGCCCAGGAACTCCATGCTTTCTCCCAGGTGCGTCACGGGCGGCGTCGAGTCACCGGGAAGTTCCCCGGTGCCGCCGCCGTCCAGGCGCCGATGATCGGCGCCCCGCCCGTCCGCCACGATCCGCACGGCCGACCCCAACGTCGGCGGGAGGTCCGCGAGCGGACCAGACCCTCCCTCGCCCCCGTCCCCCGCGCACCCGGACACGACCAGTGCGACCACCACGACACCGATGTGACCGACCTTCGGGGACCACCGCACGACCGAACCTCCGGGAAACGTAGGGGACTTCTCTCTCTGGAGTCCCTCACCGTAGGCGCGGGTCGACGGCCGGCACCCGAGTATCCGTACTCATTTCCGCGTGCCGGCGGAGTCGAGGCCGCCGGCCTGGGGTGTGCACGATGCGGCGGGAACCATCCGGGCCCGGGGGTGGTGTCGTGGCGTGGGGCGTCCAGTCCCCGGATGGGGTTGGTGGTCCGATCCGCACCGGCCCAGATCGAGGGCGGGCGGTGGGTGCCTGGAGGCCGGGGTTGTGGCGGATCGCGGTTTTTGGGGCTACGGGTGGTTCGGTGGCCAGGGGTAGCCGTATTGCTCGGCGGCTTCTCGCGTACCTCCCCAGACCCGGGCGACGGCACGTGGATCGCCTGCGGTCAGCCTCGCCGCCAGTTCCTTCGCTTGCTCGGAGGGATCGCCGGCGGAGATTTCGATGGTCAGCCCGAACTGGAGCCAGAGGCGGTCGGTATCGGCCGCGCCGCGGGGATACCTCCAGACCACGTCGATGCGATCGGGTTCCGTACGTGCGGACCAGACGGCGTCCAGGTCGCAATCCCACAGGGCGGGCCAGTCCTCGTCTTCCCCCAGTGCCGCCTCGAGCAGGCGCGCGACCGTTTCCGCCGGCCACTCCCAATCGTGATCCGCCCCGGCGCGCCCGACCTCGGCCTCGTACTGGTCCGCGGAGAACCGGAGTTCCGGCAGACCGACCGCTTTCCTGACGGGGTTGCGCCAACCGGTCCAGACGACATGGTCGCCGTCGCGACGGACCGTCACGTACAGCGCGCCGCAACATTCCTCGACGCACCCCGTTCGAGCAAGGCGAACCTCGTGGGGAGTTGCCCACGCCTGCAACGGAGCAGCGGGGCCCGCCACCAGATGCCGGGGAGTCTCTCCGACGAGACGGGGTCCCGCGTCCACGACACCGGAGATCTCGGCCAACAGGTCCCGGCCGCTCACGATCGCACGGACCTCCAGGCACCCCGCCTTGCCGGGCGGCGGGCACACGATTCTCAAGGTGAGGTGCTCCGGTGCGGTGGCCATGGGGCAATGATCGCGGAGCCGCCCGCAGTTGTCGCACGGGTTCTCCACCGATGGGGGCGATACGGAATGACTCCGAAAAGGGAATGGGACAGGGCCTGATCCGAATCCGAGCCATGGGCGGGCCGCCCCGAACACATCCCGCTCATCGGCAAGCGAACGGCGGCGGCGCCGGTGGACTGCGAACGTTTCGCGCCGGGGCGGAGAGTGGAAGGACCGACCGGACATCGATCGCGACGCCCCGCTAAGCGCGGGCGCCGGTGTCGGTGTTGGTGTCGGCCTCGAGCACGATGTACCGGCCGCGCCGCTGCGGCCCGGCGGCACCGCGGTCGAGCGGGGACCCGCCCGGTGCACAGACGAACGCGGCCGTCCCGCCGTCCGGCACGGTGACCTCCAATTCGGGGCTGGAGCACCAGTCGATCGCCAGCCGCACCCGGTGCGGCCCGGGTGCGACGGCGACGGTGAGTACCTGGCCCCGTTTCACCTTGCCGACGACCTGCCCGTCGACCAGAACGCGATGGGCGCGAAGTATGTCGCGCATACCTTCGCGCACGCGCCGCACCACGATCACCGCACCGGAGTTCGTCGTCACCGTCACGGATCTTCGCACACCGGCCCACGGGCGGCAGAGGCCGGACGGGCTGACCCCAGGGCCGGCCGCACCGCACCTTGCCACGCCGGCCGACGGCAACGACCATGACGCGGTGGGGTACTTCGCGGTGGTCGAGCCGGATCGGATCCGCATGCCGAATCCGGATCCGCTGGTCGCCGGACTGGTCGAGGACGGGCTGCTCCCCGTGGCCGCCATCCGGGACGCCGATCCCGATACGGCGCCGCGTACGTGGCCGGGTCGGCGTGGTCCCCAAGGGCGTAGTGCTTCTTGCGCCAAAAGCCGGACCGCAGACACTCAGGAGGGCGGTCGTGTCCGGGCCGGCAACGGTGGGGCAGATATCCTCCCCACAGCTACCCCATCTGACGGGACAAGGGCTCCTCCTCGATAGCCTCGCCCGCATGACGACGATCGACGACCTGGTCGCCCTGGTACCCCCACCGACGAACCCCGTCAACGCGAGTGGTGACTGGACGCAGGTCGAGAACACCCTCGGCCTCGAACTTCCCTCCGATTTCAAGTCCCTCATCGGTTCCTACGGCTCGGGTCAGTTCGTCGACTTCATCACCCCCCTCACTCCGTTCGGCAGCCGGAGTCCCCTGCTCCAGTTCGCCCAGCAACTGCTGGAGAGGGAACGACCGTTCCGTGAGGCGAACCCGGACAAGTGCCCCTACCCCTACTTTCCGGAGGCCGGTGGCCTCCTGGAATGGGCGGCCACCGACAACGGCGACCGGCTCTGCTGGATAACCGACGGCCACCCGAACACCTGGACCGTCGTTGCGTGGAACCCGCGCGGGTGGTACTACGACGCCCACGAGACCAGCGCGGCCGGCTTCCTCCACGGCTGGCTGAGCGGACGGCTCAACACGAGCGTCTTCGCTGCGAACGAGCACCTCACGGCCCCATGGTTCGAACCGTTCCGCGAGCTCAACCACGTCTACATCAAGCTCACCGACAGCCGGCGAACCTACCCCGAGCGCCTTCGAATCCTTCAGCAGGCCCTCTCCCCGACCGCCGACCGGGGTGGCTACAACGAAGACGGCGACCGTCAGGACCACTTCGCCGCCACAGAGCTCGGCTGGAGACTCACCTACGAGACGGCCTACGGACATCAGATCCGCATCGCCTTCCCACCCGAAGACGAAGATCAGGTGCGATCAGCCCTCCTCGCGGCCATCCGCAGCATGGGCTGCGACGTGCTGTCCACGACGACGCACACAGGCGAGCCCGTCTGGGACTGATCGGTGATCGCTACTCGGGCAGCCGGCTCGTAGTCCGGATAATCGTCCGCCATCGCCTTGAACGCCACGTCAGGACGCCGCAGCAACCCCGCCGCGGCTTCGGCCGCGACCTGCTCGTCGCGCGTCAACTCCTCGACCACCCGCACCTTCTCCGCCGGTTTGACCTGCGCGACCACCTCGGGGCGCCGCAACAGCCCTGCGGTGACCCGGGCGGCACCTTCCGGCTGCGCGTCAGGTGCTCAATCACCCGCACCTTCTCTTGTGGGCGGCGACCGGGGTGTTGATGTTGGTTCTGCCGTTGGGGGCGATGGCGAGCGATCCGTGTGGTTCGGCGGCGGACGGTCTGATCTGCACGGCGAGGGGGCAGGCGTTGTGTTGGCGGATCCCGTGGTTCGGCGGGCCGGTCCTGGCCGTCGCCGGGACGGCGGCAATCCTCGCCCCGGTGCGGGCCCTGCGTTACGGCGCGGTCCTCGCGTGGGCCGTAGGCCTGGTCGCGATGGTGGTCTGGGTGGGGGAGATCGCGAACTCCTACCATCCGCGGTAGCCGACGGTCGCCGCCGAGACGAGAGGACCACGGGCGGCCGACGTTTCGCGCACGCCCGCCCTCGGGGTTCGGTTGATTTCGATGCGCACGGCGCGATCCGGGCTGCGATCCCGCACCGACAGCGGTGGATGATCCCCTCGACCATCGACCGCGCATCCGAGAACTTCCTGCCCGGACGTCCCGTCGGCTTCGGGAGCATCCCCTTGATCAACGACCACCGGGCATCGGAGAGCAACCGAAACCGCGACACGGGACCGAAGTTCCGGCCGGAACACTCAACCTTTGCCGGACACGCCACGGGGATTCCGGCCGACGGCTTCGGGTCAGGTCCGCTTGCGGCTCGCGATCTCGTCGGAGAGCCGCCGCACGTGGGCGGGGTCCGCGTCCCGGGCGAGGCAGACGTAGTGGTCCATGACGGCCGGCCGGTAGCGCACGGGCAACGTCTGTCCCGGGGCGAGTCGGGTGAGCTCGGTGATCGTGAGGTCTTCGTCCGCGATACCGCGGAAGGAGATGCCGTCGGCGGTCTCCACGTCGAACATCAGGACCACGCGTGGATTGTTGTTGACCTCCCGCCAGTCGACGAGAACGCCGAGCGCAAGCGCCCCCGTACGCAGATCCGCATTGCGCTTGCGCGCCTCACCGCTCAGGAGCGGGTTCGGGGCGACGCCCGGGAAGTCGGGCCCGACGCCGAGCGATTCCCGACTCAGATCGGGCCTGAGCCGCGCCATCAGATCGTCGAGCTTCTTCTTCTTCGAACCGAACATCCTGGCCCCTCCCTCACACCGGTGCCGGAATCTCGGCCTGGCGCTTCGCCCGCACCGCGAGTCTACGTCGCGGGTCGACGGCCGTGATCGTGCCCGTCGTACGGGCGGGCCGGATGCGAGTGGGACGACGACGGCCGTCGACCCCGAAGCCCGGTTCCCCGGTGGCGTCCTTTGTGTCCGTGTCACATTGCAGCCCATGCGCAGCGAGGAAACACCGCCACGAGGACGCTGCCGGCTTCACCCGCGCCTGGTGGTGCGACCCCGCACGCCCGCCCAAGGTCAGGGTCGCCGCCGCACTGGGATGGCTGCGCCTGGTCGACGACCCACCGCCCGAGGACCTGCGCCACGTCCTGGACGAGATCGTCACCAACGAACTCGGAGTCTTGATGGCCGAGGTGCCCTGGATACGACAGGTCGACGACCTCTCCGGCACAGGCCTGACGCGCACCCTGAACGACATGCTCCACCCCAACCCGCGCCCCACAGTCCCCACATTCCGCGACACCTGGAGAGCGCCCGAGGATTTCGCCGACCGCCTGCCCTCCTGAGGGTCGGCGGCGAGCCGTGTCCGCGACCTGCATCGCAACCCGGGCCACGCCTGACTCGGGGGCTCGCCCGGCTGTGGTCGCGCAGGTGCGGGGCCACGGACGACGCGTGGTCGTCCCATGACCCGGAGGCGTACATCGCGCCGGTCGTACGCTCGTCGGAGCGCGGGGCGGAGGACCGTGGCGGGCGTGGATCCGGTGGATGGGGCGGATCGGGCGTCGTGCATGGTGTGTTCATGGATCGGTTCGTGGGTCGGGCGCGGCTCGAGTGGTGGGCCAATGGTTCGACGTGTCTGGGGATGTACGACATCGACATCACCGTCACGGTCGACGCGGTCGGCGGGTGGCGGGGAACCGGTCGGCATGTCGAGGCCCTCGACACGACCGAACGTGAGGGCTGGGATTTCCTCATGGAGATGGATCCCCTCTTCTCCCTTGCGTTTCCCGGCGAGGATCGCGGCGGGATCGTGGTGCGAATCGTCGAGGCGGAGGACGGAGTCCTCACCTTCACGGAGGGGCTGGACGGGGAGGGCTCCGTGAACGTCACCTTCGACCTCACCTGAGTCCGGTCCTGCGACCGGGCCGCGGGGGCACGCACACGGTCGGAGCGCGTTCGGGATTCCGCGTGCCCCGGGAGCGGGGGCGGACCGCGGGGCCGACGGTCGGTCGGTGCCTGCTCCCGGGGTCCGACACGGTGTCCCCGACGGCCGGATCGAGCGCGAGCACGGTCGCGGCGACGATCGAGGCCCGCGCGTTCAGGCATTCCCGAGGATGTCGACGGTTCTCGTGTCGAGTTCGATCATCAGGTCGTCCATGCGGGCCCTCTGCTCGGTGGACAGGGCGAGTTCCCCGCCCCGGGCGAGGGCCTCCAGCGTCGCGGCGGCGAATCCTCGCGCGACGGCGCACAGGGCGTGGCACATCGCCTGCTCGCCGGCGTCGGGATCGTCACCGGCGCGATACAGCGCGATCCCGTGGGCCTCAGCCGCTTGTCGACCAGATTGGCGAAGGCCCGGGCGTGGCCGGAATCAGCCGGTACGCGTATCCCTCACGCCGCACGTGTCCGGCGGTCGGCGGCGGAAAGTGGCTGCCGAGCAGGAGGGTCGACGTATCGGCGAGCGAGTCGAGCAGCTCGTTGCGGGTCCTGGCGGCGAGTTCGGGTGCGATGTCCACACAACTGCAGAGCGCCGGATGCGACATCTGTACCGGGTGGTGGATGCTGTCGCCGGTGATCAGCGCGGTCTCACCATGGCTGCGCAGCTCGACCGCTACTTGTCCCGGCGTGTGCCCGGGGGTGGGGAGCAGGCGAAGGCCCGGTGCGATGTCCGTGCCCCCGTCCACGACGTCGACGAGGTCGAGCAGGCCCGCGTCCCGGACGGGGAGGACCGAGTCGCGGAACATCTGCCGGCGCGCCTCCTCCATCTCGACACCGGCCCAGTAGTCCCATTCGATGCGAGTGGTGAGATAGCGCGCGTTCGGGAAGGTGGGCACCCAGTCGTCGCCCTCGGCCCGCGTGTTCCAGCCCACGTGGTCGGCGTGGAGGTGGGTCAGGACGACGAGGTCCACGCTCTCCGGTGCGAAGCCCGTCGCCCGAAGTCGCGATTCGTAGTCGCTGTCCAGGTCGTGCCAGGCCGGGTTGGCGCGCCGCTTCCCGTTGCCGATACCGGTGTCGACCAGGACTCGCATGCCGTCCATCTCCACGGCGAAGCTGTGGCTCGCCAGGCGCAGGACGCCCTGTTCGTCGGCGAAGTCGGGGTGTAGCCAGGATGTCCGGGTCACGATGTCGGCGGTCGCCCCGGGCAGCAGCCACGGACCGGTCTGCGGAGGCAGGACCACCTCGTCGATGCGCCGGACGGTGTGATCGCCCACGGCCCACGAGAAAGCCCGGGGAGTGGCGGTCGGTTCGGTGTGCGAAGGCGTGAACACGGAACTGTTTCCTTACCTGTTGTGGGTCGCGAGGACGCAGGGGACGTGGGTGGCGGTGTCCGCCGGGACGGGTGCGGTGTTCTTCACCATTGGGCCATGGTGCGAGGGGCGGCCGGGTGGTGTCCGGCGGCCGCGCAGTGGCCCGGACAGCGCCGTCACCGCGATCCCGGCAAGTACCGCCACGCAGCCGGCGTAGGCCAGGGCTGCGGTACGCAGCCCGAAGCTCGCCGCGAGGGCGCCGGCCCCGATGGCGGGCAGGCTCATGGCCAGGTAGGCGAGTGCGTGATGGGAGGCGAGGGCGCCGCCCTTCCGGTGTGCCGGAACCGAGCCGATGACCGCGCGCAGCGCACCCTGGGAGACGGCTCCGAAGCCGAACCCCGCCAGCGCCGCCCCGGCGAAGAGCGGAACCGGGTCGGCGAGGTAGAGGGCGCCGAGAGACAGCCCGACCGCCGGTATCACCGCGCAGCTTCCCAGGAGGGCGGAGACATCCGCACGCATCCTGCGTGTGAAGTACACCGTCGGGGCGGCGACGGCCGTCAGGGTGAAGAAGACCATGCCGCCTGCGGACTCGGGTCCGCCGGGGGAGACGAGCCGGGTGAAGGCCGGGCCCAGGGACGAGTAGAAGCCACCGAGCGCCCAGACGGCGACCACGCCGGCACCGTTGAGCAGGAGAGCATGGGCGGCCGCGGGCGGCAGCGCCGGACGAGGCCGCATCGAGCGCAGCGCGCCCGGACGAGGGTGGGCGGTCTCGGACGTCCACGCGAGGGCGGCGGCCTGCGCGACGAACAGGGCGATCAGGGCCACGTACACCGTGATCGTCGGGTCGGGGGCGAAGCGCACCAGGAGGGTGGCTCCCAGGACGCCGGCCGCCATGCCGGTCACCGGAGCGATGCTGTTGGCCAGAGCGGAACGGCCGGGCCGAGCGGAGTTCTCCAGATCGAGAAGAGCCGCGCCTGCGGCGCCGGTGGCCGCGCCGGTGGCGATGCCCTGCAACACGCGGGCACCGATCAGGGTGGTCAGGCCGCCTGCCGTCGCGAACAGGGCCATGGAGGCGACCTGGACCGCGAGCGCGCCCATCAAGACGGGGCGGCGCCCGATGTGATCGGAGAGGCTGCCGGTCGTCAACAGCGCGATCAGCAGAGCCAGGGCGTAGGCGCCGAAGACCACGGTGATGTCGAGGGCGGACAACCGCCACTGCGCCTGGTAGCGGGAGTACAGCGGCGTCGGCGCGCTGGATGCGGCGAGCAGCGTGATCAGGATCGAAGCGTGCAACACGAAGGGCAGACGGCCCGAGGTGGGGGTGCGGGGAGATACGAGGCCCGCGGAGACGCTCTGCATGAGGGTCCTTCCCGAGCTAAAAGCAATCCATTTGCTTTTACCGACCGTATAGCCCTACTGTCGGTTAAAGCAAATGGTTAGCTTTTAGCGTCGGGTCATGGGCCGGTTCCCGCCCCGGCGCACCGCACGGATCCGGAAGGACCCCATGATCAGTGAACTCACTCCCCACGAGGCGGCCCGCGGGGCGCTGCGGGCGGGGCTCCCCCTGGGAGGCGACCGTCACGAAGGGGTGGCAACGACCGCCAACCACATCCACTCCGTCATCATCACGCTGCGCGAACTCGACTTCGGCGACATCCCTCCAGCGGCCTCCTACCGGGCCGGACGGGAGAACGTCGATGCAACCCTTTGAGCTGTCGCTCACCGAAGCCTCCCGAGCCCTGCGCGCCCGCGAGCTGTCCCCCGTCGAACTCGTCGAATCCGTACTGGACCGCATCGACGCGGTGGAAGGACGGCTCGGCGCCTATGTCACCGTCGCCGCCGACGCGGCCCGGGCCGCGGCCGTCCGGGCCGAACGGGAGATCTCCGGAAGCGGACCGCGCAGCCCGCTGCACGGAATCCCCATGGGGCTCAAGGACCTGATCGACGCGAAGGGAATGCCCACCACGGCGAGTTCCGACGTCCGGGCGGGGCATGTGGCGGAACGCGACAGCACGGTGGCCGAACGACTCGCCGCCGCCGGGGCCGTCCTCGTGGGCAAGACGCACACGCACGAGTTCGCCTACGGCCTGACCACGCCGCAGACGAACAACGCCTGGGACCACAGCCGGGTCGCGGGAGGGTCGAGTGGCGGCTCGGCGGTGGCTGTCGCCTCCGGCGGAGCGACCTTCGCCATGGGCACGGACACGGGCGGTTCCATCCGCGTTCCCGCCGCCCTCAACGGCGTGGTCGGCCTCAAACCGACCTACGGCCTCGTCCCACGCTCCGGCGTGACATCACTGTCCTGGTCCCTGGACCACGTGGGCCCACTCACCCGCACCGTCCAGGACGCGGCGCTGGTGCTGTCCGCGACGGCCGGCTACGACCCGCGCGACCCGGCGAGCGTGTCCGGCCCCGCAGCGGACCGCTTCCCAGGCGGAGGTGACCTGCGAGGACTGAAGGTCGGCGTACCGCGCAACCACTACTTCGACCGAGTCGCCCCCGAGGTGGAGGAGGCGGTGCGCCGTGCGATCGAGCGACTGGCGGAGTTCGGTGCGCAACTCGTCGACGTCGAGATCCCGATGGCCCGCTACATCCAGGCCGTGCAGTGGGGGCTGATGGTGCCCGAGGCCACCGCCTACCACGAGCGGTCGCTACGAGCCACGCCCGACCTGTACGCCCCGGACGTCCGCATCCTGCTGGAGGCCGGCGAACTCACATCCGCCGGCGACTACCTCCGCGCCCAGCGGGCCCGCACCATGATGCGCGACGCCTGGGCCCGCATGTTCGACGAAATCGACGTCCTTGCCGCTCCCACGGTGCCGATGACGGCCGCCAGGTCGGATCAGGACGCGGTCGAGTGGGCCGACGGCACGACCGAGGCCGTCTCCGACAGCTACGTCCGCCTCTGCGCCCCTGCCAACATCACCGGCGTACCGGCCCTGACCCTGCCGGTCGGTCACGACCGCGCCGGACTTCCCATCGGTATGCAGCTGATGGCACGGCCCTTCCGCGACGCGACGGTGCTCCGCGTGGGCCGGGTCTACCAGGAGGCGGCGGCCGGTACGGGGCGGCTCGCCCCGGTCGCGACGTGAGACGGCGGACGTCCCGGCCGCCACCGGTGGCACGGACGACCGCCGGCGACCCCGGTGGCCACCGGGGCCGGGACGCGTCGCGCGGCCGGTGAGCCGCACCCCCCGGAAGCTCCGGACGGGGGGACGACCTGGCACCAGAAGGCCGGTCTTCGATCCCGCGCCGAGCACCGGGACGCCCGGCGCCGCCGCCGTCCCGGTGGAACACCCGAATAGAACCACTATGCGAGCGTTTCCTCGGCGTGCCGCTACACGGCACCGGACGCCGCGGAGCCCGAGGCGGGATTGAAGACAGTCCCTGGAAGCAACTGATTCGCATTAGGGTGGATCGCATGAGCCCCAAGCCGATGGCCCGTCCCGGCGGGCGCAGCGCACGTGTGCAGGAGTCCGTCCATGCGGCGGTGCGTGAACTCGTGGGTGAGGTGGGCCGCGATGCGCTGACCGTCCCCATGGTGGCCGCTCGGGCCGGTGTGACCCCCTCCACGATCTACCGCCGTTGGGGCGACCTGCAGGAACTCCTGTCGGACGTCGCGGTCGAACGGCTGCGCCCGGAAACGGATCCGGCCGATCTGGGCAGCCTGCGCGCCGATCTCGACGCCTGGGCGGAGCAGTTCCTCGACGAGATGGCCTCTCCGCCCGGGCGCGCCTACATCAGGGACGCGCTGCTCGGCGACCCGGACGGCGCCAACGCCGGTCAGTGCTCGGCCTACGCCGCCGAGCAGATCGACGCCGTGCTGAACCGTGCGGTACTGCGGAAGGAGCCGGTCCCCGATACGGAGCTGTTGATCGATCGTGTGGTGGCGCCGATCATGTACCGCATCCTCTTCCGTCCCGGCCGGCTGGACGCCGAGTACGCGCGCGCGCTCGTGACGAACGCGCTGCACGGGTCCGAGGGGGGCGGCTCGCGGCGCACGTCGCCCGTTCGCGGTCCGGCTACGGCTTCGGCGGAAACCTGACCAGGTTCGCCGCAGAGGCGTCCCCCCTGGCGGGGTGGTGCGCGCACGACAGCGTTGCCGCGCTTGACGCGGAACTCGATCCAGGCGTGTCGTGGAAGCCCCTTGTGGTGTTGCTGAGGTCGCAGTTCAAGGCGTCGCCCCAGCGACATCACCCATCAAAGGACGAGGGCCCGCCCCGCGGCATCATGCGAAGATCACCAGTAAACGCGGACGAGCCCCTTACCCGGGTGCCCCCTCCCGACCGCCCTGGTAGCGTGCGTCGGCATGTCGGAACTGAAACGGCCTCCGCTCCAAGCGGATGAACGCACCGCGCTCATCGGCTGGTTGGACCTGCAGCGGCAGATCCTGCGTTGGAAATGCGAAGGGCTGAGCGACGAGGACGCGCGCCGCCCGGTCATCCCGACCTCACCGGACATGACGATGGCCGGTCTCATCTCCCACATGCGCTGGACCGAGCACATATGGCTGGAAGTGCTGTTCCTCGGCGGCGACAAGAAGCAGAACCCCGCATTCGACGAGTCAAGCAAGAACGCCGACTGGCACACCGACGCCCGCCCCCTCGCAGAACTCCTTGCGGAGTACGAGGCCCAGTGCACCCGCAGCAACGCGATCACTGCCGCGGCCGACCTGGACGACACAGGCCGCCACCCCGACTTCCGCGACGGCAGCGCCAACCTCCGCTGGATACTGATTCACCTCGTCGAGGAGACCGGGCGACACGCAGGGCACGCGGACATCGTCCGGGAGCTACTCGACGGCACGAAGGGCTACTACTAGCGCAGCTCCGCGAAGTGGGACTTCCCTCGGGAGCCAGGCCAACACGCCGCACGACCCATCCGGGAGAGCCCGTTTCCGGTGCTCTTCGCATGATGCCGCGCGCGGCGAACCCTCGTCTTCGCACTTCGAGACCTCGACCAGCGACATCACGCATCAAACCTCAGTAGCCGCCGGCCGGGTCGGAGGTGAGACGGCGTGCGCTGGTTCGGAAGTCGGGCATCCCGAGGTGCACGGTGGTGTGCCGGGCAGACACGTCGCGCATCGCGGTGAGCTTCTGCTCGGCGGCGGCGAGGCTTGCCTCGATCGCCGCGACCTCATCGAGCTGGCCCTGTTCCTTGGCCTCCCGGAGGCGGTCGACCAGGTTGGCGCGGATCTCCTCCAGCCCGGGCATCTGCTCGGGGTCGGGCCGCAGGACGGGGCAGAGGATGCAGGCTTCTCTGAACTGTCGGTGAATCGGGCCGTGTTCGGGCGACCTCATCCCCAGACGGCGATTTCGACGGTATCCGGCTTGGGGAACGGCATCGTTTCCCAACCCAATGGCCAGTCGCCCTCGCGGTGCAAGGATGAGCGTTCCACGTCCAAGAGGCGGGGGGACCGCACTCCATACGCAAATCCCCATTCAGAGCTTGAAGACGAAGCGGTGGCGCTTGTGCGCGAAGCCTTGGCGGTCCGCGAACATGTCGTAGGCCATGGCCTCGAGTTCTTCGGCCTCGTACGCGGCGACCGGCTTGAGGGCGCCGTCGACGGACAGAGTCTTGCGTTTGGTGTCGATGGTCTGCTCGTGTGTTTCGACTTCCGCCCGGGCCAGCTCGGCCAACCACCCGTCGAAATCGGCTTTCCCGGCGGGGCCGATGCGGTCGAGGAGGCCGATGGCGAGCGCGGTCTGCGCATCGATCGGTCTGCAATCGATGGTGAGCCGTCGGGCCGTCGCTTCGCCGACGCGCCGGGGCAGAGTGTAGGTGTGCAGTTCCGAGCCGCTCAGTCCCATGGTCGCGTAGTGCGGGTTCAACACGATGCCCGGACGGGCGACGACCACGTCGGCCCCCAGAGGAAGCATCACACCGCCCGCGCCCGCGTTGGCCTCGAACGCCGCGACGAGGACCTGTCCGGTGGTGGTGAGGATGGTGCGGCAGACGGCGTTGATGGCCGTGATGTTCAGCCACGCCTCCAACGCCGGTCGATCGGCGGCCTCGATGACGTTGAGATGGATGCCGTTGGAGAAGAACTCGGAACCGCCCCGCAGGACCAGCACCTTGGTGTCCCGGGCCGTTGCCTCGCGCAGCGCCGACAGGAGTCGTTCACACTGGCGTGTGCTCATGGCACCGTTGTAGAAGTCGAATGTGAGGTATCCGATGTCGCCCTCACGGCGGTACTCGATATCGGTGTACGGCGAGCACGTCGCTTCGGGCAGGGCCGCGACGTCCACGCCGTAATCGCCGCGCGCCAGCGTTTGCAGTGCGGGAAGCTTGCAGGCACGGGCCGTGCGTTCGGTCCTGGCGCGCATGTGTCCGATCCATACGCTGGAGTCCCGGGCCGCCACGCGCACGGCTTCGTGGTGCCGTGCCACGATCGTGCCCGGGAGTGCTCCGGCGACCGGGCCGTCCAAGCGCGCGTCGTAGAGGTAGGCGGACCCGGAACCGATGTTCGCGAGCACCCCCGGGAACCCGTCCGCCGCCGCGATCGATCGCACGATGTCCGGCCCCGGTGAGTCCCACCGGAACGCGCGGTCCGTTTGTGACATCGCCGGGCGCAGGCGAGCCGACGGCACCGCCTTCGGGTATCGCTCTGCCGGCACGGGGACGAATGCGGGATCCCCGACCTTCTCGGCGACCTCGAGAACGCATTCGACGGCCGCGTCGGCGACGAGCCCGTTGTAGACGGCCGACTTGCGTGCCGGAGGTTCGCTCATCGGGAACGTGCGCGTCGCCCAGATGGGCCCCGCGTCCATTTCCTCCACGGCCGACAGGGCCGTCACCCCCCAGAGCGGCTCACCGTCGGCGATGGCCCAGTCCAACGAGGAAGGTCCGCGATCGCCGACCGCGCCCGGGTGAATGACGACCGTGGGCCAGGCTCTCCAGACGGACGACGGGATGCGCGTCTTCAAGAACGGGCAGATGACGACTTCGAAATCCGCCGAGGCGACTGCCTGCAGAATGTCCGACTCATCGGCGACCACGGCGAGTCGCACCTTGTGGCCGGCCGCCCGAAGAGCCAGGTCGGCGCGTTGGGTCAGGCCGTTGTTGCCACTGGCGATGAGAAGGATGCGTCGCACGGCGTTTCCGTTCCATGTGTCGGATCGTCGGATCCGAACATTCGTCGAGGCCATGCGCCTGTGAACGCCCATGGCGAGCCTGTGATTCGCCGCCGCGTGCGTCCGGATGGGAATACCTCGGACGGCGGCGGCCCCCGTGAGCAGGGAGGCACCCGCGATTGCCGCAGGTCCCTGCACGGTTAACGCGAACCCCAGGGCCGTGGTCGCGGCCACCACGGCGATCTCGATCAAAAGGACGACGAACCATGGCCTTTACCCCGGGTCGCCGTCCATGCTCTCGGGGCCATGGGCGGGCTCGGTGGCGAAACTGGTCGGCATCGGCATCGGCGTCGGCACCGGCGTTGGCGTCGTCGGCGTGGTTGGCGTGGTGCCGGGATCGTGGTGATGGCAGTGGGTGCGGAGTGGGACGCGAGGTGGTGTTGTCGCGGCCCGGTCGTGGCGAGGTGCTCGTACCGCTACGTCCCGCTGCCGTGGGCGCGGGCCCGGAAGCCGGCCGGGGTCTCGCCCGTGCGATGGCGGAAGAACTTGGTGAAGACCGAAGAGTTCGGGAACCCGAGCCGGTCCCCGATCGCACCGGCGGGCAACTCGGTGTGCAGGAGCAGCCGTTTGGCCTCCAGTACGACGCGGTTGTCGATGAAGGCCTTGGCTCCCAGCCCGACGGCGGCGGTGCTCGCACGGGTCAGGGTGCGGACGCTGTAGCCCAGTCGCGCGGCGTAGTCCTCCACCCGGTGGGTGTGGCCGAAGCCCTCCTCGACGGCGCGTTGGAAGCGGCGGAAGGTCAGGTCCCCCGCGGTCGGGTTGCGCAGGCCGCCCGGTAGGTGGGCCAGCCGCAGTACGAGGACGGCGAGCAGGTGGCGGACGACGTCGACGTGCACCTCCAGCGGGAGGTTTCCCAGCCGGTGGTACTCGCTCGTGAGCATCTCCAGGGTGTCGCGCACCGGCGCCTGGGCCTCGGGTGCGGGGGCGAGCGGAAGCCGCCAGGCCCGTCGGTCGATGTGGGCGGCCGCGACGGTGGCCGCGTCCAGGAAGCCGGCCTGGAAGACGACGACCGTGCCCTGCGCAGCGGGTCCGGATCGGAGCCGGAGCACCTGTCCCGGTCGCACCCACAGCCAGGATCCGCTGTCCACCACACAGTCGGTGAGGTCCACCGCGCACGGCAGTCGACCGGTGCGCACCGTGATCAGCACGTGGAAGGCGGGGCGGACGGGCGCGTACGCCCCCACGCCGTGTCGGCCGATGCGCTCGGTCCAGCCGGGGAGGTCGAAGACCTCCACCCCGGGCGGCCCACCCGGGGTGGAGGGGAAAGGGATTTCCGCAACACCGTCGGTGTGTCCGTTTTTGCCCATGGTGTGTCCGAGACTAGCGCTTCTCGGACACCAGTGACGCCTAGCGTGAGCTGCGGAACGATCGCGAACGGGTTTTCCGGGGGCCGGTCGGACCATGACCGAAATACTCCGGCATCGGTGCGTGGCGCGCCCGGCCGGACCGAACCCAGGGAAGCGAACCGCATGCGACTGATCGTGGGAATGACGGGCGCGACCGGCGCCGTACTCGGCATCCGGCTGCTCGAGTTCCTGGCCGCCGACCCGGACGTGGAGACGCATCTGGTGCTCAGCCGCTGGGCCCGCACCACCATCGAACTGGAGACCGGCCGGTCCGTACGCGAGGTGGCGCAACTGGCGGACGTCGTACACGCCCCCGAGGACCAGGGTGCGAGCATCTCCTCCGGTTCCTTCCGTACCGACGGCATGGTGATCGTGCCCTGCAGCATGAAGACCCTCGCCGGAATCCGCGCCGGTTACTCGGAGGGGCTCGTCGGACGGGCCGCGGACGTGGTGCTCAAGGAGCGCCGGCCGTTGGTGCTGGTGCCGAGGGAGACGCCGCTGAGCGAGATCCATCTGGAGAACATGCTCGCGCTCTCGCGTGCGGGCGCAGCGATCGTGCCGCCGATGCCGGCCTTCTACAACCGCCCCGAGACGGTCGACGACATCGTCGACCACATCGCCTCCCGAGTCCTCGATCAGCTCGGCCGGTCCGCTCCCGCGGCCCGCCGCTGGGCCGGAATGCGGGCCGCGCGCACCGGCACGTCCGCCGCCTGACCCCGCTTTGGCCACCGCAGCGGGAAGCCGGCCCCCGCCGACCGTCGATCCGGTACCGGCGCACCACACACCCGATGAAGAAGGGACCTCTTCCCATGACCCAGCACGGCCCCGCGGTCGACTTCCGCGACTTCGTCGACGAACTCCTCGCCGCCGGGGACGCCGTGGCGATCGACCGCGCCGTCGATCCCCACCTCGAGGTGGGGGCGATCACCCGACGGGCATACGAAACGCGGTCGCCGGCGCCCCTGTTCGGCTCCCTCGTCGGGGCCGCCCCCGGCTTTCGGATCCTCGGCGCGCCGGCCGGGCTCGGCACACCCGGCGCACAGGAGTACGGCAGGCTCGCGGCGCACTTCGGCCTGCCGCGCCAGGCCCGCCCGCGCGACATCCTCGAGAAGCTGGTCGGCGCCATGCACGCGGCGCCGCTCCCGCCGGTCGTGGTCACCGAATCGCCGTGCAAGCAGAACATTCGGACGGGGGACGCGGTCGACCTGGAGGAGTTCCCCGTGCCGTTGCTGCACCAGGAGGACGGCGGACGGTACTTCGGGACGTACGGCTTCCACGTCGTGCGCAGCCCCGACGGCGGGTGGACCAGCTGGTCCGTCGCCCGCACCATGCTGCACGACCGCAACACCCTGGTCGGTCCCGCGATGCCGCAGCAGCACATCGGCATGATCCACGAGATGTGGCGCGCGCGGGGCGAGCACACGCCCTGGGCCATGGTGCTCGGGGCACCGCCCGCCGCCCTGGCCGCCGCCGGCATGCCCCTGCCCGCGCACGTCGACGAGGGTGGCTACGTCGGCGCGCTCACCGGCAGCCCGGTCGAAGTGGTGCGGACCGAGACGAACGGCCTGTACGTACCGGCCAACGCCGAGATCGTGCTGGAGGGATACCTCAGCCGTGACGAGACGGCGCCGGAGGGCCCGATGGGCGAATACCACGGGTACGCGTTTCCGGAGAGCAAGCCGCAGCCGGTCTTCCACGTGGAGGCGGTGACCCACCGCGACGACCCGATTCTGCCGGTCTGCGCCGCCGGCCTGCCGCCGGAGGAGAATCACACCGTCTGGGGCACGATGATCTCCGCCGCGGCCCTGGACCTGCTGCGCTCCGCGGGTCTGCCGGTCGATCTGGCCTGGTGTTCCTACGAGGCGGCCGGTTGCTGGATGGTGGTCTCCGTCGACCTGCGGCGTCTGCGCGAGATGCGCACCACGGAGGCGAAGCTGGTGCGGGCCGTGGCCGACGTCCTGTTCGCCTCGCACGTCGGCTGGCTGGTGCCCAAGGTCGTCCTCGTCGCCGACGACATCGACGTCACCGACATCGACCAGGTCGTCTGGGCCATGGCCACCCGCTACCACCCGGGTACGGGCGAGTACTGCTTCCCCGAGGCCCCCGGCATCCCGATGGTGCCCTATCTGACCCCCGAAGAGATCCGCTCCGGCAGGGGCGGCAAGTCGATCAGCAGCTGCCTCCTCCCGGAACAGTTCCACGGCACCACCCGCGGCACGACGGCATCCTTCCGCGGCTCCTATCCCCGAGAACTGCAACAAACCGTCATCGACAACTGGGCCGACTACGGCTACCGGTGATCCCGGCCGGGTCGACCGGTGCGGTGCCGGCTCGCCCTCCCGGGTCGACGCGGTGTGGTGCCGGCTCGCCCTCCCGGGTCGACGCGGTGTGGTGCCGGCTCGCCCTCCCGGGTCGACGCGGTGTGGTGCCGGCTCGCCCTCCCGGGGCCGTACGGGCCCCGGGATTCGGTGAGTTCCGTACCCGATCGACATCGGCTCCGCGACCTGCGTGCCGCCGACCAAAACGCCGGCTTGATCCTTGCGGGTCCGGGGTTCGCTGCCGGGGCACTCGACGGGCTTTCGCGTACGGCGGCCGCGATCGCGGGCGTGGGCATCGCCGGTGCGGCTCCTGCCGCGTATGGCCGGCTGGTTGGGTGGGGCCACCGACCCGGACGCCATCCTGCGCGAGCTGACGGCGGAGGAGGAACCGCGAGCTCTCGCGGCCGCTCGGTTGCTCGGTCTCGCGACGGGCGCGGCGCCGGCTTCTTCAGCGCCGTCTTGCGGATTCCGGTGATGACCCAACGTCCGTCCCGTTCGGCCAGGTCGATGGTGCGGTGCCGGGTGTAGGGGGTGTGCGGTGCCCCACGCCGCCGCGGGGGAGGTAGGTCTCGTCGGCCGCGGTGAACTCGACGGTGCTGTCCATCTCGGCTCCGGCCGTGGCACGGTCCTGGTGAACGGTGGACCGGTACCACGCGACGGCGTCCTGGCGGGTGGCCGGATGGTTCTCGCCGAACAGGGCTTCGAGCTTGGTGGTGTATCCCTGGGCGGTCAAACTCGTGGCGAATTCGGCTGAGGGCCGCCGTTGTCCCTGCGCGAGCGCATGTGCCGAAGCGGGCCCGCCGCAACGGAGTCGGCGGGGCGGGCACGGCTCCGGAGTGCCAGGGTGCCGCCGAGGAGGGCGCCGGTGAGGCAGGCGGTCAGGTGGCCGATTTCGGTGACGTTCGCGTGGGTGATGCCCTCCGGCCAGGCGAGTGCGTGCCATGCCAGGAGGGTGATCGCCGGGGCACGGGTCAGCCGTCGTCGACCGGTCAGGGCTATCGCCGCCAGGGCCGCGATCACCAGGTAGGACGGGCCGACGTCCGACATGTCGCGGAGGTCGGTCGGGGCGTCGTGGAGGGTGATCCGGGCGGCGAGCAGGCCCTGGCCGACCGCCGTGCCGGCCACGTGTCCCGTGGCCGCGATCAGGGCGGCTCGGCGATTGCCGAAGCGGTCGGTCAGTGCGGTCAGGGCGAGGCCGGTGACGGCGAGGTGCGACCAGCGTTCGGGTTCGAGTACGAATGCCGAGGCGGTCAGTGACTCGATCGGTCGGCCGCGGAGGTTGGTGAGGTTGGTCGAGGCCCAGTCGACCAGTGCGGCGCGGTCTGCCGGCCCGAGTACCCAGGTCTGGACGGCCGTGACCACACTCGCGGCCAACAGGTAGGCGATCGGCAGCAGCAGGGTGCGGGACCACCGGCCCACTGCGCGACGGAGCCGACCGGCGGCCGCCCGCGTCGGCTCGCGGATGGGCGCGGAGGCCGGGGTCACGGCGCGGCATGGGTGATCGGTCGTGACGATCGGGATCACTTCCTTCCGTGTCGGCGGGCGGGTGGCGGAAAGCCGGCGGGGTGGATGGGAAGGCGGTGGGAGGACGGCGCGGGTTCGACCCCTCGAACCTCGCAGTTCGCCGGGCCCGGGCGCGTCCGGCGGGCGACAGACCACGGCGGGTCTGTCGCGCGGGGGATGGCGGGGCCCGGCTACGACCTGAGGACGATGCGAAGGGTGGCCCGGAGACAGAAGTCACGTCCTGCTCGCGCGCGTAGCGTCGATGCGTGAACTCGACGACGCCGCAGGCGTACACCTCGAAGCAGGGTCCGCGTCGCCGGCTGCTCGTGGCCGTGGACGTGGCGATCGCCGGTGCGCTGGGCGTGGTCCTGTCGCTGGGTGTCTCCACGCTGACGTGGCACGGATGCCTGCCGGTGCCGGTGGTGTTCATGACGATCTGGCTCTTCGCGGGAGCATTCGTGCTGCGCCGGTTCGCGCCGCTCGCCGCGATGGTCGCCACGTCCGTGCTGCTGCCACCGCTGATGGCGACACCGTGGTTCCTGGCGGTGTGGATGCTCGCGGTCCTGGTCGCCTACGGGGCACAGGCTCGCTCGCGGCGGGTGGCGGCACTCGTGCTGGGGGGTTCCCTGCTGGGCGAGTTGGTGTCCAGCCTGGTGATGCAGGAGCTTTCGGATCGACCGATGATCGGCTTTCAGATCGTCATCGTGCAGTTCGCCGCGTGGGTCTGCGGGTGGGCGGCGGCCAGAGGCCGCGCGCACAACGAGGGCCTGCGCCGCCAGGCGGAGGAGCGGGCGGCGGCTCAGGTGGCTCGGGCGCGCCGTGCGGTCACCGAGGAACGCCTGGACATCGCGCGCGAGCTGCACGACGTGGTGGCGCACAGCCTGAGCGTCATCGCGGTGCAGTCCGGCGTCGGGAACCATGTCATTCACACCCGGCCGGCCCAGGCCGCCGCCGCGTTGGCGGCGATCGAAGAGGTCAGTCGGTCGGCGCTGGTCGAACTGCGCTCGCTGGTGGGGCTGCTCCGGGACGACGACGCGGCGGAGTATTCGCCCGGCGCGCTGGCCGACCTGGAGGGGCTGCTCGCGCGCAGCGCCCAGGCCGGGGTACGCGTCGACGCCACGGTGAGCGGTGGCCTCGATGAACTGCCGCACGGGCTGGACCGGGCGGCGTACCGGATCGTCCAGGAGGCGCTGACCAACGTGGCCAAACACGCGGGGACCGACCGGGCCCGGTTGACGGTGTCGGTCGAGGACGCCGGGATCGGGATCGAGGTCGTCGACGACGGCCTACGGCGGGTGGAGTCGAGGCAGGCCGAGCGGGCGTCGGTGGCGTCGGCTGCTTCCCATGGGCCGGCGACCTCGAAGGGGACGGCTGCCACGACAGCGGCGACCGCCCCGAACGGCTCGGCGATCGCCGGGAGTTCGGCCGGAGAGTGGCATCATCCGTCCGGCCACGGGCTGATCGGCATGCGTGAACGGGCCGCCCTATACGGTGGTCGGGTGAGCGTCGGGCCACGTGCCGAGGGCGGCTTCCGGGTCACGGCGTGGTTGCCGTTGCCGGGGGAACAGCCCGTTTACGCAGGCACGTTCGGCACGAGTGAGACGGGGGCGGCGTGACGATTCGGGTGTTCGTCGCCGACGACGAGAGTCTGGTGCGCGCGGGATTCGGCGTACTGATCGACTCCGACCCGGAGTTGACCGTGGTCGGTGAGGCGGGCAACGGGCGCGAGGCGGTGCGGCTGATTCGGGAGAGCCGTCCCGACGTGGTGTTGATGGATGTCCGGATGCCGCTGCTCGACGGCATCGAGGCGACCCGCGAGGTGATGGCCGACGGCGGTCCCCCCGGGCCCCGGGTGCTGATCCTGACCACGTTCGGGCTGGACGAGTACGCGTTCGGCGCGTTGCGCGCGGGCGCGAGCGGATTCCTGCTCAAGGACACCCGCCCGGCCGAACTGCTGGCCGCGATCCGGGTGATCGCCGCCGGCGAGGCGCTGTTGGCGCCGCCGGTGACGCGGCGGCTGATCGAGGAGTTCGTCAGCCGCCCCGCCGTCCGGCGGCAACCGCTCGCGAGCCTGGAGAGTGTCACCGACCGCGAGCGCGAGGTGCTGTACCTGATCGCCACCGGCCTCTCCAATGCCGAGATCGCCGCGCGGTTGTTCCTCGCCGTCGGCACGGTCAAGACGCACGTCAGCCGACTGCTGACCAAGCTGGGTGCGCGGGATCGGGCCCAACTGGTCATCGCCGCCTACGAGAACGGGCTGACGGGCGGTTCGGCGACGACTCCGGCGTGAGCGCACGGCGGTGGGGGACGCGTCGGGCCCGGTGCGGCGGACGTGCGGTGCGCGGTTTCCCGATTGGCGTCGACGCCGGCCGGCGCGCAGGGCACCCGGATGGAGCGACCGCGACGCGGTGGGCGGGCCGGCGGTCGTGAATCGGGATGTATGGCATCCCGATCATGCGGCTGGGCGACGGGCCGAGTGGGGGTTGCACCGCTGTCTGGTGCCGGCCTGGCTCGAAGACGAGGGGCCGGTGTCGACCGCGACGCCGGCGCCTGGTTCGAACTGCCGCCCGCCTACCTCAAGAAGCACGGCGAGGAGTCCGGTCGTCGGCACACCATCATCCCGGCAAGCGAGCACAGGGCCCTCATCGAGCCGTTGGAGCTTCTGCGGTCGCGCGGCTTCGAGGTCATTTTCCTGTCGCCGGGCACGAACGGCCGCGTCGAAGTGGAGGCGGTCCGCGAGCGGCTGCGGCGCCGGACCCGCTGCCGGTGTCATTGATGCACGTGAACGACGAGACCGGAACGGTGCAGCCGATCCCGGACTTGCCCCGGATCCTGCGGGAGACGCCCACGTTCCTGCACGCCGAGGCGGTGCAGGGATTCGGGAAGCTTCCGGGGGACCTCCCCGCCCCGATCGATTTGATCAGTGTCAGCGGTCACAAGATCGGCGCTCCCAAAGGGGTGGCGCGTTGCCGATGCGTCGCCGCGATGGGGATCGGATCCCGCTGACGCCCTTGATGTTCGCGGAGGGCAGGAGCGCAAGCTGCGTCCGGGGACCCTCCCGGTGCCGTTGATCATGGGTCTGGCGAAGGCCGAGGAGGTCTTCCGCGAGGGGCACGCGGTGTGGCGTGCGCTCCTGGTGCGGCCCGATTTCGTTCCTCTAAACGGGTCTCGATGGCTGAACCGGTCCCGATGGCTATGCGGGTCTCGGCTACACAGGCCTCGACGGCGTTGGCCGGAGGCGGCCAATAGCCGTCTTTTGCTTGCCGGTTGATGCCGCGGTGGTCCAGGCTTGATACAGCGTTCGGGGGTGGGAATGCGCACAGTCGCCGGTCGGTACCGGTTGGAGACACGAATCGGTTCGGGCGCCGCCGGGAGCGTATGGGCGGGCCGCGACACAATGCTGGACCGCGAGGTCGCGGTCAAGATCGTACGGGTCGTGGACGGCATCGACGACCTGCGCGACAGCCGCGCACGGTCGGAGTATCGCTTCGCGGCGCGACTCGAACACCCCAACATCGTGCGGATGCTCGACATATTCCAGACGGACGGCGAACTGTTCCTCGTCATGGAACTGCTGGACGGCGAGTCGCTCGACCACGTCCTGCTTCGACGCCGTCTCGACATCGGCCAGAGCTGCGCGGTCGGCGTGGCGCTGGGCACCGCCCTCGACGTCGCACACCGGGCCGGCATCGTGCACCGTGACGTCAAGCCGAGCAACGTCGTCCTCTGCCGCAGCGGCAGGGTGGTACTCCTGGACTTCGGCATCGCCGTGGACTCCGTGGTCGCACGCAACCGCACCGCCACCGGCCACGTGATCGGCACCCCCCTGTACATGGCGCCGGAGACGATCGCCGGGTACGACATCGGCGCCGGCATGGATGTCTACGCGCTCGGCTGCATCGTGTACCGCATGCTGAGGGGGCGCCTGCCCGAGGAGTTCGACGGACGCAACGTCGCCCGCGTCCTGATGGCCAAGGTCTCCCAGGACATCGCTCCGCTGACTCCCGCGGACGTTCCGGGCATCCCGCAGGCGCTCGTGAGGTTGGTGGGCCGGATGCTGGAGCGCGACCCGACCCGGCGTCCGTCCGCGAGCGCATGCGCGTCCGCCCTCGCCGAGTGGTCCGACGAAATCCCGCTTCGGGGTCTGCTCGTGGACATCGAACACACCACGCCGATCCCGGCGGGCGAACCCTCCTCCGTCGACCGCACGTCCTCCACGCCACGCACCTTCCTGGAGACGACAGGTCTGACCGTAACGGGCGTCAACAATCGGTCCGTCGGCGATCTGGGGGCCGTCGAGAGACCTTGGTGGGCCACACCCGGGCTCAGTCACGCACTACTCGACGAGGCCGGGCACGCGGAGGCGGGTGCGTCGCCGCACTCCACCTCACGGCTTCCTCGACAACCTTCCGTGGAGCGCATCGACAGTCGCTTCCACGAAGCGGTCGCCCTGGCGAAGCGGGGCGAGCTGTTGCCCGCCCTGCGGTTGCAAGAGGACATCGCCGAGCTGCGTGCCACACTCCTGGGCGCCGACCATCCCCTGACACTGGCCAGCCGCTTCTGGGTGGCGTGGTGCGTGGGCGCCCTCGGGGAACACGACCGCGCCGGTGCGCTGTTGCGCCGCGTCGCCGAACAGACGGAAACGAGTGCACTGACCGAAGCCACACGCACCGCGGTATCCGGGTCCCGTACCCGACGGGAGCCCGGACTCTGACCTTGCCGGATGGGGGAACATCGGATGCACCTTGAGATCATCGTCGACCACTCGGACCGGGAGGGCGAACTCCGCGCTCTGTACGCGTGGTTGCTGGCCGACGAGCGGCTCGCGACGACGGGTCCCGAGCTGGCCTCGTCGCGGCCGATCGGGGACGGCGAGATGGGGTCGGGTCTGGACCTCATCCAGCTCGGCATCGACGGGGGCCTCGGGATCGCCAACCTGGCGCTCGCCGTTGCGACCTGGCGCAGAAGCAGGGTCGAACCGCCGTCCGTGGAACTCAGGTGCGGCGAGGTGTCCGTCTTCCTGCGGGGCGCCGACGACGACGACGTCCGGCGCATCATCGCCGTCCTGGACGAATGACACGCCGGAGGAAGCCCACCGGGAACCCGTAACCATCCGGCGTTCACGACAAGGACGGGGAGAACCGGGTGCAGCAACCCCCCGACCCCGCGGCGTCCCGCGCGGTCCTGATCGGCACCGCCGGGTACGCCAACCTGCCCGAACTCACGGCGGTGACCCGGAACCTGGTCGCGATGCGCACGATGCTGTGCGACGCGGAACTGTGGGGACTGGCGGATGCTTCGTGCCGGATCATCGCGGACCCCGAGAAGCCGGCCGACATCGTCGACGGGGTGAGCGAGGCGGCGCGCGAGGCAAAGGACACCCTCGTGGTGTATTACGCGGGCCACGGACTCCTGGACGCCGACAACATCGATCTCCACCTCGCGCTGCGGCATTCGCGGGAGTTCCGCGGGTACACGGCCCTGTCCTACCACTACGTCCGTCAAGTCGTGATGCGCAGCCCCGCGAGGCGCCGGATCGTCATCCTCGACTGCTGCTACAGCGGCCGAGCGACACACACGTTGATGGGCGGCGCGACCGGCAACGACCTCGCCCAGCACGCGGTCATCGAAGGCACGTACGTCCTGACGTCGTCATCCCGCGACTCCGTCTCCCTCTCACCCGCCGGAGAGGTACACACCGCGTTCACCGGCGAGTTGCTCTCGATCGTGCACGACGGAATCCCCGACGGGCCGGACCTGATCGACCTCGAAACCCTCTACACACACCTCGACCGCCGACTGCGTGCCCGCAACCGTCCCCCTCCGCAGCGGTGCAATCACAACACCGCAGGCCTGTTGCCGCTGGTGTGGAACCGAGCCCGCCGGGCGCCCCGGAAGAACGCGATGTCGGCGGCGGACGTGGCCGCGCGCGCATGGGACGTCGGCATGCGTCTGGCCGATGTGTTGCGCGCGACCGGTCACAATCGCGAGGCCGCCGAGATCCTGACTCTCCTGTGGGACGCCCGGGACACCGACAAGCCACCCGACGATCTCCAGCTGCACCTGCACCTGTCGCAGCTGTTCAACGAACTCGGCCAAGTCGACGAGGCCGCGGAGGTTCTCCGGGAGGCCTACGTGAACCTCGACGAGAGTCACCCCCGCGACGTGCTCGCTCGGGTGTCGTTGGCCTTTGCCAGGCTCATACGCGAGCGCGGCGACTACGCGAAGGCATGCGACGTGCTGGAGTCGGCCGTCGAATCACTCGGCGACGCGCCGCCGGCAACGACCCGGGCACCCACCGCGGATGCGGGGTATCCGGGCGTCGGCGTGCATCCCGAGGTGGAGGAGACCGCGAGGCTTCGACCGCCCGCCGTCCCGAAATCGACCGACGTCCCACGTCTCCGGATGTGTGGGGCGTGCGGAGCCCCGGACTCGGGAAAACCGTTCTGCGCATCCTGCGGGACCGCGCGGGACAACGGGTGACCCCACTGCCGGCGACGGTGGCCTCGTACCGGTCAGACGCGCGGGTCGACGAGTACGGCGCGCTCGCCCGTCGGCGGGTGGGCATCATTCGCCGCCTTGGACCGGGCACCGGTTCAGGGCGATCCCCGGCACGAGCCCTACGGGCGCGGCTAAGTGTCCCGCAGGGCTCGTGCCGGGATGCTCCGCGGGGAACGCTTTGCGGCGCGGGCGAGGCGATCGCGCAGGCGGGTCAGCCGGTCGATCTCCGCGTCGAGCGCGGCAAGTCTGCGCTCGACCGTCAACGACGCGGCGGACTCCGCGCCGGGGAGTCCGTCGGGAGCGGCGCCTGCCGCGTCCGCGTCCCCACAGCGCGGCGCCGTGTCGTCCGCCAGCAGGTCCAGGCGAGACGCGAAGCCGCGCACGTCCTGCACCGTGAGCCCGAGCCGCAGCAGGTCCCGCACGACGCGGACGCGGGCGACGTCGGCGGCCTCGTACTCGCGCTGCCCCGACGCGCTGCGGGCGGGCGCGGGAAGCAGGCCGCGCTGCTCGTAGAAGCGCAGCGCCCTGGGCGTCGTACCGGCCGCCGCGGCCGCGTCCCCGATCCTCATGTCCCACCCGTCTCGTCCTCGGGTTACGGCTCCACCACGACCGTGCCGAAGTGCCGCCCTTCCAGTAGTTCCTGCAACGCCGCCGGCGCGCGGTCGATGCCCCGCACGCGAACGTAGGGGAAGCGGATCCGGCCGTCCCGCAACCAGACGCCGAACCGCTCCTCCCACTCGGCGGGCACGTCCGGGTGGTCGGCGCCGCGGTATCCGCGCACCGAGACCCCTCGGACGACGAGCCGATACGTGTCGATCTCCGCCGGCGCGCTGCCGCCCGCCCGGTCCGCGGACAGCTGCCCGGACAGCGCACCGAGCAGCGCGAAACGTGCGCCGGGACGGGCTGCGGCGACCGCGGCCGTCAGCTGCTCGCCGCCGACGGTGTCGACGACGACGTCCACTCCCTCGGGCGCCGCCTTCGCGAGCTGCTCGCCGATCGAAGCCGCCCCGCGCACCACGACCGCGTCGTAGCCGAACTCCGCCCGCAGCCGCTCCGCCTTCACCACCGAACCGGTGCTGCCGATCACGCGACCCGCGCCCGACAGCCGGGCGATCTGCCCGGCCAACACCCCCGTCGCTCCCGCCGCGCCGGTGACGAAGACGGTTTCGCCGTCGCGCACGGGAGCCAGCCGCGTGAGCGCACCGTATGCCGCCGACCCCGTCGACAGGTGCGCCACCGGGTCCGGGAGCCTGTCGCCCGCGACGGCGTATCCATCCGCGGGCAGCAACGCGAACTCCCGCCAGCCCGACAGGTGGACGACGGTCTCACCCGGTCGTGCCGACGCCCCCTCGCCCGCCGCGACGACCTCGCCGACCGCCGGGCCGAACAGCGTGTCGCCCGCGCGCAGCGGCGGCAGGGGAACGCCGTCGGTCTCGTCACCCATGAGGGTCCGCAGCCCCGGGAAGACGAGGAAGTATCGGTTCCTGACCAGGATTTCCCCGGGGCCGGGCTCCGCGACCGGCACCTCGACGACCTGGAGGTCGGCGGCCGTCGGCAGCCCCGTTGGGCGTACGGCGAGGCGGACCGCACGCGTGGTGCGGGGCAGGGATGTACTCATCGCAACTCCTCGACTTGCCGTCGTTCGATGCCGCGCCACGGCCGCTCCGCCGTGACGCCGTGGCGACGCTAAACCCTGACGTGCGGGTCAGAGGCAAGCCCGTGCGGTCGGCCCCGCGAACGCGGGATGTTCCCTCCGGTCGCGGCATGCCGAACTCGGCCGGAATGTCGGCCCCCAGAGGGGATGTACCTACGAGTCCAACGTCTGCGGCTCGCCGCACGACCGCCCCCGGGTGGTTGGTTCGTCGTGGTCCATCCGGCCGCCGGTCGCAGCGGAGCCGTGCCCGGATGAGGGCTGCCCGTGGGCGCCTCGAACAGGACAAACAATCACCTCCCGGAACTGGGCCGGACGCAGGTCGACTGCCGTGGCAGTTTCCGGGGCCTTGACGATGACGCTGCTTGCGGGTTCGCGATCGGGTCCTCGGCGACGCTGAAACTGTTCAACTTCCACTCCCGTTCCATACCGGCAACACCGCCGCGTCGCAGCTGGTGCCATCTACCTCACCGCGTCCGGCCGGCAGATCAACACGGCACAACCCGGCGGCCGCATCACGACCGATGCCTCCGCCTACGGCGGCACCACCAACGCCGAACGTCTCGAATTCGGCGGCGACTTCTGCCACGGCTGCGAAGGCATTGCCGCCGTCATCGGCGGTGTGGAAACGGGATTCGTCCGCGAACCCTCGGGCAGCCTGTAGAAGATGAGCGCTCGCTACGACCCCACTCTGGGCCGTTTCACCCAGCCCGACCCCAGCGGCCAGGAAACCGACCCCTACCGCCCACACGGCCGGCGATCCGATCAACCACGTCGATCCCACCGGGCCGGGCCTGAAGTCATGGGTGAAGAAGGGCTCGAAGATCTTCAGCAAGGCAGGTGCCGGATGCTACGTATTCCGCGCCGTGAGGGACACGGACAACCCGTGGGGCGACGAAGCCAACGATCTCAACCAATGCTTCGACCCGTACGCCGGCTACGTGGAGTGAAACAGAGATGCCCGACTCCCACAACAAGTCAGATCTGCTCGCACTGTCGGTCGTGATCTCCTTCGGGGTCACGGTCGTCCTCAACCTGGCGGAAGCGATCTGGGATCCTTCCGGCGCCGCCTGGCCCCTTCTGCGCCAGGTGTCCGCCGCCGTCTTCACCGTGCTGCTCATCGCCTACGTTGTCCATTGCGTCCGCCACCGGAGGTCGGCAACGTCCGGCGGCGGGCCGGGTGACACGGACAGAGCCAACTGAACGCATCACAAATATGGTGACCCTCGGAGTCCGGTCTTCACCCGTGCTCGAGAGGCGACCGGCACCGCAGCCCAGCGTCCGCCGTGTGTCTCCGCATCGCAACGAGGCGGAGACACACGACGGACCCGCCACGGGCCTGCGCCCACACGTCGCCACGCCTGTCTCTGCGAGGCGGGGGTCGTTCCCGGCACCGCATGGCCCCGCGTCCCGGGGCATGCCCTCGGTCCAGACTTTCGGCAACCGGACTCAGGGGGGTCGGTGGACGCTTCGACCGATGACCCAAGCGGGAACGTGCTCGCCGGCAGTATCGGCGGACCCGAGTGGATCGTGATGGCGTTCATGATCGTGTGTGTGATGGCCGCGATTGCGATCCCGTTGCACGTGAAGCGCCGCCGACGGAACTGACGGGTCTGCCCGTGGGCTTTCCGAGTTTGCACGCGCACGCTCTCTCCCGGCAGGACGATGCATTGATCGTGCGGGTCATGGAGATCGACGAACTCCGATTCACTGGCGAGCCGGGCCCGGGCGCGTCGGCCCCGCGCACGCGAGGATGTCCGAATCGGTTGCCGAAGCGGGCGTGGGCCGGGCACGCTTACTCGGTGATCGACCTTCCCGCCGCCGCGAGCGAAGCCGAGTACCGGGCGATCGCCTGGGCGACGATGCGGCGCGCCGCATGACCCCGGATCCGGCCCCGGACGGCGGCGTCTTCGAATCCGACTCCGGCTTCGAGCCGGTTCCGCTGGAACCGGGGCACCCCGCCTGGGTGTTCCCCGCCGTCGGCGGCGCCGAGGAGGAGGCCGTCCGACGCGCTCTCGACGAGGCCGACGCGCACGTGCGCGCGCTCGGCACGCACGTCGGCGTCTCCGCGTCCGTGCGCTACGAGTGCCAACACCTGGCGGACGTGACCCTGGCGAGCGTGCAGGGCGTAGTCGAACTCCCCGGCGTCATCTTCCTCGCCGCGCTCTACTTCCCCCGCCGTTGCGGGTTCGACCTGCGCTGGGGCCCACCGTGGGTGGTCGAGGCCGACATCACCCGGTACTGCCCGGCACCGGCGGACTGCGCCGGCCACCCTGTCGCCGACTCGTCCGGTGAACACGACACCCCACTCGCCGCCGCCCGGGCCTTCGCCGACATCACCCGATGGCTCCGCGACCGGGCACTCACCCGCACCCGGCCCCAGTGGCTCTCCGCCACGCCGACACCCGCGTGCCCGCCCTTCCCGGCACCATCGGCGCCTGCCGACGGTTGACGTGCGGGCGGTGCAGCATCGGACTGCTACGACCGGGAGACCGACGAAGACCGCCTCGCCCGGTGCGTAGGCGACAACGGATGCCGCCGATGCACGGCGCGGACCGACGAATACGACCACCTGGTCGTGGCCGCCGAACGCCACCGCAGCGCATGCCGACCTGACCTCCACCCCTTCGCGGTCGGACAACGGGGCGTGCACACCACCACCTGCCCCGTCGTCACCCAGACGATTCCCGACACTTACGCCACACCCACCGGCGACGCCCACGTCCAAGGCCTACGCGCCCTACGCACACACCCGCATGGACGAACGCCCCCCGTACCCGTGCCGTTCCACCCCCCCGTCCGCACCCCAGGCCCGCACCTGGATGGCGGACAGAACCGGCCCCAAAGGCGGACGCCTCTACGACCGCCGCCGGTGCGTCCCCACGCCGTGAGTCTGCGGACGGACGGACCTCGGCAGCCCCGTGGCCCGACGGTGAGCGGCTCAGTTCATGTCGATCCAGATCCGATCGTCGTCGCCGCGTGCGCGTTGGGATCACGCCGTCCACGATCGCGCCGTCGACGAAGACCACCAGGTCCTCGTCGTCGATCCACAGCACATCGTCGTCATCGGTGAACGCCGGCCGGATCACCCCGCCCGCGATCACCGGATCGAAGACGACATCCGGCTCGAACCGCGAGAACGACCGCAGCTTCGGGTAGACCGCCGAAGTCACGCCCGGGAACGGGACCCCCGGACCGGTGCGTGGTAGTAGTCGAGTTCCCACCGGGCCCGGTCGGGCGAGGTCCCGCGCGGCAGGGTGCGGATGCCCGTGGCGAACGTGACGTCGCGGTCGCCCATCAGGGCGAACACGACGCGAAGTACCCGGCCCATGGCGTCGGTCCTCTGGTCGTAGTACCACTGGGCGACCACGCCCTGGTCGTCACCGAGGAACGGGCGCTGGAGGAACTCCTGCACCTCGGCGGGCAGATTCCCCAACACCCCCGAGTTCCGCTCGTTCAGGCCCAGGTCCGCCACCACGGCCGGACGGGCCGGCGGCGGATCCCCGCCTGCGGGGCGGCGCGGTCGGAACAGGCGGGACGCCTTCGAGGGCTTGCGCTCCACCGGGTCCGAGTGGAACGACCGGTGCTCCAGGGCGTCGGGCTCGAACCGCAGGCGTTCCACCAGGTACACCCGCCTGCCCTCGCGGACGACGGACGCCGCCCGGCATGCGCCCAAGGGCCCGAACACGAAGGCCTCGGCGTACTCGTCGGCGTCCAGTTTCGCCCACCACGCCAGCTTCGAACCCGCCTGCGCCTCCAGGCGTTCGCGTGTCTTCGGGCCGAGCAGGTCCCAGCACTGCTCCCGGTCGAACCCTCCCGAGCCGACGGGCAGCTCCCCGGGCACGTGCACCTGCGGCACCTGTTCGACCGGCCCCCGGTCGAGCACCGGGCCGGCGACCTCGCCGGTGGTCCTGAGCGCGGGCAACAAACCCTGGTTCGACGGCAGCGGCGGCCGCGGATACCGCTCGGGACCCTCTTCACCACGCCACGCACCCGCCATGTCCTCTCCCCCTCCGTCGGCCCGTCCGCCCAGTCTGCGCGAAACCCCGTACGCCGCGCGTGGGTTCGACGACATAGGGTGACCATCGGTCGAAGAGGGACGCTCGTGGGCAGCTGTCAGAGGTCGACGAAGGGCAGCCGAGGCGGGAAGAGCTGCGGCAGCGATAGCAGCACCCGATCCGGCAGTCCGATCCCCTCATCGACCGGACACAGACACGTCCGACTGCCCTTCGACCATCCCTTCAACGTGCAGGCGATCATCACGATTTGTGACTTCGCACGCCGGCCGGCGGCATTCGCCGGGCGGCGCACGAGCCCTGCGGGGTCCCGGGCAGTGTGCCGAACCGACGACGGTTGTACGCGAGCCACCGGTAGGCGACCGCGACGGGACACGGCACGGGCGCGACGGACCGTTCGCTTCCGCGCGGCGTTCGCCCACCGGGGCGCGGGTCGGGCCTAGCCTGGTCGGGCCGCGTCCGGAAGTCCGGGCGCGGGTTCAGCAGTTGTCTGTGCTCTCATGGAGGTACCCGATCGTGGCAACGACCCGCACCGCGCACACCGAGTGGGAGGGCAACCTGGTCGACGGCAAGGGCCTGGTGACCCTCGACTCCTCCGGCATCGGCGAGTACCCGGTGTCCTGGCCGTCCCGGGCGGAGGCCGCGAACGGCAAAACCAGCCCGGAGGAGCTGATCGCGGCCGCGCACTCCGCGTGCTTCTCGATGGCTCTCTCCCACGGCCTGACCGGCGCCGGCACCCCGCCCACCAAGCTGGAGACCAAGGCGGACGTGACCTTCCAGCCGGGCACCGGCATCACCGGCATCCACCTGAGCGTGGTCGGCACCGTCCCGGGCCTGGACGAGGCGGGCTTCGCGAAGGCCGCCGAAGACGCGAAGGAGAACTGCCCGGTGAGCCAGGCACTGGCCGGCACCACGATCACGTTGACCGCCGACCTGGCCTGATCGACCCGGACGCGGGCCGCCGCCGAACGCGACGCCGCCCCCGCGAAACGCTCGGCCGGGAAGCCCCCGGCCGAGCGTTTCGCCAACCTCCCGGCGCCGGCCGATCGATCATCCGTGTTACGACGCCCCTGGAATTCGCCACCCGTGGCAAGGCATCGGCCTGGGGATTCGGGGCCGAGGCGCCGGGTCTCGGGGGCCGGGGGTGTCCGGGCGGGCGCGGCGTCGGCTCCTCGGACCGGATTACAGCGCCGACAGGTCGTCGGGGCGAGGGTGACGGTCGTGCGGCTGCCCGGTCGTGATCACGGGCCGATCGGCGACTCGCCCGCTGCCTGCCCGCCCGCCCGCCGGCCGGCCGGCCGGCCGGCGAGGACAGTGCCCGACGCGCATCGAGCACTTCGCCGAGCGGTTCAAGTCGGCTCGCGTCCAACCGGATACGCACGGACCAGAGACCGGAGGCGTCCTCGCCGTGGAAGGTCATACCGCCTTGGCCCGAGGCCTGCTCGGAGAACCGCACCGGCGGCGGGTCCCGCTCGGGCGCCGCGCCGACCCGTACGACGCCAGCCCTGCGGACGACAACGGGCCACTGCCCGGCCCCGCGCCGGTCGGGGCGCGATGCGCACCCGGCCCGGCGGCCGGCCCGACCATGGGTCTGCCTGGCCGAACACCGATCCGCCCCTGGGCCGGATGGGCGGTCGACATGCCCTCGACGCGGTGCATGGGTCGGGTGTGCGGTCGGGTGTGACAGCCCCATCCCGCCCGTGATCACCCCTGGAGAGACACACCGACTCGAACCCTGCTCGCCGCCCTCGTCCTGGCCGTGTCGGCCGCCTTCGCCGGCGCAGGACCCGCCGCCGCGGTCGGAGCCCACACGCCCTCGCCCACGGCCGCCGCGCCCCCGATCCCTCGATCCCTCGATCCCTCGACATCTTCAACGACGGCTACGGCGTCACGTCGGAGAAGGCGGACAACGAAGTACTGCTGATTGTGAGCGAGTCGGACGTCCTGGCGATCGTCTGGAGGTGCGCCGGTCGCGTGTGGTGCCGTGTGGTGCCGACCGGCGCCGCCGCCGACTCCACCAAACGCGGGTCAGCTCAGGGGGCGGGCCGGTGGAACGTGGTCAGGCGCTCCAGATGACGGCGAGCGCGATCGAACCGACGACCGCTGGAGCCGGGCACCACAACATGACGATTCGACTTCGGCGCTCGTCGAAGCATCGGGAGACGCGTGACATCGTGGCCCAGTAGGCGGCGAAGCCCAGGCACAGCATGAATCCGGCCCCGACGAGGTTGCCCGCGTGCCCGTGGAGCGTGGCCAGGATGAGGAAGACGTTGGTGAGGAATGCCCAGAACAGCCAATTCGTGGGCGGGCGTTTTCTCGCGTCTCCTGCGGCTCTGGCGCGGGCGGCCACCGCCTCCCAGCGGCGCGGGGGCGCGACTGCCGGCCCGGTTGTGGGGCGTTCATGTCGAGCTCTTTCGGCGTTTTCGTTTTCCTGCTCCACTCTGTTCGCGACTCGAGGTCTTGCCTGGGCCTGATGTCGCGCCGCGATGGTGACGGCGACGGCGGCAAGCCGCCGGCGCGTGGTCGCCGCGTCCGGCGGCCGGTGGTCGGGGTCCTTGGCGAGGAGATCGAGGAGGAGAACGTCGAGTTCGCGAGGGATGTGCCGATGCACTGACGCGGGTGTCGGTTCGCGGGTGAGGTGGGCCAGCGCGAGTGGCGCGAACTCGCCTGAACCGAAAGGCGGTTCGCCGGTGAGGAGTTCGTACACGACGCAGCCCAGGGAATAGAGATCGGCACGGTGGTCGCCGACCCGGCCGTTGATCCGTTCGGGGGGCATGTACGCGATCGTGCCGATGATCCGGCTGGCACTGGCGGACACCGCCTCGGTGTAACGGGCGATGCCGAAGTCGAGAATCTTGATGCGACCATCGTTCGTGCGGAACAGATTCGCGGGCTTGATGTCCCGATGTATCAGGCCCGCGTGGTGCGCGGCGCCGAGTGCGTCGCAGATCTCGGCAGCCCAGACCAGGCTCTGGTCGACACGGCAGGGGCCGTCGATCTTGAGGATGGCGGCGAGATCGCGACCGTGCAGGTGCTCCATCACCAGGAACAGAGTGCCGTCCACGTCCTGGCCGACGTCGTGCACGGTAACCACACCCGGATGAACCACAGCTCCCGCCGTGCGAGCCTCGCGCAGGAACATCTCCACCGAGCCGGGACGATCCTGCCCCAGGACGATCTTCACCGCGACTCGACGGTCGATGAAGAGATCGTGCGCACTCCACACCTGGCCCATGCCGCCGCTACCGACCAAGCGTGTCAATTCGTAGCGCTCCGCGAGGATTCTCCCGGCCGATAGTGTCATTTCCGCCCCCCTGGTGGGTGATCCTCCTCCAGTACGGGCGCGTGAGGGGAGAGAACGTCGAAACGGTCGGCGATTCGCCAGGCCCCGTGATGACGGGGGCGGAGCGAAGCGATCCGGGGGTTCGACGAACGGCGCCGCCCCGAGGCTCGCGCCGCCGGTGCCGGCACCCGGTGGTCGACGGCGGTTGTTTCGGCCGCGTCGGCCGACATGGATGACGACGATGGTCAATCTGGTGTCGGTGATCTCGTACATCACCCGATACCGGCCCACCTGCATGCCGCCGCAGGTCGGGGGAGTCGTACTCGAAGGTGCCCTCGGGGCGGGGCTCGTCGGCCAACAGGTCGACGGCGTCCATGCGTTGACGTAGGCCGTCCGCGTCGTCCTCGAGGAAGCGGGCGGCCGTGTCGATGGCGGTCTCGTCCCAGACGATCGCGTGCCTCAAGCGCGGTCCAGTCCGAGCCGGGCGCGCACCTGGTCGTGCGGGACCCCGGCGGTGGCCTGCTCGGCCTGCCGGGCGCGGTAGCGGGCGAGGGCGAGTTCGTCCTCGAGGTCGGCGGGCTCCTGGGGGGTTGATGAGCACGGCGGCGGCTTGGCCGTGGTCGGTGATGGTGTGATGCGCTCGCGGGCATGGGACGCGCGGCGCACCAGCGATCCGAACCTGGCACGAACCTCGGTGATCGGCAGCGTCTCACTCATGTACGGAACTGTGCACTTCACGCCGGTTCCCTGGGTGAGTTCTGTCGACCGAGCCGGTGTGAAAAATCCGGCCCGGCCGGTGGGACGCGGATAGCCGGCGGTGGTGACCGCCGCTCCGAAATGTCGGTCGACGTCATAAACCGGACGTGGACATGAATCAGACCGGCCCCACCCCACCCCGCCCCCAGCCGCCGCGCCCACGCAGGTGCCGCCCGGCTACCGCGACCACGACGTGTTGCGGAAGTTCCCGGTGATTCCGGCCCGGATGGCGCGCCGGCATGTGAGCGCGGCGGATTCGGGTTCGTCGGGTTCGCTTCCGGCACGCTGCCTCTCGCTCGGCCCGAGTGGGTCGAGCACCGGTGGAGGTGGTCGACCGGAACTTCGGACAGGCTCGTGCACGGGCCGGCCGTCGTCGTGCGGCAGCACGGTGGGGACGGCTCAAGGGCCGGTTCTCCGGCTCTTCGCTAGGGCAGACGGTCCAGGACCCAGAGGGCGATCTCCACGGTGATGGATGCGTGCGCGGTGGTGGTGGAGGAGAGCAGGAAGTCGTCCAGCTCGCTCTCGTCCGGGGCCAAGGCGTCGATGTCGGTATACACGTCCTCCTGCCGGTCGAGGTCACGGATCGCGACCGCGCTGACCGAGGGGACGAAGCAGATCGACTCGGCACCGGGTTCGAGGTCGACCTTGCCGGTCCGCCGCAGCTTCTCGGCGACGATGCCGAAGGTCTCCAGCGTGCCGCCGGGGGCGCCGTCGAGCTCGGGCAGGTTGTCGGTGACGACGCGCTTCTCGGAGAGCAGGCCCTTGAGCCGGGCCGTCTCCTGCTCCGAGCCGCGGGACTGGGTGCGCAGGGTGGTGCCGGTGAACCAGCCGGAGGTGACCTTGACGGCGTCGATGCCGGCTTTCACGCCGTTGCCGGTTCCGTTTCCGGTGCCGTTGGCGACGCCGATCTTCCGCGGCCGCATCGGCCAGTGGCCCACGCGCTGGAGGGCGTGGAGGAACTCGGTGCGCAGCACGTTTTCGCGGGGGGTGTCCTCGGTGCCTTCGATGTGGCGCCACAGGAGCTGGCGGGCAGCGGGGCTGTTGATCTGCTGCGACAGGGCCGGTGTGGCCTTGAGGAAGTGGGCCAGGGCCTGGAGCGAGATGGGGATCCAGGCGCCGCGGTGCGGGCTGTCGAAGGAGACGTACACAGCGGTCTGGTGGTCGATGCGCTGGATCTCCAGTTCCGCGAGCGCGTAGCGGGTGACCAGGCCGCCCATGCTGAATCCGCCGACCGTCAGCGGCTCGTCGCCCTGCCGTTCGGCGGTCGTCCGCATGATGCAGGCCGTGGCCGCCTTGGCGTTGTGCAGGATGGAGGCGCTGCGGTCGTCGTAGCCGATCAGGATCAGGTCGTAGCCGCGCTTGCGCAGTTCGCTGATGAAGGGGAAGGCCCGGCGCTCCAGGCCGTCCCACAGGACGTTCAGGTCGCTGGGGCCGGTGTTGAAGCCGTCGGACAGGATGACCGGCTTGGTGAGCGCGGACTGATTGTCCGCGTGGTACACCCAGGCCGTGCCGCCCGGCAGTTCCCACGTGGCGTCGGGTGCCGGGGCTGCCGGGATCTGCGGCGGCACCGGCGGAGCGAGGAAGCCGAACGGCTCGAGTACGGGCTCGGGCTGCGTGGTCAAAGTCGATCCCTTCATGGGTGGTTCAGACTCGGGAACGCCGACCGGCTGACCGGGCGGTGCTGCCTGCGGATCTGTCTGGTCGGTCGTCCGGCCCGGACCTACCCTCCGCCACTGCTCGTAATCGATCAGTCATCCCATCGGAGGACCCCGGATACCCGGCCCGATATGGGATGTTCCATCGACCCACGTGGGCCCCTGGGATGTCGAAAAGAACATCGCAGGGGCCCACGTCGGCACTGTCCTGCCTCGTAGGCTTCGGAGCGTCGGCGGCGGGGGGTGTCCCATGCGGCGTCGTACCGCGACCGAACCGACCCGAGGGGGACCGGCTCATTCGCGGTTGGCCGGCCAATCGCCGGCTCGGCAGGTTGGCACATGACACGCGACGACCTCCGCGAGACGCTCGCCGGGCAGACGCCGGCCTGTGTCCCGGCACGCGAAGCCCTGCGTACGGGGGTTGCACGCGCTCGGGTCGAGGACGACGACGGGGGCGTCGGTGTCGTCCGACATACGGCTCAGCGTCGCCTCGGCGCCCTCCCGTTCGCGATCGGTGAGATGCGGGGTGAGGTTGGTCCGGGAGTCGTGCGTGTCCGGGGTCGGCGGGGTCGGCGTGGTGTGGGCTATTGGTGGCGTAGTGCGGCGGCGAAGTGTTCGGCGGGGTCGACGAGGTGGTTGTGGTCGTCGTCGCCGAGGTCGACCTGGGCCCAGTTGATGGTGGCGGTGAAGGTGCCGTGCGGGTCGGCGTACTCCTCGTAGACGGGCATTCCTGTGTCGCGGCCGACGTCGAGGCCCTCGTCGAAGGAGAAGTAGAGCGGGTGGGTGCGTTCCACGCGCCCTTCGGCGAGTCGGGTGCCGTCGAGGTGGAGGGTGACCTTGCCGCCCTTGCCGATGCCTCCGCCGTCGTAGGCGAATTCGGCACGGACCTGATGGGTTCCGGCGGGCAGCGGGTCGGGTGCGGTGGTGGTGCTGCGCAGCAGGCCGCAGTAGTTGTAGTGGAAGGCGAGCCTGCCGTGGTCGGCCATGAGGACCCAGCCGCCCGTGCGGCCGCCCTGGCAGACGATGACGCCCTCGGCGCCGGTGTCGGGGATGGTGATCTCGGCGGTGACGTCGAAGGACTTGTTCTTGATGTTCAGGGCGACGTTCTCGCCGATCCGGGTCATGCCCGGGTACAGGCGGAGCGTTGTGCCCTGGAAGAGGGTGGGGCGTCCGGCGATGTCCGGGTTCATGCGCTCGGCGGCGCGGTCGTCCATCGGCAGGACGTTGTGCCGGACCGCCTCGATGAGGAAGAGTTGCTGGAGTGCGGCGAGTTTGTCCGGGTGCTCGGCGGCCAGGTCGTGGGCCTGGGTCCAGTCCTTGGTGGTGTCGTACAGCTCCCACTTGTCCGAGTCGAAGTCGGTGCCGTGGGCGAACAGGTCCCAGGGCACGCGGTGTTTGGTGACCGCCGTCCAGCCCTTGTGATAGATGCCGCGGTTGCCGGCGAGTTCGAAATACTGGGTGTGGCGGACTTCGGGAGCGTCCCGGTCGGTGAGGCTGGCGGAGAACGAGGTGCCCTGCATGGGGACCTGGGTGACGCCGTTGACGGTGTGCGGTTCGGCGATGCCTGCCAGTTCCAGGACGGTGGGGGCGAAGTCGATGACATGGTGCCACTGGTGGCGTACCTGGCCGCCGTCGGGGACGCGGGCGGGCCAGTGCACGATAGTGCCGTTTCGGGTGCCGCCGTAGTGCGAGGCGACCTGCTTGGTCCACTGGTACGGGGTGCACATCGCGTGGGCCCAGCCGACCGCGTAGTGGTTGTAGGCGTGCGGGCCACCGACCTCGTCCAGGTGCTCGCTCCAGAACTCGGGCGTCTCGAACTCGGCGCCGCCGTTGGCGGCGTTGGTGACCATGTACGCGCCGTGCATGCCGCCTTCGGCGGAGGCGCCGTTGTCGCCGATGATGTACATGACCAACGTGTCGTCCAGGACGTCGAGTTCCTCCAGTGCGTCGATGACGCGGCCGGTGTGGTGGTCGGCGTATTCGAGGTACGCGGCGTACACCTCCATCTGCCGGGCCAGGATCGGCTTCCAGGAGGGGTCGAGGTCGTCCCACGCGGGAATCTCGGCCGGGCGCGGGGTCAGGGTCGCGTCGGCGGCGACCACGCCCAGTTCCTTCTGGCGGGCGAAGGTGGCCTCACGCACCGCGTCCCAGCCCTGGTCGAACTCGCCGCGGTATCTGGGGATCCAGTCTTCGGGGACGTGGTGGGGGGTGTGTGTGGCGCCGGGCGCGAAGTAGACGAAGAAGGGCTTGTCGGGGGTGAGTGACTTCTGCTGCCGGACGTAGGCGATGGCCTTGTCGGCGAGGTCGGGCATCAGGTGGTAGTCGGGGTCGTCCGGCGGCTCGATCGCGGTGGTGCCGTCGACCAGCGCGGGGGACCACTGGTTGGTTTCGCCGCCGATGAAGCCGTAGAACTTCTCGAAGCCGCTGTTGACCGGCCAGCGGTCGAATGGCCCGGTGGGGCCGGACTCCCAGGTGGGCACCTCGTGGCACTTGCCGAACTGCGCGGTGTTGTAGCCGTTTTGGCGCAGGATCTCGGCGAGCGGTGTCGCCGAGTTCGGGCGGGCCGAGGTGTAGCCGGGGGCGGCGGTGGCGGTCTCGGTGATGTGCCCCATCGCGACCGAGTGGTGGTTACGGCCGGACAGCAGGGCGGCGCGAGTCGGCGCGCACAGCGAGGTGGTGTGGAATCGCGAGTACTTCAGGCCGCCGTTCGCGAGTCGTTCCGCGGTCGGGGTGCGGACCGGTCCGCCGAACGCGCCGGCGGCCCCGAAGCCGACGTCGTCCAGGAGGATCAGCAGGACGTTGGGGGCCTGTTTCGGCGGGCGCTTGACCGGGATCGGCGGCAGCGGCTCGTCGAGGTCGCGGACGTCCACCGCCAACGGCCCCTGGTAGGGCCGGTCCGGCACCGGGAGACTCGTCAAACGTTCGTCGGCCATGGCGTGCCGTCCTTCTGTGCCTGACCCCGCAAGGTCGTAGTCGATGGACTCATTCCAAAAGAACATTAGCCATAAGTCCGACAAAACCTGGGGAAGTGTGTGCGGCGTGGCAAGCCCACCCGGGCCCGGCGGCCCGGGGAGCATGGCCGTCATGACGCCGAGCACCGCCGACGCCGACACGCCGATGGCCGTCGCCCCCGTGACCGTCCACGGGCCTGTCAGGGCGGTTTCCCAGGGCATGGCATGGATCCCCGGAGGAACCTTCGCGATGGGCAGCGACGACTTCTATCCCGAGGAGCGGCCGGTTCACCCGGTCACCGTGAACGGCTTCTTCCTCGACGTCCACCCCGTCACCGTCGCGGCGTTCCGCCGCTTCGTGAAGGCCACCGGGTACGTCACCGTCGCCGAACGCCCGCTCGACCCCGTGCTCTACCCGGACGCCGACCCGGCACTGCTGGTGCCCGGCTCCCTGGTGTTCCGCCGGACGCCGGGGCCGGTGGCGCTGGACGACTACCGCCGCTGGTGGCACTACGTCCCGGGCGCGAACTGGCGGTTGCCCGAAGGCCCCGGGTCCACGCTCGACGGCCGCGACATGCACCCCGTCACCCAGGTCGCCTTCGAGGACGCGGCCGCCTTCGCGCATTGGGCCGGCAAGGATTTGCCCACCGAGGCCGAGTGGGAGTACGCCGCCCGTGGCGGCCTCGACGGCGCCGTCTACGCCTGGGGCGACGACTTCACCCCGAACGGCCGCCGCATGGCCAACACGTGGCACGGCGACTTCCCCTGGCGGGCCGACACCCCCACCGGCCGCCCGGGCACCACCCCGGTCGGCCGCTACCCCCCGGGCGGGTACGGCCTGTACGACATGACCGGCAACGTCTGGGAGTGGACCCGCGACCACCACACCGCCCGCCACCCCGACGCCGCCGCCCGCTCGTGCTGCATCCCCCGCGACTACCGCGTCGAACACCGTCACCACCTCGACGCCGGCTTCGCCCGCCGCACCATCAAGGGCGGCTCCCACCTGTGCGCGCCCACCTACTGCCTGCGCTACCGCCCCGCCGCCCGCCAGGGCGAAACCGAGGACACGGCCACCAGCCACCTCGGTTTCCGCTGCATCCGACGCCCGTAGGCCGAGGTGACCGAGTGACCGCCGCCCTCCCGGCCCGCGCGACCGTGATCGACCCGATCTCGCCAACGCCGGGCTCTCGCGCACGGGTTCGTTGCTTGCGTCACCGAGCTCGAGATGCGCACGAGCGGGAGGTGGGCGGGCAGTTCGCCCGAGAACGCTCGGGTGCCGCGTGCGCCCGAGCGTGAGCAGTCGGGGTGTGCGAGTCGGCTGCGGGGGTGGCGAGCGGAAGGTCGTCGCCGGCCATGGGCGGATCGTGCGCCTCGACGTCCGCCCGTCGCACGGTCTGCCGCGGCTCAGTTTCCACTGATGGGTGCGTGCCGACACGCGGTGACCGCGGCGGCGACGGAGAGGTGGACGGCGTCCGGTCCAAGGGCGTGGCCGAGGGGGCTTGCCGCGACGGCGGCGCGCACCTCGGGGTGGATGTGCGCGAGGTGCAGTGCGCAGTCGCGGTGGGCGAGTTCGGCACGGAGTTCCTCGAGGGTGTCCAGGACGGGCAGGCCGAGGCGGTAGCTGGAGACCAGGTTGAGCACGACGCGGCCGGCGGGCGGGTCGGTGCGGGCGACCAGGTCGAGGACGCCGAGTTTCAGGCGTTCCGCGTTGCCGAAGAACAGCGCCCCGTCGGGCCGGACCAGCAACAGGCCCGGGACGGTGGCGGCGCCGGGTTGCTCTTCGGTGTCGCCGTAGCGGTCGGTGGCGGGGATCCTGCCGAGGACCGCGATGCGTGGGCGGGAAGCGCGGGCGATGAACAGCAGGAGGGACAGGGCGACGGCGATGAGCAGTCCGGGCAGCAGGTCCAGGGCCAGGACGCCGACCAGCGCGGCCGCGGCGACGGCGAAGTTGGGCTTGTCCCATTGCCAGTAGCGGCGTAGTTCGGCGACCTTGAGGAAGCTGCGGACCGCGACGACGACGATGGCGCCGAGCACGGGTTCGGGCAGATCGGTGAACAGCGGCGTGAGGAACGCGCCGGTGATCAGGATCAGGACGGCGGCGACCACGGACACCATGGGGGAGGAGCCGCCGGAGGCCTCGGCGGCTGCGGAACGCGACGCGCTGCCGGAGACCGCGAAGCCCTTGAACAGTCCGGCGGCGAGGTTGGCGGTGCCCATCGCGGTCATCTCGCGACTGGCGTCGACGGTGTCGCCGTGTTCGCGGGCGAAGCGTCCGGCGATCGAGTAGCTCTCCGCGAACACCACCAGCGCCAGGCCGCATGCCCCGGCGAGCAGTGCGAGCCAGTCGGCGGCGGGGATGTTCGGCCACCCCGGCACCGGCACCGCGCCGGGGATCTCGCCGACGGTGTCGATGCCGTGGTCGTCGAAGTCGAACGCGGCGGAGACGGTGGTGCCGGCGGCCAGCACGATCAGCGAGGCGGGCAGCCGGGGCAGCCGGCGCTCCAGCAGCAGGAGCGCCGCCAGCGCCGCGGCACCGACGGCGATCGTCGCGCCGTGCCAGTTCCCCGCATGTCGCACGAGTTCCCAGGCGCGTTCGAAGAAGTTGCCGTCGCCGCCGGAGAGGCCCAGGATCTTGGCGAGTTGGCGGATGACGATGGTCAGCGCCATGCCGAACAGGAACCCGACCAGCGCGGGTTCGGACAGGAAGTTCGCTACGAACCCCAACCGGGCGAGCCCCGCGACGGCCAGGACCGCGCCGGCGACGATCGCGAGGGCCGCCGACAGCGACACCGCCGCCTTCGGGTCGGCGGACACGTCGGCGACGGTCGCCGCGGACAGCACCGCGGCGGCGGAGGTGGCGCCGACGACGAGGAAGCGCGAGGTGCCGAACAGCGCATATGCCACCAGCGCGACGGGCGCGGCGTAGAAGGCGTTCTGCGGCGGCACTCCGGCGATCTGCGCGTACGCGACACACTCGGGCACGATGAGAGCCCATGCGGTCAGTGCCCCGATCGTGTCCTTCCCGAACCGCGCGCGGCGGTACGTCCGCAACCACGGTGCGACCGGCCATGCCCGGGTGCGGAAGGTCATGCGCTCAGTCCGGCGATGCCGTCGCCGAGAAACTTCGCGCCGAGCACGACCAGGACGACGGTCATGATGGCGGCGTTGTGGCGGGCCATCCACGTCTTCCATCCCGCCAGAACGTCGGCGGCGCCGGAACCGCCGAACACGAACACCGCGAGCGGGACGAGCGCACACAGCGACGCCACGGCGACGAATACCGCGGCGGCGACGACTCGGTCGACGGTGCCGCCGGCCGCGCCGGCCACGGTGACGCCCGCCGCGACGACCAGGGCGAGGTTTTTCGGGTTCACCACCGCCAGCACCACCGCGAGACCCGCGGCCTTGAGCGGGGTGAAGGTGTCGACGGCGCGCATCCACGACGGCAGCGCGGCGTCGTGGCCGTCGCGAGGCCGGCCGCGCCACTGCCTGGCGGCCAGCAGGACGAACAGCACGCCGACGGCGAGCTTGACCCACCAGGTCCACGTTGCGGGTGCTGCCTCGTCCCGGCCGCCCGCTCCGGCACCGACGGCGACCAGCACGGCGATGGCGGCGGTCAGGGCCGCCACCCACCCGACGGTGAAGGCGATGCCGTTGGCTCGGCCGTGCGGGGTCGCCAGCATCAGGATCACCGCGATGAGCGGGATCGGGCTGATCGCGACACCCACGGCCGGGCTCAGGACCTGCCCGATCGCCTCACCCATGCCGAGTCCTTCCCCGATATGCGACTGCCGCGGCCGCCCGGGCGCCGGCCACCGCGGCGACAGCGGCCACCGCGGCCGGGCGACCTTCTCCACACGCCGTCGCGTGACGGACGGGACGTCGGGAGCGAGGGTTTCCACGAAGGCGGCGAGCCGGGCGAGCACACCCGGCGTGTGCGGCCCGGCGAGAGCGGGTGACGGGTCCGTCGCCCGGCCCCGGTGCTCGGCGGGAGCCGCCGAACACGTCGACGGCCAAGAACGCGTACGCGCCACCGTCCCGGTTCATCAGCCCTTCGTCGGTGCGCACCACCGCAATCGGCAGCGCCTCCGAACCCTGTGCGGCGTCCTCGAACTTCGACGCGTCGGAGAAGGGGGGATCAGTCATGCTTCCCCGGTTAACCGAAATGTCGCTGAATCACACAAATAACGGCAGGGCAGTCGCGGTGCGCCGCCCACCGCCACGCCGCGGCGACGTCGGGTTCGGCGTCGCGTCCCACGTACCGCCGGGGCGAGCGTGCACGCCCGGCTGGGCGGCGTACTGCGCGTGGGCGAGGCCTTCGTGGGGGAGCCGATCCCCGTCCCGCAACTCGACCTCGCCGCCGAACTCCTCCAACCGCTGCCGCTCGCCGACGCGTTGGCGCTGTTCCTGCCGAGGCCCAGGTACCCACCGGGACGGCCGAGGCTTCACCGCCCGGATCGGCGTGCGGTCGACGGAATACGGCGTCGAACCGGACGTGGCGGGCCCCTGGGAGATCGGGGACCTCTTCGCACTCACCGGCATCAGGCTGTCCGTCCGGGGGAGCGGCACCGGCCGCCCCGGCGCCGGGCCGGCCGCGGAGAGCTGAAGATCGAGGCCGGCCACGACGACGGCGTGTGGCGATTCGCCGGCAGCGCCGCGAACCTGGTCCCGGCCGACCTGTTCGCCCTCTTCGGGGTGACGCCGCCCGCACTGCTCGCCGACTTGACGGTACGTCGGACCACGGTGTCGTTCGACAGCACCGGGCGCGAGTTCGATTTCCGCCACCGCCCTCCGGCCGCGCGACCAGGAACACCTGTCCCTGCGCGAGATCGCCTCCCGCCTCGTCATCCGCACCGACAAGAAGCGCGGCCGCCACCCAGCCCCGACCACCGTCGTGCGCATGCTGCGCGAACACGACGAGCAGAAAGTCACAGCCACTCCGAAGCCCACAGCCTGACCCGGGGCTCAAGTCCTTACCGTAGGGCGGCGTCGGGCGCCGCAGGACACGGTCCGAGCGCATCCGCCCGAGCACTTCGATGGGTAGGTCCGCCGGCGGATGAGCAAACCCGCGGATCCGTCGGGTGGTTGACGGGGCCGCCGGCACCACCAGAGGGTGCGGGGACTCGCAGGCGTTCACGTCCGCGTCCGGCAGGAACCGAAGGTTGACGCCGGATGCGGTACGAACCACGCGCGTCGAGCGAGTGCGTGGTGATCCGGTACGCCTCCCGCCCGGCGGCGACGAAGACCTCGGCGGGCCGGTCACGTTCGAGGCCATCACCGGGTCCTGGAGAACGGCGAGCACTGTACGCGCGAGATCTCCACCCACTCTCGGGAGAGCGAACCCGTCCGCCGCTCCATCACCGACCCGATCGGCATGGACCCGTGCCGCATCGGTTCATCGCGCCGAACCGTCTTCCGGACCGGCGACCGCGCGCGGACACTGCTGCCGTCGAGCACCTTCCCTCACCTGGGCCGGCCCGTCACGCGGCGCCGCCGGCCGGAGCGGACCGCCATGCCGAGGACACCCGCCCGCACCCGCACCTCCGCCCGTCACCCGCTCGTCCGCGCCCTCGTCGGCGCAGCCCTGGCCATGCCCCTGGCCCTTGCCGGACCCGCCGTCCTGCCGGCCGGGGCGGCCCCAGGTGTGCCGGACATCGGCCCCGACAGCGCGCCCGGTTTCGGCGTCCAGTGCGTCCAGGCGATGTACTACTCGACCGGCTTCGGCACGTACTATCCCGACGGGATCTACGGCCCCGAGACGACCGCTGACACCCGACGCCTGGAGCACCTCCTGGGCCTCCCGGAGGACGGCGTCGTGGATCCGATCGTGGGCGAAGTGCTGTACCTGGTCATGGAGGTCGGATCGGGCCCCGGATCGTGGCACACGATCGGCTGCTGGGACGTCGTACCGTCGCTGCACTGAGCCACCGCGATACCGCAGTGCCGTCGCCGGCGACCGCGCGTCGTCCGGCGTGCGGCGGACCCGAAGCGGCGATGCGCACGTCGTCCCGCTGCGCCGGCCCCGCCGCGAGCGGTCCGACAGCCGGCGCACCGAACGCGGGGCCGACCGCCGTTTCCTCGTTCGGCTGCCCGCGGGCAAGGTCGGTGACGGCCTCGACCAAGCCGCGCACACCCCCGCAGTCCACCCGCGCCGACTTCGACGTCCGAGGCTGAACCCCAGGTCAACCCGGAAGATGCCACCGTTTGCACATCAGGACGAACACGCCCGGGTCGTTCAGTCGATCAGAGCGTCGTTGCGGTAGCGGCGCACCAGGTGGCCGTCAGGTGTCGAGTCGGAACGGCCGCAGTTCGGTCGGATCGGTGTCCACGGCGTCGGGTGTGTCGTGGACGGTGCAGTGCTGGGCGAGCCATCGGGGCGCCACCGCGCGATCCGGGCCGAACGCCACGTACGCGTTGACGTATCCCGCTTCGCCCAGCTGTACCTCCAGCACAGTCATGATCTGCCCGTACTCCACGGGGTTTTGGCATCGAGGGCCGCGGACCGTGGCGGCCACGCATGGCAGCAGGTGCGGATCCTCCGGCGCGATCCACAGGCGCCTGCCCAGTACCACGAGTTGGCTCACGGCAGATCCTCGAGGGTGCAGTGCTCGGCAACCGGGCAGGCATCGCAGCCCTTGGCGTCGACCCACTCGGTGGCGACGACGGCGTCGACCAGGTCGCGGGCCTGCCGCTCGGTGAACTCGTCCGGGCGGGCGAGGAGTTCGCGGACCGCGTCCTCGGGGTTGCGGGTTCCGGGATGGCGCAGGATTGCCAGAGCGGCCAACTGCTCGACCGACAGTTCGTCGGCGGCCTGCGTCAACTCGCCGACGCCACTCGGAGGTCGGCGAACCCGGAGATGACGCGTCGCGGCGCTGCCCGGCGGTGGGGTCAGGACAAGCCAAGGTGCCTGGCGATCATCATCTGTTGTACCTCGGTGGTGCCTTCGCCGATTTCCAGGATCTTGGCGTCGCGGTAGAAGCGGCCCACGGGGCTGTCGTTCATCACGCCGGAGCCACCGAAGATCTGGGTCGCGTCCCTGGCGTTGTCCATCGCCGCCCTGGAGGAGACCAGCTTGGCCATCGCCGCCTCCTTCGAGAAGGATTCGCCGCGCAGCATCGAGGCCGCGGCCGAGTAGTAGGCCAGGCGTGCGGTGTGGGCGCGCGTCTCCATGTCGGCGATCTTGAACTGGATCGACTGGTACGCGCCGATGCGCTGCCCGAACGCCGTCCGCTCCTTGGCATGGCGCACACACTCGTCCACGCAGCCCTGGGCCATCCCCGCTCCGACGGCCGAGATCGCGATCCTGCTCTCGTCCAGCACCGACATGAACTGCGCGATGCCCAGGCCGCGTTCGCCGAGCAGGTGCTCGGCCGGCACCCGGCAGTCGGCGAAACCGAGTTCGTGGGTGTCCGAGGCGCACCAGCCCACCTTGGAGTACGACGGTGCCACCGTGAAGCCCGGGGTGCCCGACGGCACGACAAGCGCGGAGATCTCCTTGGCGCCGTCGGCGCGGGTACCGGTCACCGCCGTCACCGTGACCAGGCTGGTGATGTCGGTACCGGAGTTGGTGATGAACGCCTTGCTGCCGTTGATCACCCATTCGTCACCGTCGAGTTCCGCCTTGGTGCGGGTCGCCGCCGTGTCGGTCCCGCCGCCGGGTTCGGTGAGCCCGAAGCCGGCGATCCGCTCGCCCGTGCACAGGGCGGGGAGCCAGCGTTCCTTCTGTGCCGCGGTGCCGAACCGATGGAGGGGGATCGCGCCGAGCGTCACGCCCGCGGACAGTGCGACGGCCACCGAGCAGTCCACTCTGGCCAGTTCCTCGATGGCCAGACACAGGGTGAACACATCCCCGCCCATGCCGCCGTAGCGTTCCTCGAAGGGCAGTCCGAACAGGCCCATGCGGCCCATGGCGGCGACCAGTTCGTAGGGAAACTCCTCGCGTCGGTAGATATCGGCGATCACCGGAGCCACCTTGGCGCGGGCGAAGTCGGCGACCGTCTCGCGCAGCAGCCGGCGTTCCTTCGACAGGCGTGAGAGTGTCATCGTGCTCCTTCGGGGGGATCGGACGTGGACCCGGAGCCGGACCCGGCGACCGCCCGTCGGGCCGTCGACGAGAGCACGCCCGGTACGGGTCCGCGGTGGGGGTACAGGGCGTGCGCGCAGGCCGACGCCAGCGCGTCGACGCTGGACACCTGGAATTCCGCCGGCAGCCCGCTGTGCGCGTAGGCGAGCGGGAGTTCGGTACAGGCGCTGATCACCGGCAGGCACCGAATGCGCAGCAGCTCGTGGACCGCCGAACCCAGGGTCGCGCCGGCAGCCGGCAGCCGGTTCGCCTTCACCAGCACGGTGGCGGCGTGGATGCGCTGCTGGAGCGCCTCGTCGGGGAGCAGGAGTCGGTATCCCCGGTGCTGCGCATAGCGCTGATAGATGCCGCCGGCGACGGTACCCGCGGTCGCCGTCAACCAGGCCCCGTCGGGACTGGCGACCTCGGCGGCCCGCACGCTCGCCTCCACGATGTGCACCAGGGGCACCGGCAGTCGGCTGCGGAATCGATCGATGTAGACGTGCGCGGTGTTGCAGGGCACTGCGAGCAGCTCCGCGCCCCAGCCGGCAAGGGTGAACAGCGCCTGCCGGATCGGCAGGAGCGGTGCGTCGTCGCCCCTGAGCAGCGCGGCGGTCCGGTCCGGGATGCCCGGCTCGGACAACATCAGGATCCGGGGGTGCTCCTGGTCGCTGCCGGCCGCGACGCGCACGGCCAGCAGCCGCAGGAACTCCGCCGTCGCCGCCGGTCCCATCCCACCGAGCACACCGAGGGTGCGTGAGCGCGCCACCTCAGCCGGCCTGCTCCCCGATCAGCCGCCGCGCGACGCGCTCGGGGATGTGGGCCGCCGCCAGCCGCGTGCCCACGGAGGCGGGACACCACCAGGTGAGCACGAGCTCGCCGGCGTCGACGACACCGGTGATCGTCGCATCGGTGTCGCCCGGGTGCCCCGGCCCGGCGAAGTCCCGCCACACCGTGTCGCGCAGCGTCCAGGCCACCCCCGACGGGAGCAGCGCGGCGGCCGGATCGCCGAAGTGTTCGTAGCGCACCCGGGCCGGCTCGGCCGCTCTCGCGACCCGTACGACGCTCGCTCCCCGCGCGAGCGGGGTCACCACCCAGCGGTCCGCTTCGGCCAGCGGACCGATCACCCGTGCCGCGGGCCTGCGCGTGGTGTGATCGAGGACGTCCGCGACCAGTCGCCCGCCGCCGAACTCCTCGACCAGCACGTGCGCGATCGCAGCGGCGACGTCGCGGGCCGTCGCCGCGCGCACCGGGCAGCGCGCTTCGAGCGGCTCCTCGGCGATCGGCTCGGGTGCGGGCGAACCCGGGAGGACACAGCCGGCCCCGGCGACCTCCGGGCCCGCCTCGTCCTCGACGCCGGCGGGCTCGGCCGGGTGGTCCAGGAACGACGCGGCAGGCGGCAACCGCACCTCCGAGCCCGCCTGGAGCTGTCCCAGCCCCAGGGCCAGGTCCGCCAACAGCACCCGCCAGGACTCGACATCCGCGGCCAGTTCGTGCACCACGATCAACAGACCCGCCGGCCGGGTGCCCCGGTCGACCACCGCGGCCCGCAGCAGCGGACCCCGATCGACGTGCAGCCGGGCCCGCATCCGGTCGGTGAGCCGACGCAGCACCTGCCCCTGCGCGCCCGGGTCCTGGCCGGTGAGGTCCACCCGCGAGACGTGGACCGCACCGCCGAGGCCGCCCCGGGACTGCCGCCAGCCCTGATCCCCGTGGCCGAACCGCAGCCGCAACGCCTCGTGGTGCAGCAGCAGTTGCAGCCACACCCGCTTCAGGTCGGTGACCGGGAAACCAGACTCCGAGGTCAGGAACAGGGTTCGGGCCCGGTGCGCCGCCCGGCCCGGATCCCGATCGAGAATCCGGCGCTGTACCGGACGGACCGCGACCGAGCGATCGGAATCCGCGTCCGCGGTGACGCCCCCGCCCCGCGAGCCCGGGGCCTTCGGGCGGTGCATCCCGCGCAGAGCCCACTGATCCACGGCGCCCGCGACCCTGGGGATCTCCGCCACCTGCACCCACTGTGCCGGTACCAGTGCGGGCGGCAGGGCATCGGCCACCGCTGCCGCGAGCCGGTCGCTCGACGCGCTTCGGTCGGCGACGTAGTAGACCGCCAGTCGGGCGCCCGTCCGGTCGGCGTCGGCCGGGTCCGGATAGCCGATCCTGGCCAGCATCCGTTTCACCTGCGCGGTCTCCACCGGGGCGCGCAGCTCCGCGTCCGCCTCGGCGACGTCCAGATGCCCGAGCCGTACCTCCCAGCGGGTCGGCGCCTCGTAGTTGTGGAAACCGCGCTCCGCGGCGTGAACGTAGGTGCCCACATCGTTGATCATGCAGTTCGAGCTGCAGAACCCCGTATCGGTGGGCTGCGCCCAGAACGACGAGCGCTCGCGCAGGAAGGCTCGCACCTCCTCCTTCGTCACCGCCGAGTAGCGGAAGTAGTCGACGACCTGGACCGCGTTCACCGCGGCGGCGTCGACCGTGCCCGCGGCCTGGTGGTACACCTCCCGGCCCAGCCGCAGCTTCTCCTCGATCTCGGCCACGTCGAAGATGCCCTGCTCGTGGAACCAGGACAGCCGCTCGTCCATGATCTGGCCGCGGGAGAGCCCGGTGACCACCGTGGGGATGTCGCGTTGGTGCGCGAGTTCGGTGCTCAGGTCCAGGAGGGAGCGAAAGCACCCGTTGCACACGCTCTTGTGCTCCTGGAGCGAGTTCAGGAAGATCCGCTTCTGGTCGGCGTGGGTGGCGGTGACGTGTTCGATGCCCAGTTCGGCGGTGACGGTCTCGACGTTGCGCAGCGCGGTCCGCGAGATGAACCCGTTGTCGAAGGTGAAGGTCATCACCCGCAGACCCAGTCCCACGAGCTGGTAGAGCACATACGTGCTGTCCTTGCCGCCACTGAACAGCAGCAGGCAGTCGTAGTGCGATCCGCGCCCTCGCGCGGCCTCGCGCAGCCGCGGCGCCAGCTCCTGCGGGTCACGGAAGTAGGCATGCATCGCCGATCGATGGGCGGCGTAGCGCGCGCACAGCGAACAGACCCCGTCCGGGTCGAAGCGCAGTCCCGGGTACGCGGCGCTGATCCCGCACCGGACACAGGCGCGGGCGCCGGCCGCCGCGGGGTCGGCCTCGTTGAACACGACGGCGCAGTCGAGGACGCCGTCCTGGTCCAACACGGCCGTCCGCACCCGGCGTTCGACGGACTCGATCTGCTGGGCGTCCAGCGGCTGGTCGGTCATGTCAGCTCCCGAAGAGGTCGTCGTCGGCGTCGTCGTCGGCGAGCAGCAAGCGCTCGATCAGGTTCGACAGGCCCTCGATCGTCTGGTTCGCCAGGAAGTCCGCCAGCGGGACGGACACCCCGAACTCCTCGGTCAGCCGCGCCAGTACCGAGATCACGGCCAGCGAGGTGCCCACGTCGAAGAACCGGGTGTGCACGTCGTCGACCGGGGCCGGCAGCGTGCGCGCCCAGATCCCGGCGATCGTGCGTTCGGTGGCGGTGCGCGGTGCGACGGCGTCCGCGTCGGGTCGGGCGGGGGACCGCACGGGCACGGTGAGCGCCTTGCGGTCGATCTTGCCGCTGATGGTGCGCGGGATGAGCTCCAGTGGCACGATCAGCGCCGGGATCGCGCCGTCCGGCAGGTGCGCGCGCAGATGCTCGCTCAGCCGAGTGCGCAGTTCCTCGGAGTCCGTCCCGGTGCCGGTCTCGACGAACGCGCACAGGTACGGCGGGGCGTCGTCCGGCTCGACCGACACGACGGCCGCCTCGGCGACCGACGGGTCCTCGCGCAGGAGCTGCTCCACCCCGTCCAGCTCCACCCGCACGCCGCCGACCTTGACCTGTCGGTCCCGGCGGCCGAGGAAGTCGAGCGTGCCGTCGGGCAGCAGGCGGGCGAAGTCCCCGGTCCGGTAGACGACTTCGTCGTCGTCGGGCCGGGTGGGGTCGGCGATGAAGGCGCGTTCGGTCTCCTGCGGCCTGCGGTGGTACCCGAGGCTGCGGTAGGCCGTACGCAAGTGAACCTCGCCGACCCGCCCCGGTGGTACCTCCCGGCCGCGTTCGTCGAGCAGCAGGACGACGGTGTTGGGCATCGGGCGTCCGATCGGGACGGACCTGCCCCGGGCATCGGCGGCGGTGACGAAGTGGAAGGTCTTCGTCATGGTGGTTTCCGAGGGCCCGTAGAGGTTCAGCAGCCGGATCCGCTCGCCGAAGCGGTCGAACCAGCCGGCGGCGTCGGTGGGCAGCACGCGCTCGCCGGACAGGGCCACGCACTTCAGCGCCTCGAACCCCGGCCGGACCGTGTCGATCGCGCCCGCCAGGGCGCGAAAGACCGAGGGCACGCAGTGGATCAGATCGATCCGTTCCCGGTCCAGCCACCGGCACAGGGCGACCGGGTCGAGCCGGACGTCCTCGGCCGGCACGCATACCGTCGCGCCCACGCTCAACGGCAGGAGCAGGTCGCGCAGCACGGCGTCGAACGCGGGCGAGATCAGCTGGCCCACCCGCCATTGGGGACCGGCGCCGAGCAGCTCCGCCTCCCAGCGGATGTAGTGGTCCACCGCGCTCAGCCGGCCCAGGATCCCCTTGGGCCGGCCGGTGGAGCCGGAGGTGAAGAACAGGTAGCAGGGATCGTCCGGCGCCGGCACGTGGGGCGGGTAGTCGTTCCCGGGTCGGTCCTTGACCGTGCCGAGATCGACCAGGCCGGCCCGGTCGCACGTGTCGCGCACGTGCTCCGCGAGGTCGCCGTCGTCGGCGCCGACGACCAGGAGATCGGGGTCCGCCTCGCGCAGCATCCAGCCCAGCCGATCCGGCCGGGTGCCCACGTCGAGGGGGACCACCACACCGCCCAGCCGCAGGACGGCGAGCAGGGCCGCGGTCAGCTCGGCCCGGTCGCCGGCGAGGACCGCGACGACGGAGGCGCCGCGTGCTCCGCACCGATACAGCTCGGCCGCGACGGCGTCGACGCGTTGGTCCAGTTCGCGATAGCGCAGCGAGCCGTGCGTGGTCTGTACGGCGACTCGGTCGGGGAAGCGGTCGATCGCGCGGGCGACAAGCGACTGGATCGGTTCGAACGCCATTGCGGTTTCCTTTGCTCGACCCGCGTTCACACGTGACCGGGAAGGTTGAAGGTGTCCAGCAGAATTCCGAACGTCAGGACGACCAGCAACAGATCGTCGTCCAGGTGCGGATGCAGGTCGAAGCCCGCGTCCAGGCTGCGCGAGCGCAACTGCTCCACGACCGCCGGATCGAAGTAGCCCTGACGGGCGATGCGCGCCGGGGACAACAGGTCGTCGACCCATTCGACGTTGCGCCGGAGCAGCCGAGGGCTCGCGGGCGCGCGGAACCCGTACTTCTCCCGGCGGATGATCTCCGGCGGAACCAGTCCCTCCGCGGCCTGTTTCAGCACGAGCTTCTCGCCCCGCGTGCCCACCTTGAGCCGGTTGGGAATCCGCGTGGCGAAATCGAGCACGGCGCGGTCGAGGAACGGGTAGCGGGCCTCCACGGAATTGGCCAGGGCCATCCGGTCCCCGTGGTCGGTCAACAGGTGGTCCGACAGTCGCAGGGTGAAGTCCAGATAGGAGCGCTGGCTGAGCCGCGGCCTGCCCACCAGGCGCTCGTGGTCGACGACCGGGTGGTGCAGACAGTCGAACTCCTCGAAGGCGGCCCGGGCCTGCTCGGAGTAGAGCTCGAACTTCGCGTCCCGCCACGCGTGGTACCGGCGCTCGTAGAAGAGCTCCGGGTCGCCCCACAGCCGGGCGCGAAGGTCGTCCTCGAAGGCGTCCTCCAGCGGATCGCCCGACGCCACCGGGCCGCGCCCGCCCGCGTCGAACCGGTACCCGGGATACCCGCCGAAGAGTTCGTCGGCCCCCTCGCCGGTCAGGATCGCCTTGACGCCGTGTTCTCGCGCGAGCGCCGACAGGACCAGCGAGCAGGTGTTGTAGGTCTCCTTCACCGGGCACTCGGCATGGCGCACCATGCGCTGGAGTTCGGCGACGGTGTCCTGCTCCGTGAAGACCGCCTCGTGGTGCACGGACCCCACCTTGGTCGCCATCAGGCGCTGATACCCGGACTCGTCGATGGCCGCGTCGGGGAAGGTGATGGAGAAGGAGTGGGCGGGGGGTCCCGATTGCGACGCCAGCGCGCCGATCAGCGAGGAGTCGAGGCCGCCGCTGAGATAGAAACCGACCTCGACGTCGGCTCGCATCCGGAGCCGAACGGCCCGGGTGAGCAGTTCACGCAGGTGTTCCGGGTAGAACTCGTCGGGCCGGTGCGCGACGTCGTCGCGGGGGTAGTCCAGGGCCCAGTAGCACCGGTCGGTGACGACACCGTCCCGCACGATCAGGTAGTGGCCGTTGCGCACGCTCTCGATGCCGCGGAACATGGTGCGCGGACTCACCAGCCCGGGGAAGGTGAGGACCTGGTCCAGACCGGTGAGGTCCACGTCGCGCGGTACCCCGGGGTGTTCCAGGATCGACTTGATCTCCGACCCGAAGACGAAGTGTCCGCCGGTGTCCGTGTAGTACAGAGGAGCGATCCCGGCGTGGTCGCGCGCGAGGAAGAGCTGTCGCCTGCGCCGGTCGTGGATCGCGAACGCGAACTGGCCGTTGAGGCGCGCCAACAGCTCGGGCCCCTCGTCCTCGTAGAGGTGCAGGATCACCTCGACGTCGCAGGACGACCCGAATCGGTGGCCCCGGGCGAGCAACAGGGCGCGCAGCTCGACGTGGTTGAAGATCTCGCCGTTGCACACCATCGTGACGCTGCCGTCCTCGTTGGACATCGGCTGCCCGCCTCCGGCGAGGTCGACCAGACTCAGCCGGCGGCAGGCCAGCGCCACGCCGTCCCGGATCAGGGTGCCCGCCGCGTCCGGGCCGCGGTGCGTCAACGTATCGCTCATCCGCTCCAGTACCTCGGCCGTCGTCGGTCGAGCGTTGTGCAGGACCATGGACCCGGTGATGCCGCACATGTCAGATCCGCTCCTTGATCGCCGGCGACAGGGGCATCGTCGAGCGCAACGCCCGGGCGAGGACCGGTCCGATCACGCGCAGCGCCGCGGGGCGCATCATCCGCAGGTGCTCGCTGTCCACCGGCACCACCGCGATGTCCCCGCCGACGCAGGACCGCCACCGTTGCCCGGCCTGTGTTCCTCGGCCGCCGGGCGCGGCCTCGAAGAGCAGCAGCGAGCCGTCGAAGAACTCCGGGACGATCCCCGGATCCTGCAGGAGGCGGATGTTGTTGTCGGTGGCCCGCAGCAGCGCGGCCACCGACTCCTCGTCCAGGGCCGCCATCGCCTCCCCGCCGTCGAAAGCCACCAGCCGGACGTCGGAGGGCTCTTCGGTGTCGCGATCGGTATGGACGCCCGCCGGCCAGGCGTCGATGGCGGCGAGCAGAGCGACCGCATGCCCCGACGCGCGCAGTCGGACCGCGACGGCATGGGCCGCGGCTCCCCCGAAGGACCAACCGGCAAGCAGATACGGCCCGTTCGGTTGGATGTCGACGATCCGCGCGCAGTAGTCCCCGACCAGCTCGGGGAAACTGCCGGCCAGGGCGGTGGAGCCGTCTAGGCCGCGCGCCTGGAGGGCGTACACCGGGTGTCGGGCCGGAATGTACGGCAGCAGGCCCGCGTAACTCCAGCCCAGGCCACTCCCCGGATGGATGCACCACAGCGGCCGACCCGTTCCGCCGCGTAGGCGGATCAGCGGGCCGAGCAGGTCCGCCGTCGCGGGCTGGTCCCGGAGCAGCTGCGCCACGGTGGGTCGCACGAACAACTGCTTCAGGGTCAGTTCCAGCCCCAGGGCCTCCTTGGCCCGGGTGAGCAACCGCGGCATGAGCAGCGAGTGCCCGCCCAACTCGAAGAATCCGTCGTCGATGCCGACCGTGTCGACGCCGATCACCTCGGCGAACACCTGGCACAGCGACGCCTCCGCCGGGGTACGCGGCGCCCGCCGGTCACCGACCGGTGCGTCGGTCTCCGGCAGCGGAAGAGCGGCACGGTCGAGCTTGCCGTGTGGCGTGACCGGCAGTTGGGCAAGGACCACGACGGCCGAGGGGACCATCGGCGCGGGCAGTGCGTCGGCGAGGGCCACCCGGACGGCTGCCGGGCTCACGCTCGCGACCGGACCGGTCGGCACGACATACCCGATCAGGCGTCTGTCGTCGGAAGAACGCTCGTGGACCACGACCGCGCACCGGGAGATCCCGGGCAGGGCCAGCAGCGCGGCCTCCACTTCGCCCGGCTCGATGCGGTGGCCGCGCAATTTGATCTGGTGGTCCGCCCGCCCGACGTATTCGAGTTCGCCGTCGGAGCGCAGGCGGACCAGATCACCGGTGCGATACATCCGGGTGCCGGCCCGGCCGAACGGATCCGCCACGAAACGCTCGGCCGTCAGCGCGAACCGGCCCAGATAGCCTCGCGCGAGGGCCGGACCCGCCACGTACAGTTCGCCCGCGACGCCGCTGGGCACCGGACGCAGCCGCTCGTCCAGGACATACATGCTCAGGCCGTCGTGGGGGCGGCCGATGGGAACCGGTCCGGGCGGTGTGGGCTCGCCCGGGTCGAGCCGGAACCGGGCACAGTCCACGGTCGCCTCGGTGGGGCCGTAGAGGTTGTGGACCACGACGTCCGGGTGTTGCTCCCGCCACCCGGCCAGCGACTCCCCGCGCAACGCCTCACCGCCGATCAGCAGGCATCGGGTCGGCGACGGATCCACCGGCATCGCCGCCATCAGGTCGAGATGGCTCGGCGTGACGTCCAGGAGGGAGGGGCGGAGCGGGCCGGTGTGGGGCCCGGCCAACTCGTCCAACCGCACGTGCCCGCCGCTCACCAGCGGGGTGTACAGGGCGGTCACCGTCAGGTCGAAGGACAGCGAGGTGTGGACCAGGCTCGACCCGGCCGCGCTCGGATACGCCGCCCGTGCCTGTTCCACATAGGCGGCCAGGGAACGGTGTTCCACCACCACGCCCTTGGGGCGGCCGGTGGAACCGGAGGTGTAGATCACATAGGCGGCGTTCGCCTCGTGCGGCACACCGGCCCGCGCACTGCGGGTCGGTCCCGCTTCGGGTGGCATATCCGCCGCCTCGTGCCGCCAGGCGGCGATGTCCAGAACGGGGACGGTGCCCGCCCCGGCCGGGCCGGCCGCGCTCCCCGTGGTGACGAGCAGCGTGGGCGCCGAGTCCGTGAGCATGAAGGCGATCCGGGCGGCCGGGTAATCCGGGTCCACCGGCAGGTACGCGGCGCCGGCCTTGAGCACGCCGAGCATGGCGACGACCGCGTCGATGGAGCGGGGCAGCAGCAGCGCCACGACGTCCTCGGCGCCGATACCCCGGCCGGTCAGCCATCGGGCCAGCCGGTCGGCCCGCGCGTTCAGTGCCCGGTAGGTCGTCCGTGCCTGCCCGGCAATCAGTGCCGTCGCCTCCGGAGTACGCGCCACCTGCGCCTCGAAGAGCCCGGGGAGCAACTGCTCCCGGGTTCGAGCCGGGGCGGGGCGGCACGCGCCGAGGAGGGCGCCGCGCTCACCGGGCCGGAGAATCTCCACGTCGCCGATGCAGCGGTCCGGGTCCGCGGCCATGGCCGCGAGCACCGACTCCAGCCGTTCGACCATGTGTTCGGCGGTGATCGAGTCGAACAGATCGCGGGCGAACTCCAGGCCGCCTTCCAGGCCGTCGGGGCTGCCGTCGTCGGTGAGTCGCTCCCGGAGGTGGAGCGACAGGTCGACTTTCGAGTCCGGGTTGTCGATCGGTTCCTCGGTGGCCGGCAGGCCCGGGAGGTACGGGAGGTTCGTGGTGCGGTCCTCCAGGACGAGCATGACCTGGAACAGCGGGTTCCACGCCGCCGAACGGGAGGGGGCGAGCACGTCGACGAGCCGTTCGAACGGCACGTCCTGACGTGCGTACGCCGCCAGGTCCGTCTTCCGTACCCGGGCCAGGAGTTGCCGGAACGACGGATTGCCGCCGGTGTCGGTGCGCAGCACCAGCGTGTTGACGCACATCCCCACCAGATCGTCCATCGCCTCGTCGGACCGGCCGGCGACGGCCGAGCCGATGGGGATGTCGGTGCCGGCGCCCAGCCGGGTCAACAGGGCGGCGAGCCCGGCCTGCAACACCATGAAGAGACTGACCCGCTCCTGTCTGGCCAGCTCGATCAGGGCCAGGTGCGTTCGCGGTGCGATCAGCATCGGGATCGTCTCGCCGCGATGGGAGGCCGCGGCCGGCCGAGGCCGGTCCACGGGCAGCGGCAGATATTCCGGGATGCCGGCCAAGGCGGCGCGCCAGTAGGCCAGTTGCTCGCTGATCAGACTGTTCGGATCAGCCTCGTCGCCGAGCAGTTCACGCTGCCACAGGGTGTAGTCGATGTACTGGACCGGCAGCGGATCCCAGCCCGGCGCCCGCCCCGCGCACCGCGCCCCGTAGGCGGTCGCCAGGTCGCGCAGGAGTGGTTCTCGCGACCAGCCGTCCGCCGCTATGTGGTGCAGGAGGATCAGCAGGACGTGCTCGTCCGGTCCGAGCGAGAGCAGGGTGAACCGCACGGGCGCTTCGGTGGTGAGGTCGAAGACGTGCGCTCCCGCGGCTCGAAGGACCGCGGGCAGTTCCGGCGGCCGAATTCGTTCGACCGCCAGGACGGGCCAGGCCGCGGGGTCCTCCAGGACCACTTGGCGGGGGGCGCCGTCGGACTCGGGAAAGACCGTGCGCAGGCTCTCGTGTCTGGCCAGGACATCGGTGAACGCGGCCCGCAGCGCCGCCACGTCCGGCTCCCCGACGAGTCGGTACACCAACGGGATGCGGTAGCCCGTCCCGTCGTCCAGCTTGTTGAGGAACCAGATCCGGTGTTGCGCGTACGACAGCGGAATCATCAGCGGTACCCCAGGTGGGTGCGGTCCGAGTGGATCACGAGCCGTCGCTCCGTTCTTCGGCCGCGGGCCCCGGGCGGGGCATCCGCCGCAACGCCGGCCGGCGCGAACGTTTCGTGCCCTTGATCCGGGCGGCCAGCGCCGCCGGCGTCGGCGCCTCGAACACCGCGCCCACCTCGACGTCGATGCCCAGCACGGTCCTGATCCGGCTCGTCAGTCGGGTGGCCAGGAGCGAATGACCGCCGAAGTCGAAGAAGGAGTCGTCCGGTCCGACCCGCTCCAGTCGCAGTACGTCCGCGAACAGCGCACACAGGGCCTCCTCTTCCGGCGTAGCCGGTGCCCGGGTCGAGGCGAACTGCGCGAAGTCCGGGGCGGGCAGCGCCCGGCGATGGACCTTGCCGCTCACGGTCAGCGGCAGGTCGGCCAGGATCAGCACCGCGGTGGGCACCAGGAAGTCCGGCACCGACTCGGCCACGAAGCCGCGCAGCGCGACCGGGTCCGGACGGGTGTTCGCGGCGGGCACGACGTAGGCGACCAGCCGCTTCTCTCCCGCCTGGTCCTCGCGCACGACGACCGCGACCCGGTCGACGTCCGGGTGCCGGCCGAGTACCGCTTCCACCTCTCCGGGCTCGATCCGAAACCCGCGCACCTTGACCTGATCGTCGACGCGGCCCACATAGTCCAGCCGACCGTCGCCGGACCAGCGCACCAGGTCGCCGGTGCGGTACATGCGCTCGCCGGGGCCGTCGAAGGGGTTCGGCACGAACCGGTCGGCGGTCAGGCCGGGACGATTCCAGTACCCGCGGGCCAGGGCCGCGCCGGCGATGTACAACTCACCGGTCACCCCCGGCGGAACCGGCCGCAGGGTCGGATCCAGCACATACATCCGGGTGTTCCAGATCGGCGTTCCCAACGGCGCGGTCGAGGACTCCCAGTGCGTCAGGTCCGCCGGCAGCGAGAAGGCGGTCACCAGATGCGTCTCGGTGGGTCCGTAGAGATTGTGCAGCCGCACCTTCGGCCGCGCGGACAGGAACTCCCGGACCCCGGGGGTCAGTCGCAGCACCTCGCCGCCCTGTCCGATGTCGCGCAGTGCCGGCAGCGCCAACCCCTGGGCCAGGGCCGCCTCGCACACCGCCTCCACCATCACGTTCGGCGCGCAGAACTGCTCCACCTCGTGCTTGTCCAGCCATCTGGTGAACGCCGCCGGGTCGCGCCGGACCTCGTCGTCGGGGACGACCAGGTGCCTGCCGGAGGTGAGGGTCTCGATGATCTCCCAGGCCGAGACGTCGAAGCTGATCGCCGCGAACTGCGCCACCGGGCCGCCGATGCCCGTCCGCCCCCGCCGGACCCACCGGGCGTGCGCCTGCACCAGGTTCACCATCGCACCCGTACCCATGGTGACGCCCTTGGGCCTGCCGGTCGAGCCGGACGTGTGGATCACATACGCCGGGTGCAGCGCCGACAACGGCCCGGTCCGTTCGTCGTCGCGCAGGTCGTCGGCCGACTCGGCGGCCGCCGCGGCGCCGGTCCGCGGCTCGTCCAGGAGCAGCCGCGGGACGCCGGGCGGCAGTTCCGCACTCGTGCGCACGGTGGTCAGCAGCAGGGCCGGCCGGACGTCGTCGAGGAGGAAGGCGATCCGCTCGGGCGGATACTGCGGATCCAGCGGCAGGTACGCCGCACCCGCCTTGAGCACCGCCCACACCGCCGCCACCAGGTCGAGCGAGCGCGGCACGGCCAGGGCGACCACGGATTCGGGCCCCACCCCGGCGGCCACCAGCAGCCTCGCCAGCCGGTTCACCCGGGCGTTGAACTCGCGGTACGTCATGCTCCCGTCGGGCGCGGTGACCGCCGTGCGCTCGGGGCCCTGCTCGACCCGGGACTCGAACAGGGCCGGCAGCGTGGTCGCGACGACCGGGTGATCCGTGTCGTTCCAGTCCCGCACCACCCGCTCGCGCTCGCCGGGCGCCCACAGTTCGAACGCGCCGATCCGGCGGGTGGGCTCGCCCACCACCTGTGCGAGCAGGCGCAGCAGCCGGTCCGCGATGGACAACGCCGTGCTCCGGTCGAACAGGTCGGTGCCGAAGAGCAGGGCGCCGCTCAGTCCGGTGGGGCCCTGCGACCCGGCGGACTCGTCGTCGAACTCCACCACCAGGTCGAACGGGGACATGCCGGTCCACACCGACTCGGGGTGCACCTCGATGCCGGGCAGCACCAGTTCGCCCGAGCGAGTGTTGCGCAGCACGAGCGCTACCTGGAACAGGGGATGCCGGGCCAGGGAACGCTCCACCGCCAGGTCGCCGACCAGCAGTTCGAAGGGGACGTCCTGGTGGGCGTAGGCGTCCAGGCAGGTTTCCCGCACCCGGGCGAGCAACTCGGTGAAGGTCGGATCTCCCGACAGGTCCGTACGCACCACGAGGGTGTTGGTGAAGAATCCCACCAGATCCTCCAGCGCGTCGTCCAGACGTCCGGCCACCGGCGCACCGATGGGGACGTCGTCGCCGGCTCCGAGCTTGGACAGCAGCACGGCCAGCACGGCCTGGAGCACCATGAACGTGCTCGCGTCGTGTGCCCGGGCCAGGTTCACCAGCCCCAGGTGCACGTGCGCCGGGATCTCCAGCGGAACCGAGTCGCCCGCGTAGGAGGGCAGGGCGGGCCTGGGCCGGTCCGACGGGAGGCTGATCTCCTGCGGCAGCTCGGCCAGGGCCCGCCGCCAGTAGGCCAGTTGTTTGGCGTGGACACTGTCCGGATCCGCCGCCGAGCCGAGCCGGTTCCGCTGCCACAGGGTGTAGTCGGCGTACTGGACCGGGAGCGGCGCCCAGCCGGGGTCCCGTCCGGCGGCGCGCTCGGTGTATGCCCGGCTCAGATCGGCCAACAGCGGACGCAACGACCACGCGTCGCCGGCGATGTGGTGCATCACCAGCAACAGGACGTGTTCACCGGGCGACAGGGCGAGCAGCCGCGCGCGCAGCGGGATCTCCGACTCCAGGTCGAACGCCCGCCGGGTGGCCCGGGCCAGGTCCTGTGCCAGGTCGGCCGGGTCGATCGGCACCACGGGCAAGTCGAGGTCGACCGAGTCGGCGGAGAGCACGTGCTGATACGGATGGCCGTCGTCGGCCGGGAACACGGTGCGCAGTACCTCGTGCCGGCCCACCAGGTCGCGCAGCGCGGCGCGCAGGGCGGCGACGTCCACGGCACCGAGCAGACGCAGCCCCATGCCCTCGTTGTACGTGGCGATCGGTCCCTGGAATTGTCGAAGGAACCACAGTCGGGACTGGGCGAACGACAGCGGGATCCGGTCGGGCCGCACCGCCGGGACCAGTGCGGGCCGGGCCGGGCCGGCCGTGCCGAGCCGGGCGGCCAGTGCCGCGACGGTCGGTGCCTCGTACACGGTCCGAATGCCCGTCTCCCGGCCGAGCACGGTCCGGATCCGGGTGAGCAGGCGCGTCGCCGACAGGGAGTGGCCGCCCAGCGCGAAGAAGCTGTCGTCGACGCCGACCGAGGTCAGGCCCAACACCTCGGCGAAGATCGCGCACAGCGCCTTCTCCGCGGGTGTGCCGGGCTCGCGTCCGCCGCTCGGGGCCTGGCGGGAAGGTGCGGGCAGGGCGCGCTCGTCCACCTTCCCCGCGGTGGTCAACGGCAGCGCGTCCAGCACGACGAAGGCGGCGGGCACCATGTAGTCGGGCAGGAAGCCGGCCACCTGCGCACGGATCGCGGCGATGTCCGGCCGCGCTCCCGCCGCGGGCACCAGGTAGCCGACCAGGCGCTTGTCGGTGCCGGGGTCCTCGCGCACCACGGCGAGCGCGGCGGCGACGCCGGCGCATCGGGCCAGGGCGGCCTGCACCTCGCCCGGCTCGATCCGGAAGCCGCGGATCTTGACCTGGCGGTCCGCCCGCCCGACGAAGTCCAGATCGCCGTCCGACGTCCAGCGCACCAGGTCCCCGGTACGGTACATCCGCGATCCGGGCGCACCGAAGGGGTTCGGGACGAAGCGCTCGGCGGTGAGGCCGGGGCGCCGCAGATAGCCCCGGGCCAGGCCGGGTCCGGCGACGTAGAGCTCGCCGACGGCGCCCGGGGGCAGCAGGTGCAGACCGGCGTCCAGCACGTACGCCGTGGCGTGGGCGACCGGTGGGCCGATGGGCGGCGATCGGCCGTCGGAGGGCGCGACACACAGTTTCTGCGTGGCGTCGACGGTGGTCTCGGTGGGTCCGTATCCGTTCCAGAACTCTCGTCCGTCCGCGGCCCACTGGTCCACGAGCGTTGCCGGCACGCGCTCGCCACCGGCGGACACCGTGCGCAGCGCGGGCAGTTCGTCGGGCCGCAGCAGATGCATCAGGGCCGGGGACAGATGCGCGACGGTGACCCGGTGGGCGGCCAGCAGCCGTTGCAGGGCTTCGGCGTCGAGCCGTTGGTCGTCGTCGGCCAGCACGATCCGCGCCCCGGCGGCCAGGGAGACCCACAGTTCGAGCATGGAACCGTCGAAGGTGAAGGCGTACGCCGCCAGGACACGGTCCTGCTCGCCCACGCCGTACGCCTGGACGGCGTGCGCCACGTACCGGGCGATCGACCGGTGTTCGATCACCACCCCCTTGGGACGTCCGGTCGACCCCGAGGTGTAGATCACGTACGCCGGATGCGTCGGGAGGAGGTCGGGCGCGGGTGCCTCGCGTGACTCGGCGAGGGGCGTTTGGTCGGCGGCGCCGGTGACCTCGTCCACCACCAGACACCGTGGCCCGGTCCAGCCGGGCGGAAGTTCCCGCGCCAGGTCCGCCGTCGTCACCACCAGTGCCGGTTGCGCGTCGTCGAGCATGTACGCGATGCGCTCCGGCGGGTACCCGGGATCGATCGGCACATAGGCGCCTCCGGCGGTGAGGGTGGCCAGGAAGGCCACCACGCCCGCCGGGGAGCGGGGCAGCAGTACGGCCACGAACCGCTCGGGTCCGACGTCCCGCTCGGTGAGCACGCGGGCCAACCGCCCCGCGCGGGCCCGGAGTTCGGCATACGTCAAGGAGGTGTCCCGGTACACCAGCGCGGTCCGCTCCGGGGTGCGCAGGGCCTGCTCGGCGAGCAGCTCGGACAGGGTGCGCGGGGGGAGCGGTGCGGACGGCGGGTTCCACCGGGTCAGGAGCAGCCGCCGAACGGCGGCCGGCAGCACCTCGATTCGGCCCACCGGGGTGTTGCCCGGCGTGTCGACGACGCGGTCGAGCGCTTCGTCGAGCAGACGCGCGCAGCCGGCGTGCGTGCGCTCGTCGAACCGGTCGGGGTCGGTGTCGACGGCCAGTTGCAGGCTGCCGTCGCGCGAGATGTCCCACAGGTTCAGGGAGATCTCCTCGAAGGGCCCGGTGGCGAGGTTGTGGGCGACGAAGGGCCGGCCGGCGAGGGTGACTCGGTAGTCGAACGGCATGACGTTCAGGGAGACCGCCCAGGGCACCTCCCCCGGGGCGAGGCCGAGGTCGTGGCGGATGTCCTCGTAGCGGTATCGCTGGTGGCGCATCGCCTCCAGGACCTGGACAAGGCTTCGGTCGAACAGGTCCGCCAAGGTCGTCTCGGGACGCACCGACAGGCGGATGGGGACCACGTTGGCCACGACTCCGGGAATCGTCTGCTCGATGCCGGGGCCGCGGCCGGGTACGGCGAAGCCGATGACCACGTCCGTCTCGCCCGTGGCCCGGGCGGCGAAGAGCGCGGTGGCCGCGACCGCGAGGCCGGCCAGGTTGGTTCCGAAGCCGCGGCAGGCGGACCGGAGTCGGTCGGCCGCCGCGGGGTCCAGGTTCCTCGTCTCGCGCCGGCGCGCGCGGGCCGGTCCTCGCACCGCCCCGCCGGCCAGGGACACCGGGCGGGGCCGGTCCGCCAGCAGGTCGAGCCAGTACCGGCGGTCCTCGTCGAACGCGGGGGAGGCGCGGTACGCCGCATCGGCGTCGACGAGGGCCCGCACGGACTCGAAGGGTTCGCCGTCGGCCGAGCCGCCCTCGAACAGGGCGGTGTAGAGCTCGGCGACGCGGGCGACCACCAGGGGAAAGCCGAATCCGTCGTTCACGATGTGGTGGCAGCCCTGGTACCAGTGGAAACGCCGATCGTGCAGCTTGAAGAGCGCGAACGTGACGAGCGGCCCGCGTTCGAGGTCGCGCGGGCGGGCCAGATCGGCACTCATCCACTCCAGCGCGGACCGGTGCGGGTCCCGGTCCGCGCTCACGTCGACGACGTGCAGGCGATGTTCGAGGTCCGGGTCGACCTCCTGGCGGAGCCCGTCCTCGTCCTCGAAGAATCTCAGCCGCAGGGTCTCCGCCTCGGACACGGTCTGCCGCAATGCCTCCTCGAACAGGCCGATGTCGAGGGAGCCGTCGATGTCGAGATACTCGCCCTCGTTGAGGATCGGGCTCTCGGGGTCGAATCGATGGGCGTACCACAGGCCCCGCTGCCCTGCCATGAGCCCGATACGTCCGGCGCTGCGGTCCGACATCTCACACTCCAGATCGAGACGACGCTTGGCGAGGTGCTCCCTGCGGCGGGTCAGCCGGGGTGGTCGAGATAGGAGTCGAGTCCGCCGCTGCGTCGCACGTCGAGGGTGGCGCAGTGGAAGGAGCCACCGAAACTGTTGAAGTTGCGGAAGCTGCACGGAATGGGGGTGAAGCCCCACTCCTTCATCGCGGAGATCATCGGCTCGTCGCCGCGCTCGACCACGACGCGGTTCTCGTCCAGCATCAGGACGTTCATGTTGATCCACTTGCTGGTCAGGTAGAGCGGGTGACTGTCGGGAATCACCGGCCGGGGGGCGCGCATCACGTCCCAGCCCTTGAAGATCGCGGGTACCTTCGACACCCGCTCGGGGTGCACGAGCAGCTTCCCGGGAGCCAGCGGGGCCAGCGTGGCGTCGATGTGCATGGGGTGCGTGTCGTCGAACTCGAGGACGTGGATCCGGTATCGATCACCGAGATGGCGGCGCAGCCAGTCGATGCCGAACTCGTTCGTGACGTTGCTCTTCTGCGCGACGATGTCGCGCCCGAGCCGCAGGAAGTCGGCTGCGTCGAAGGTCGGCTCGAACTCGGTCACGATCAGCCGGGTCGGCATCCCCTCGGCCGGCTCGGTCCAGGTCAAGTCGTATTGTTCGTCGGTGAGTTCGGGCTTGGGTCCGGCGCTCCACCGGGCGCCGGACCGGAAGTACTCCTTCAGGAGCGGCCGGTAGGCGAGGGTCTCGTAGTACCGGGAGCGCCAGGCCATCGGGCACTCGATGACGTCCTCGCCCACCACCAGGAGGCAGTCCCGCGGCATGGCCGCGTACAGACCGGTGCTGGTCCAGTCGCGCGTGGCGTAGGGCGTGCGCTGCGCGACCGGCTCGGGGCGTCGGACCGTTACCCCCTCGGCTTCGAGGATGTGCACGAACTCGTCGAGTTCCTTGCGGGCCGCGGCGATCAGCTCCGCGGGAAACGGTTGCCCGCCGCGGCGGCGGAAAGTCTCGTGCTGGTGCGCCGGAATGACCGGTTCCAGTGACGCGTGCCACGGGGGAAACGTGGCGTCGTCAACTATCCCGACAATCACTTCTTCGAGTGGATCCCACTCGGTATATGACGAGACGGAAGAATTTCCTGATAAGGGTATGTCTGCTGACGAATCGGACAACGTGAACTCCAGTCACTCTGCCGCATTCCGGTCCGACGGTCGCGCCAAGCCCTATCCAGGGCGGCCGCACGGCAGGCGGGGTGACATGAATTCAAGCCGCCGTCCCGGCGTGCCGAGTGGTCGGCGGCCCTGGTCGTCCAGGTGGGTCATGGTGAACCTGCCGTCGGTGTGGTCGCCCTGTCAACACGACGCCGATGTGACGCACGTCACTTGCGTTATCCGATCGTGATCATGGATATTAAATGTCGCCTGTCGTAAATTTTTGTTTCTCACCATTTTGCGTGAGAGGGGTGGATGTGACGCCGGGGGACAGCGAAAGAGCGATAACCCACATATACAATTCTGCGGTGGCGGCTTCGGCCATCGGTGCCGCCTGGGAACTCGGTATGTTTGACGAGTTACACACGCAGGGAATGCTCGACGTGCAGAGTTTCGCGGCCGAACGGGGACTCGACACCGTTTCCGTTCTCGGCCTCTTTCGGGCACTCTCGGCGGTCGAGATCGTCGAGCGCGAAGATTTCAAGATATTACCGGGCGTCCACTTCTCCGAGGCGTACCGAAACAAATCGTTCTTTCACTGGCTCACCAGGGGGAGTGCGGATCTGTTCCGGCGGGCGCCCGAGGTCGTGCGTACCGAGAACCGGGTGGGAAATTTCTGCCCGCGCGACAGCGCCGCCATCGCCTTCGCGTGCCGGGAGATCAGCGAGTTCTGCTACGACCCCTGGTTCTGGCAGACGGTGCAGGGCCTGGACTTCGACTTTCACGTCGTCGCCGACCTGGGCTGCGGCAGCGGCGAGCGGCTCATGCAACTCCTCGGCCGCCATCCGGGTACCCGGGCCGTGGGCATCGACATCGCCCAGCCGGCCGTACGGATGGCAACCGCCGCAGCGGCCGCGGCCGGCCTTGCCGACCGGATGACATTCGTGCAGGCCGACGTGCTGACGATGGCCCCGGATCCGGCGTTCGAAGAGGTCGAACTCCTGACCTGTTTCATGATGGGGCACGACTTCTGGCCCCGGCAACGGTGCATCGAAAACCTTCGGCGGCTGCGCACCCTGTTCCCGCGGGCGCGCAGATTCCTGCTGGGTGACGCCACCCGCAGCGAGGGAGTCGCCGACCGTGACCTGCCGATCTTCGCGCTGGGATTCGAGGTCGCGCACGACATGATGGGCACCTTCATTCCGACCGTGCGCGACTGGGAATCCGTTTTCGAGGAAGGCGGCTGGCGGCTCAGGAGTAAAAATTCGATCGACATCGCCGTCGGCGAGGTCATCTTCGAACTCGAAAAGCTCTGAGCCACGCAGGATGTCGGAACCGGGGCCGACGCAGGCCGCCGGCCACCGGAGAGGATTCGTATGCCCGATCTCGAATCGGTGCCCGTTCTGCACCACATCGCGGTGCAGACGGACAACCTCGACAACTCGATTTCATGGTACGAGGACTTCTTCGGCGGCCGGCTGACCTGGGCGACGGACATATTCTCGGACCTGACCGTGTCCCGCCTGCCCGGCATCGTGCGGATGGCCGAACTGGCCGTCGGAGCCGCGCACTTCCATCTCTTCGAACGCGGCACTCCCGCCGAGCGCCGGGCCGCGCCGGACGCACCTCGTTTCCAACACGTGTGCCTGGGCGTCGAAACGCCCGCCGAACTGCGTACCTGGCGCAGCCGTTGGTTGGAACTCTCGGGTTCGCACCGCTACGCGTTCGTCGACCCGGAGCAACCCACCGAGATCGTGACCGACGCGCAGGGCACCCAAAGTTTCTACTGTCTGGACGTGAACGGCCTGGAATTCGAGTTCACCTGCATCGGGGGAGCAGCGGGGGAGAACGCATGAGGCGCCCGTCGGCCGTCGCCGCACTCTCCCTGCCCGGCACCCACGGCTGGGACTTCGGCGACTACCCCTACGGCCTGGAACCGCTGACGATGCCGGCGCCGAACAGCGCCGCGCCCGACGGTGGCAGTCGCGACGAAGCCGACCTCGACGACGCGTGCCTGGGCTTTCTGGCCCGGGCCAAGGAAGGTTTCGGGATCACCCCACCCGTCGACGACAACGGCCTGGGGCGACTGTTCTGGTTTCGCTGGATCATCGGCCATCACGTCTCCTTCGTGATCTGGCGCCTGCTGGCGGACGAACTGTCGCGACTGTCCTCGAACCCGAAGGACCGCGAGGCCGCCTCGGTCGCCGTGACGGAATACGTGCGGGCGTACTGCGGGATGCTGCTGTACACGGGCTCGTGCAACAGCGCCATCTACAACGCGGACATCCGACCGAGCATGCATCGGCTGCACAGCACCTTCAGCGGTACCTGGGCGCCGGACTACCCGCCGGTACGAAGCCTGTTCCGCGGCCGGAAACTGCCACCCGTGGTCGACTCCGAGCGGGAACGGCTGGTCCGACAGGTCGAGTTGAGCCACCGCATCCACCTGGGGGTCGCGGCCAAGCTGGTGGAAGGCGGCAGGTCGCTGCTCCAGCAGTCGGTCGCGCAGCGCGACGCCAACCAGCCCCGCATGTGGGAGGGGATCTTCGACTGCTACTTCCTGACCCTGCGGGCGCCGACCACGCGGCAGGAGATCCTGGCGCAATTGTTGCGGCGCAACAAGGCCATCGTGATGGACCTCGTCACGAACGGCCTGTACCCGGGGTCGCCCGAGAGCCGAGACGAGACATTGGCGGAGATGCGACACCCCGACATCGTGGAGTGCGAGGAGGATCTGACCCCCTCGCTCTTTCGCGTCGCCGGTCTGGCCGCCGGCTTCTCCGCGGCCCGGGTGGCCAAGGAGATGACCGCCTCGTGAGCACCATGCGGCACGGGGTGATCCTGCTGCCCGAGCAGCGCTGGTCGCACGCGCGGCGACTGTGGACGCACGCCGAGGAACTCGGCTTCGACCACGCGTGGACCTACGACCACCTGATGTGGCGATGGTTCCGCGAAAAGCCCTGGTTCGGCGCCGTCCCCACGCTGGCGGCCGCGGCCGAGGCCACCTCCCGGATCGCACTCGGGACGATGGTCGCCGGCGCGTCCTACCGGCACCCGGTGACCTTCGCCAAGGAATTGATGACCCTCGACGACATCTCGGACGGCCGGCTGATCTGCGGACTCGGCGCCGGCGCCGGAGGCCACGACGACCGGGTGCTGGGCCACACCCCCCCGTCCCCGGCCGAACGCCACGACCGTTTCGCGGAGTTCGTCGAAATGACCGACCTGCTGCTGCGCCGACGGGTGACCGACCACCAGGGTGCCTGGTTCGAAGCCCACGGCGCCTTCATGGTGCCGGGCTGCGTCCAGCGCCCGCGCCTGCCCCTGGCCATCGCCGCGACCGGCCCCCGAGGCATCCGGCTGGCGGCTCGCCACGCCGACATCTGGGTGACGGCCGGCGACCCCGGCTGGGGTGAACCAAGCGGCTACGCACCGGCGATCGCGAACCTTCGCGCACAGGCGCAAACCCTCGACGCGGCGTGCGCGGACATCGGCCGCGACCCCTCGACGGTGCGCCGCCTGGTCGTCACCGGCGCGATGATCACCGGCGTGATCGATTCGGTGGACGCCTACGAGGACGCCTGCGGGCTGTTCGCGGACATCGGCTTCACCGACCTGGTCGTCCATTGGCCCCGAGCCGACTTCCCCTACCAGGGCAGCCCCGAGGTCGTGGAGCGGATCGCCGGCAAGCTCTTCACGTCGACGGGCACACGATGATCGGCTACGAGCTCGTCAACATGTTCACCGACCGTCCCTTCACGGGCAGCGCCCTGGCCGTGGTCCCCGACGCGACGGGACTCTCGTCCGCCGTGATGCAGTGCGTCGCGGCGGAACTCGGCGCCGCGGAAACCGCCTTCGTCCTCCCCGCGACCTCGCCCCACGCGTCGTACCGGGTACGCGTCTTCGGTCCGGACGCCGAATCACCGCACGGCGCGCATTCCGCAGTGGGGACCGCCGCCACGCTGGCTCGCTTGGGCCGCGTTCCCACCGGCCACCTGGTGCAGGAATGTGGCACCGGACGCCAGGTGCTCGCGGCGCGGGCCGACCGCGCCACCCTGCACGCGACCGGGCCGGTGCGCGGCGAGCCGCTGGATCGGCAACCACTGCTCGACGCGGTGGGGCTGACCGAGGCCGACCTCGCCGATGCGGACGGCGACGGCGGGCCGCGACTGGCGGGCTTCGGCGGGGGCTTCGCGGTGCTCCCGGTCCGCGCCGGCGCGATCGCCCGGGCCCGACCCGACTACGCGCACATGCGCGACGTCGCGCTGCCGGCCTTGTGCCTGTTCACCTGGGACCCGGCCGATCGCCTCGCCCGGGCCCGGCTGTTCGCCCCCGGCTTCGGCATCCCCGAAGACCCCGCCTGCGGACCGGTGGCCATGGCCCTGGGCGGGTGGCTGATCGTCGCCGGCCGACTGCCCGCCACGAACGGCGGGCACGGATACACGGTCCGCCAGGGAGCCGAGGCGGGCCGCCCCGCACTGCTCGAGTGCACGGTGACGGTCGAGAACGGCCTCGTGGTGCGAGGCAGCGTGACCGGCCGGGTGACACCGGTCGCCTCCGGACACCTCGCGGACCCCGTCGAATCCCCTTGACCGACCCCTCGGAAGGACGTCTCGTGCTGCATCGTCCGGAACTGCACGGCAACGCGTGCGCGGTCTCCTCCACGCACTGGCTCGCTTCGGCGGCGGGCATGGCGATGTTCGACCGCGGCGGGAACGCGTTCGACGCCGCCACCGCCGCGGCCCTGGTCATCCAGGTGGTGGAGCCGCATCTCAACGGTCCCGGCGGAGACGTCCCGATCATGGTCTACGACGCGGCGACCGGGTCCACCCGGATCGTCTGCGGACAGGGTCCGATGCCGCGGCAGGCGACGCCCGAGGCGTTTCGCCGGCGCGGGCTGGCGGTGATACCCGGCTCCGGACTGCTGGCGGCCACCGTGCCCGGAGCCTTCGGCGCCTGGATGCGCCTGCTGCGCGACTTCGGCCGGCTGACGGTACAGGACGTGCTGGAGCCCGCGATCGGCTACGCCGAGGACGGATATCCGCTGCTGCCCAAAGCCGCCGCGATGATCGAGGTGATGGCGCCGCTCTTCCGCGACGAGTGGACCGAGTCCGGCCGTACCTATCTGCACCACGGCGCGGCTCCCGCGCCCGGCGCCCGGATGCGCAATCCGGCGCTGGCCCGGACGTATCGCCGCATCCTCGCCGAGGCCACGGCGGGCGGACGAACGCGCGAGGCACAGGCGGACGCCGCGATCTCGGCCTTCTACGAGGGATTCGTCGCCGAGGCCGTCGACCGGTTCATGGCGACCGAGGAGCCGATCGACTCCACCGGCCGGCACAACGGCGGCTTGCTCACCGGTGACGACCTGGCCGGCTGGCGGGTACCCGTCGAGGCCACCGTGGCCCTCGACTACCGCGGTCACAGCGTGCACAAGGCGGGTCCCTGGTCCCAAGGCCCGGTCTTCCTCCAGCAACTGGCCCTGCTGGAGGGCTTCGACATCAACGCGATGGGCTTCGGGAGCGCGGACCACGTGCACACCGTGATCGAGTCCGCCAAGTTGGCCTTCGCGGACCGGGAGGCGTGGTATGGCGACCCGGAGCACGCCGACGTGCCGCTGGCCGGCCTTCTCGACCCCGTCTACGCGGCGGCCCGCCGGACCCTGATCGGATCCGAGGCGTCCGATGTCCTGCGCCCCGGCTCCCCCGACGGTCGGAAACCGTGGATTCCCCCGGTACTGGACGTGTCCGCCTCCTCCGGCGACCCGGACTGGCTGCGGCAGTTGGCCGACGGCATCCCGACCGTCCTGCAACGGACGGCGGCGAAGGGCGACACGTGCTGCGTGAGTGCGACCGATCGCGACGGCAACATGGTGGTCGCCACCCCCAGTGGCGGGTGGCTCAAGAGCTCCCCGGTGGTCCCCGGCCTCGGATTTCCGCTCGGCACCCGAGGCCAGATGGCCTGGTTGGACGAGGGGCACAACAACTCCGTCGCTCCCGGCAAACGGCCCCGCACGACGCTCAGTCCGACCTTGGTGCTCCGGGACGGCGCGCCCTACCTGGCCTTCGGTACGCCCGGGGGCGACCAACAGGACCAGTGGACCCTGAACTTCTTCGTCAACCACGTCGACTTCGGCATGAGCCCCCAGCAGGCCGTGGAAGCGGCGACCTTCCACACCGATCACGTACCGAGCTCGTTCACGCCCCGTCGGGCGCGGCCGCTGGCCGCGGTCGTGGAGCAGGACGGGTTCGATCCGGGCGTCCTGACCGAGCTTCGCCGGCGCGGCCACGAGGTGCAGACGGTCGCGCCGATGACCCTGGGCAAGGTGTGTGCCACGGGCCCGGATTCGCACGGCGGCGTGCTGGCGGCGGCGAGTCCGCGTGGGCAACAGGCGTACGCGGTCGTTCGGTGACCGTGGCCGGGCGCCGTGGGAGTCGCGCCCGGCCTTGCGGAAAGCGGTGCCCGGTCACCGGGGGAGCGTCGGATCGTCGACCGGATCCGGATCGGGATCGGGATCGGGATCCGGTTCGGCTGCGCCGTCGAGTCCGGCGGGTCGGCTTCGAACCGCCTCGAGACTCGCCAACCTGGGGACCACGACGAGGGACGCGAGCAGGACGACACCGCCGAGAACGGCGGGGGTGCGCACGGAGAACGCGGAACCGAGCCAGCCGCTGAGCCCGGCGCCGACCAAGATCCCCAGACGGCTCAGCAACAGGTAGCAGCTGTTGACCCGACCGAGAAGCCGACGCGGTACGACCCGTTGCCTGAGGGAGACCACCTGCACGTTCCAGGTCACCACACCGAAACTGGCCACGGCGTACAGGACGGCCGCCAAGGCCACGGAGGAGCCGACCCCCAGACCCAGCAGTGAGGCTCCCATCAGGAAGAAGGACAGACCGATTCTGGCCGTCAGGCCGAGGCGGTTGCGCAGCCGGCCCGAGGTGACGCCGGCCAACGCTCCGCCGACGGCACCCGAGGCCAACACCATGCCGTACGCCACGGGCGACGCCCCCAGGGTCTTCGTCAACAGCAGCACCAGCATGGTGACCGCCAGATAGAAGGCCATCGACGCCACCGCGGCCACGATGGCCAGCAGCCGGATCCCGCGGTGCGTCCAGGTCCAGCGAACGCCCTCGCGGATGTCCGCCGCCACCGGGCGACGAGGTGACGGCGTGCTCGCGCTCGACCGACCCAACGCGGCCACCAGGGCGGCGGCCAGGACGAAGGAGACGCCGTCCACGGCGAACGGGTACCCCGCGCCGACGACGAACAGGGCGGAGCCCAGCAGCGGGCCGACGAAGTGTCCGCCGACGATGAGACCGCCCTCCAGACGACCGTTGGCGGCCTCGAGTTGCTCGGGCCGCACCACATCCGGCAGGGCGGAGGTGGACGCGTTGACGAACACCGTCTCGCCGCATCCGAGCACGAAGGCCAGCAGGGCCGGCACCACCAACGGCGGGCTCGCGACCAGCACCCACGCGGCGAAGCCCAGGACCACCACGGCGCGCACCAGGTCGACCTGCCACATCAGGCGCCGCCGGTCGAACCGGTCGGCCAGGACACCCCCCACCAAGGACATCACCAGCCAGGGCAGCGTTCCGGCCACCGTCACCAACGCCACGGCGTTCGGGGACGACGACACCGTGGCGGCCAACAAGGGCAGGGCCGCGTCCCGCATGCCGTCACCCACGGCGGAGACCGACGAGGCCGACCACAGCAGCGTGAACTTCCTGCCCAGCCTCGACGCCGGAAGCCCCTGCGATGCCGCCGATTTCGCCGTAGTCACCGCCCCAGTCTGGCAGCCGGCCGGCCCCGACGAACGGGAGACGAGAGGGATGGCGCCCGGCAGGCACCAACACGTCGACGGCGCATTCGACCCGTCCGCCCGATTCGTGGTGAACACCCGGATCCGGGTGCGGACGTTGCCCGCGTCGGCAACCGTCGAGCAGTCCGCGGATACCGAACTCCGCGGCGACCCGCTCCGGCCCGACCGACGATCACGACCCGCAACGGCCACCAGCCTCACCCGAACCCAAGCACCGGCGCCGACGCATGATCGGCACCGGCGCGAGTAGCCGCACCCTCCATGCGCTCGACGAAGGCGTCCGACTCGACGGAGTCGGGGGCCTTGCTGGTGGCCTTGGCGAGGCGGACGAACCCGTCCTTGCTCATGGTCTCGGGATGGTCGTCCGGGGCCGGCGGGGGCCGTCCGCAACAGACGTATCCGCGCACACACCGGCGGGCAACGAACCCGGCCGACAGGGCCGCGCGTCCACCCGTCCGAGTGGGGGGAGCCGGCGCAGCGGATCCTGGTTTCGGCGGTTTCGTTGTCGTGGAGCCTGCGGGTGAGGGAAGCGGGGTTGGAGTCCTCCGGCGAACGTCCGGTTTGCTCACATCGACCGTATCGGGAGGGGCATGCTGGAGGGCATGACGGGTCGTGACGTGGGTGTGGCCGCGTTGGTGGTGGCGGGCCTGGGTGCGGTGGGGCCGGGTGTGTTCCTTGCGGTGGCCGGGTTGGACGACGCGGACGAACTCGCCAGTGTAATCGGGGTGTTCGTGGGCCTGGTGGGTCTGGGGCTGTCGGTCTACGGGATTGTCCTGGCCCGACGGCCGCCACCATCGCCAGAGCCGATCGCGCCGGGGGCCACGGCGGCGGGTTCGTCGCACAACGAGTTCACCGGTGGCACGGCGCGTGACGCGTACATCGCGCGCGACCTCACCGTCGACCGCGGCACCGCGACACCCACATCGGGTCCGACGCCTGCGATTCCTCCGGGAGGCCACGTCCCGCCCGGTCCGTGATCGAAGACTTGGCATACGGCGACTTCAGGGGGTGGGGCGTGGCGTGGTGGCGGTGGTGGTCCCGGTCCGCGAGGCGCGTGGTCCACACGGCGGGGGACACGACAAACGTGTTCTCCGGTGGGACGGTGTCGATGCTGGTGCAGGGGCAACACGTCACGCTGCGCCTGCCGAGGGACGTTCCGGACGCATTGCGTGGGTTGCCGCCCGCACCGGGCGTGTTCACCGGGCGTGAGAGGGAACTCGCCGATGTCGCCGCGCTTGTGGCTCCGTTCGTAGCCGCCGGAGGCGAGGGTGGGCGTGCGGTGTCGGTGGTGGCGGGAATGGCCGGGGTGGGCAAGACGGCGCTGGCGCTGCGCGCGGCCCACGACGTGGTCGCCGCAGGATGGTTCTCCGGCGGCGCGATGTTCCTCGGGTTGCGCGGCTACGGTGACGCTCGTCTCGACGCGGACGCCGTCGCCGTGGAGATGCTCGGGATCCTCGGTGTCCCCGCAGAGGTGATTCCCGCCGGCGCGCAAGCCCGCCTGGCGGTGGTGCGCACCGTGTTGGCCGGGTTCGCCGAGGCCGGGCACCGAGTCCTGATCGTTCTGGACGACGCCTCCTCCGGCGACCAGGTCCTGCCCGTCCTGCCCGGCACCACGACGCATCCGGTATTGGTCACCTCGCGCCATACCCTCACCGGCCTCGACGCCCCCACCATCGAACTGCGCACCCTGCCCGACCGCGCCGCGCTCGACCTCCTGGCCGCGGCCCTGCACGCCCGGCGCCCGGGCGACAGCCGCCTGCGCCGGAACACCCGCGCGGCCCGGGCGTTGGTGGGCGTGTGTGCGGGGTTGCCGCTCGCGTTGCGGGTCGTCGCGGGCCGACTCGCCGCCTCGCCCGATCTCGCCGCGGGCGTGTTGGCCGTGGACCTGGCCGACGGTGCCCGGCGTCTGGAGGGTCTGGACGACGGCGAGCGTGCCGTGCGCACCGTCCTCGATCTCGCCTACGAGCATCTTCTCGCCGCCGACGCAAACGCGGCGACGGTGTTGTGTCTGGCGGCCGAGAACCCCGGTCCGACATTCACCGTCGACGCCGCAGCCGCCCTGAGCGGGCTCGATCGCACCATCGTGATGCGCGCGTTGGCGGAACTCGACCGCGCCCACCTCGTCGAGCCCGCAGGCACCGGCCGGCGGCGCATGCACGACCTGGTCCGTCTGCACGCCCACTCGATCCCCGACCCGAACCGGGAACGCGCGGTGCACGGACTCATCGCGTACTACAACGCCGGGGTCGACGAGTTCGGCGTCGCAGCAGGTGCGTCTCCGGCGCAGGGAGTATCCGAGGCCGCAGCGGCGAGCACGGCCCGGGGGTGGTTCGCCGCCGAATACGACGGTCTCCGGGCAGCCCTGGAACACGCGGCCGGCCGGGGTGAACACGACACCGTCCTCGGATTGGCGCTCGGAGTTGATCCCTACCTCATCCGCATCCGCGACTTCGGTTCCGACCTGCGCAATCTCCACCTGGCGCTTCGGGCCGCGGAAGCCCTGAGTAGTCCCCACCGGGCGGCGCAGGTACTGAACCGACGCGGGAGCGCGCTGTGGAAGGTGCGGCGGTTCGAGGAGGCGATCGTTGCCCACGAACGCGCCCGCGAGTTGTTCCGGGCCACCGACGACCCGAACGGCGAGGCCCGCGCGTGGAACAACCTCGGGAACGTGCTGGGGGAGGTGCGGCGGTTCGAGGAGGCGATCGTGGCCCTCGAACGCGCCGGCGAGTTGTTCCGGGCCACCGACAACCCGAACGACGAGGCCCGCGCCTGGCACAACCTCGGGAGCGTGTTGCAGAAGGTGCGGCGGTTCGAGGAGGCGATCGTTGCCCACGAACGCGCCCGCGACCTGTTCCGGGCCACCGACGACCCGAACAGCGAAGCCAACGCGTGGAACAATCTGGGGATCGCGTGGCGGGAGGTGCGGCGGTTCGAAGAGGCGGTCAACGCCCACGAACGCGCCCGCGAGTTGTTCCGGGCCACCGACGATCCGAACGGCGAAGCCCGCGCGTGGAACCACCAAGGGAGCGTGTTGCGGGAGGTGCGGCGGTTCGAGGAGGCGATCGTCGCCCACGAACGCGCCGGTGACCTGTTCCGGGCCACCGACGACCCGAACGGCGAAGCCACCGCCTGGGGCAACCTCGGGAGCGCGTTGCGGGAGGTGCGGCGGTTCGAGGAGGCGATCGTCGCCCACGAACGCGCCCGCGACCTGTTCCGGGCCACCGACGACCCGAACGGCCAAGCACACGTGTGGACCCATCTGGGTCTCGCGCTGTGGGATGTGCGGCGGTTCGAGGAGGCGATCGCCGCCCACGAACGCGCCCGCGACCTCTCCCAGGCCACCGACGACCCGAACGGCGAGGCCAACGCGTGGAACAATCTGGGGATCGCGTTGCGGGAGGTGCGGCGGTTCGAGGAGGCGATCGTCGCCCACGAACGCGCCCGCGACCTGTTCCGGGCCACCGACGACCCCCATAACGAAGCCGCCGCCTGGGGCAACCTCGGGATCGCGCTGTGGCAGGTGCGGCGGTTCGAGGAGGCGATCGTCGCCCTCGAACGCGCCCGCGACCTGTTCCGAGCCACCGACGACCCCGACACTCGGCTGGCGGTCGAAATCCTCCTGCGCTCCGTCTGGGAACAAGTCCAAGCCATCGAAACATCGCGAGATCACGCCTCCCACAACAGGCAGGCTCCACCCAGCCCTTCGACCCCCGCATTCACAGGCTCCCTGACCGTGCTCTTCCCCAAGCGAGAAGAACCACCGCCCGGCACATGAGCCACACTCGCCGTACATCCTCTTCATGAGGGGCCGTGTGCCCTGGCGACGGGGAATACGGACGCCACCGAATACGGCCAAGTGCCGGCTATCCGAGCGGACCCGGTCCCAGCGGACGTCGAGCCGTAGGACGTGCGGTCACCATCGCCCCCCGCGAACCGAGAAGCCGGCCCCTTCTTCGTTCGCCGCGCAACGCTGCCGGGCCGATGCGACGCGGGACCCGTGGCCGAGACGGCGACTCGGTTCGGTGGTTTGAGGTCCACGGAGGGGGTGGAGCAGGGATGAAGAGGCGGCACGGTCCTCCGTGCTCGACCGATCAGGCATGCCGAGCGATGGGCGGAAGGCTCGTATGGTGCACAGCACGGAACTGGATCGTTCGGGTCCGACGATGCCGGAGGAGGTCGTCGCGGCGGCGCGTGGGATGCTCGTGCCGTATCTGCGGGACCTCGTGGGCCGAGTGCCGCCGCCGCTGGACATCCCGTGCGCGTACCACTTCGGGTGGGGGCCGGCCCCGCCCTGGAGCGCGCCGGCGTGCAGGACGTGCCAGATGGTGAGGGTGAGCTTGTGCGTGACCGCCACGAGCGCGGTCTGCTCGTGGACTTTTCCGGGCCGGGGCGGGTTGACGGTGGGCCGGCACGAGCTGTGTGAGCGCTCCTCGGCAAGCTGTCGCATACGAAGCTGCGTTCGCAGACGACCGGCACAACGAAGGTATCCGTCGAAGCGGAACAGGCTCAGGTCGAGGTGCATCGCGGCGGCTGTCGACGGGCCGGCGATACCGACCGGGTGATGCGGACCGGGTGACATGAATCGGGTCATACGGATGGTTCGATGCCGATTCGTTGTGTGATACGCGTTGTCCGTTTCGTCGAACGTGCCCTCGGATCAGGGCCATTCCGCGCATGATCGACGGCTGCGCGCTCGTGGGGGGCGCGGTGAATTCGTCCGGTGGGGCCGTGGCGAGCGTGACGTGGGGATGGTGGGGGACATGACGGCGTGGTCCTGAGCGGCGGCGCGCGGCCGGACGGCGGTGGTGCTCGCGGTGGTTGCGGCCGTGATCGCCGGATGCACGTCGGGCGGCGGAGGCGATGGCGACGGCACGGGCTCCGTCGAGGGGGCCAACCCCCAAGGGGGCGTGTCCGTTTCGGCACCCGCCAAGGCGTTCGAGGGTGCGTCGCCGGCCCTGCGCCTGAGTACCGTCGACGACGCACCGCCGCCGAGCGGCGCGTACAAGCTCTTCGGCAAGCCGACGAAGATCGAGGTACGGGGCGGTGAACTCGCCAAGGGGCGGGCCGTGGTGACCCTGGACCATCCGGCCCAGGCGACGCCGCAACAAGTCGAGAACCTGAGGGTGTTGCGGTACGAAGGCAACGCATGGCAGGCCCTGACGCCCGAACATGTGGACACGGCCCCGGCATCGGGTCTCGGTGAGCACGGACCGCTTCTCGCTCTGGGGAATCGGATGGTGGGACGTCGAAAGCGCGATCTCGACGACCGTGACCAAGGCGAGGAACCTGCTGAGCACCGACGGGGTTCCGGGCATCGGCAAACGCGTGGCGAACCCGCCCACCGTCGAGTGCGCGTACCCCGCGCTCACCCTCACCCTCGACGTCGAGAAGTTCGTGCCGGGCGCGATCACGTGCGCCAAATTCGATGTCACCGACGGGTCGCGACGGACCCTCGATCTGTACGTGAGCAATCCGCACTTCACCCCCTTCCTGCTCGATCTGCCTCCCGGCGTGCGGTCCGTCGAGGCCAAGCCGGACCCGGACAATCCGTATATGCTCCTGGCCCGGACCATGGCCTCGGCGCAGAATCTGCCCGTCGCGTTCCTGCCCGCCGTCGGCATGATCCGGCTCAAGGTCGACCTGTCGAAGCTGACAGGAACAGCCGTGTCGGAGCGTACCCGCCGCAAGGACACCACCGAGGTCACCTTCGTCCTGCCGCCCGGCCATCCGGCGGGTGAGACCGGCGTCGTCGGTGACTTCAACGACCGGCAGCCAGGAATACACCCCTTCGTACTGCGCATCGACGGAAGCCGCGCCGTCGCGGTGACGCTCCCGGCGAATCGGCGCGTTGCGTTCCGCTACCTGGCGCACGGCGACCACCGGTTCGACGAACACGATGCCGGCGGCCACGGCGGCCACGACGGCTACCTCGACCACCTGAACGCCCGAGCCCTGACACGCGAACAACCGCCCGCCGACGTGTCCCGCACGCCGGCGGGCGTTGTCGCGGCGGGCGGCGAGGCGGTGCGACGTGCCGCCGTGCGAGAGGCCGAGGCCACCACCGCGCGGCGGCACGCCACCGCGCTTGTCGGCGCACTTTTGACGCACGCTCTCTCCATCGGGTTGAACACCCAATAGAACCCGCATTGACACGGGGGAGACGAACCGGTCGAGCTTCCCCGTGTTCATGGGTGTCGCCTGTCCCGGCAGATATTCGGTATGTCGCCAATCACCGACCGGCGGAGTGAGCACACGACCGGGCACCCGGATGCGGTGGGATGGTTCCGCGGTCGTCCGGGTCCGCTCGTGCCTCGGCAGGCTTCGCGGCCCGTTTCGCACACCCGGCACGCTGCCGCTTCGTGCGCGAACCGTGTGAAGTGCGGATGGCCGGAGCCTTCCGTGCCGCCGTATCTTCGTCGACCGGCCGGGAGGGATTCGTCGGGTGTCGGCCCGTGGTGCCTCACTCCTCGGGTGCCGGCATGGCGGCGGCGATCTCGATGCCGAGAGCCTCGGCTATGTGGGTGGCCGCGGCCATTACTCGTGCGGTGCCGACGACGGGTGCGATGGCGACGAGGACGTCCTGGATCTGCTCCGGTGTCAGCTCGGCTTCCGCGCCTGCCTTGAAGTGCGCCAGATACGACAGCGCGGGGGCGTCCATGGCGACGAGCGCGGCGACGCGGGTGAGGATCAGGGTTTCGGGAGCCAGGCCGCAGCGCTCCAGGGAGTCCAGGGTCATGGCGGCCAGGGTGTCCAGGACGGGTGTTTCCTGCGATGTGGTCATGATCGGTTCCCTTGCGGATCTCGTGGTTGCCGGGCGTCACGCCGGCGCCGGGCTCACCGGGTCTCCCATTCGACGCTAGGCCCGCCTGCCTGCGGGTGCATCTCAGGGGACCTCGATGCCGGGCCCTGTCCGGACATCGGCTTCCCCGGGTCGTGGGCTTGTTCCCGGTCGCGCGACGATCCGGGAGGCTGCAGTCGCAGCGACTCACCGGAGGGGTCAGTGTGGGAGGAGGGGACATCGATCCGACGTTGCCTCGGCAAGGAGGCTTTCACATGGCCACGCACACGCACCCGGCGACTCGCTCGTCGGGCTGGACCACGTTCGCGGCGGTGCTGATGACCGTCGGCGGCGTCTTGGCGGTCTTCCAGGGAATCGCTGCCATCGCGAAGGACGACGTCATCGTCGAGACACGCAACTACTCCTTCTCGTGGAGCACCACCGGCTGGGGCTGGATCCACGTGATCCTGGGCGCCGTCATCTTCCTCGCGGGCCTGGCCCTGTTCACCAATGCCCTGTGGGCCCGCTTCCTCGGCGTGCTCCTGGCGGGGCTGAGCATGCTCGCGAACTTCGTCTGGCTGCCGCACTATCCGCTGTGGTCGATCGTCGTGATCGCCGTCGACATCGCCATCATCTGGGCGTTGTGTGCCGGCCCACAACGAAGCGACCGGTGAACCGCGAAGGGCGGTCGGTACGGCCTCCCGGGGGGATCGCGGTGATGGGTGGGCGTCTCCTCCTCCCGAAAAGGAGGAGGCGCCCGAACCGCGCATCCGGACCCGCACGGCGAGCCGGCGAGCCGGTTCCCGTCGACGGGCTGCGCCGCGGTCACCAGGGGACGGGGTTGTTGCCGTGGCCCTTCCCGGCATCGACTGCGGTTTGACGCTCAGAGGTCCAAACGGAAACCGCGTTGGGTGTGACCATCGGCTTGTCGGGTTGTTTCGTTGTACTGGATGTGCGCAAAGGGAGTCTCGTCCGTGGATCGTTTCGGATGAACTGTGGTCCCTGATAGAGCCGTTGCTGCCCGAACCTCCCCCGACGTCGACGCGTGGGCGACCTCGGGTGCCGGATCGGCAGGCGTTGTGCGGGATCCTGTTCGTCCTGCACGCGGGAAGCCAATGGGAGTTCCTGCCGCAGGAGTTGGGTTTCGGGTCGGGGATGACGTGTTGGCGACGAGGCCGGTGTGTGGGATCGCTTGCACGCACTCCTGCTCGCGCGACTCAACGCGACCAAGCGGCTCGACCGGTCTCGGGCGGTGATCGATGAGTCCGGCGCCGTCTCGCGGGGCTTCCTCAACCTGACTCGCGGGGCTTCCTCAACCTGAGTGGCCTCACCGCCGTCAGCGAGGTGGCGTTCAACCCCGCCCCGCCGATTGGTCGGCGATCGACCGACCGGCAGCGCGAGGACCGATTCCGCCGGTCTACTGGCGGGCCAGATGCATGCGCATCTCGCTCTCCGCGTCGGTGATGAGCTCGCCGGAGACGTCGATGGTCACGGTGTGCAGCGTGCCGGTGAAGCGGAACGGTGAAGTGTATTCGGGGGTCACCGGCGGTCCGGGGTTGGCTCCGCAGGTGAGGCCGCCGGGGTTGAACATGATCGGTGTGGTGACCGGGAAGTCCTTGGCGCCGACGAGTCGGCGGTCGATGTAGAGCTGGGCACGGCACGGCGCGCCCTTGCCGGCGGCCAGGTCGGGCTTGCCGGTCGGCTCGAATTCGAACCGCAGCTCGTGGTGGCCTTCGGGTACCGGGTCCTCGGAGGTGACGGTGTCCCACGTGCGCCGCACGTAGTTGTGCGTGTAGTGCAGCCTGCCGTCCTTGAGGTAGAGGGCCCAGCCGCCGGCGCTGGTGCCCTGGCTCATCAGTACGCCCTCGGCGCCGTCGGCGGGGATCTCCACGTCGGCGGTGATGCTGTGCGGGCGGTTGAGCACCCGGGGGGAGACGGATGCCGGCAGGGTCTGGGTGCCGGGCCGGAAGGTGAAGGAGTCGCGGGCTCTGGTGATCTGGGGGCGTTCGACCATCATTCGCGCGAGGGTGCTGCTGTCGATGGGCAGCACGCCGTATTTCCCCGCCTCCACGTACCACAGGGCGATCATCTCGACCAGCTTGTCGCGGTGGTCGGCGGCGATGTCGCGGGCCTCGGCGAAATCCTTTTCGACGTGGTAGAGCTCCCAGTTGTGGGCGTCCAGCGCGGAGAGCGTCTCGGAGGTGATCGGGGTGCCGAACGGCTGTTCCGACTCCGTGAACGAGGGACCGGGCCACGGGCAGACCGCGCGCCATCCGTCGTGGTCGATGGCGCGGTGGCCCAGCATCTCGAAGTACTGGGTCCGGTGGCGACCGGCCGCGGACGCGTCGTCGAAGGTGTGCGCGAAGCTGACGCCGTGCAGTGGTGATTGCGTGACGCCCTTGATGGTCTCGGGCGGCTCGATCCCGAGGACGTCGAGCACGGTCGGGAGCATGTCGATGAGGTGGGCGTACTGGGTGCGCACCTCGCCCCGTGCCTTGATTCCGTGCGGCCAGTGGACCAGGAACGGGTCGCTCGCGCCGCCTCGGTAGGTCTCTCTCTTCCAGCGCCGGAAGGGAGTGTTGCCCGCCCAGGTCCAGCCCCACGGGTAGTGGTTGAACGTCGTGGGGCCGCCGAGGTCGTCGATCGCGTTGAGGCTGTCCTCGATCGGCTCGGGCGCGTTGTTGAAGAACTGCGCCTCGTTGGCGGTGCCGGCGACGCCGCCCTCCGCACTGGCGCCGTTGTCGGAGACGACCATGATCAGTGTGTTGTCGAGTTCACCGGTCTCGGCGAGGAAGTCGATCAGGCGGCCGATCTCGTGGTCGGTGTGGGAGAGAAAGCCCGCGTAGACCTCCATCATGCGTGCTGCCAGGCGCCGGCTTTCGGGTGGGAGGGAGTCCCATAGCGGCACGTCCGGGTCGTGCCGGGAAAGCTCGGCGTCGGGTGGCGCCACACCGAGCCGCAGTTGGTTGGCGAAGGTCTTCTCCCGGTACGCGTCCCAGCCGTCGTCGAACTGCCCTCGGTAGCGGTCGGCCCATTCCTTCGGCACGTGGTGCGGGGCGTGGGTGGCGCCGGTGGAGAAGTTCATGAAGAACGGCTTGTCGGGGGCGACCTGCTTGGAGTCGGCGATGAACGCCATCGCCTTCTCCGCCATGTCCACGGTCAAGTGGTAGCCCTGTTCCGGTGAAGCCGGGGGGTCGATCTGGTGGTTGTCGTAGACCAGATCCGGATACCACTGGTTGGTGTCGCCGCCGAGGAATCCGTAGAACCGCTCGAAGCCGCGCCCCAGCGGCCAGCGGTCGTACGGTCCTGCCGGCGACTCCTGCTCCGAGGGCATCAGGTGCCACTTGCCGAGCATGTATGTGTTGTATCCGTGTTGCAGCAGCATCTCCGACAGGAAGCCGTTCTCGAAGGGGACGTTGCCGTTGTAGCCGGGAAAACCGGTGGCCATCTCCGTGACCGCCGCCAAGCCGTTGGCATGGTGATTGCGGCCGGTCATGATGCACGACCGGGACGGCGAACACAGGGCCGTGGTGTGCATGTTGTTGTACAGCAGGCCGCCTGCGGCGAGCCTGTCCAGGTTCGGAGTCCGTATCGGGCTGCCGTAGCAGCCGAACTGCCCGTACCCGGTGTCGTCCAGGACGATGAACAACACGTTCGGCGCACCGGGTATGGCGCGCATCGGCTCCGGCCAGGCCGGGCTGGACTCGTCGGTCGTCCGCCCGATCACTCCAGGAAACGTACTGCCCGGCTTGTACTCGTCAACAGGCATCGCGCCCGTCCTCCTTCTGATCGATTGCACACGGTCACGTCGCTCTGGCAGGCGGAGGGACGGAAGGATGTCACGGGGCGGCCGAAGCACTCGGTCAGGCGTACCGTGCGTGCCCACCACACACCCGAGGGCAGTTACGCCCACCACGCACCCGAGGGCCCCGGCTCCGGATATCGCAAAGACCTGAAACGCCTGCGGAAATGCGTGCACTGAAGCGAGGCCCCGAGCTCCACTCGAGTGACACGGTGCCGTCGCCGGATGACGCACAGTATTTCGGGTGCGCAGCCCGCCATTATGCGGGTCCGGGCATCATCCTTGCCGTCGGCATCAGACGATATTCATCGTAGGTGCCACCGGACGCGAATGCCACTTGGGCGTGTAGCGCGTTTTCCGGAACGCTATTCCGGGTATTTCTCACTGCGTTCAACACGCCGCTGCGCCGCCGTTCAAAACGCCGCTGCGCCGCTGACGACTGGAACATGGACGACGCTCTGACCTGGGAAGTTTCGAAGGGCGACCATCTTGTCGACGACGAGTTCACGCTCACGCCCGTCGCAAGACCTCGAACCGGATTGATGTGGCGCAGTGCGCCGGCGTCCCCTCGGTGGCGCTTCCTTTCGGCCTTCGCTCCGAGTGAATTCCAATGATCCCCGATCGAATCGTCAGGGGGTCCTCGGGAATGCAGTGTGTACAGCCGTCGGGCGTGCGGAGGTTGCCTTTCATGTTTGGACGCTGGCATCCACTCACCGAAAGCGGAGATGAATTCCTGAAGTCCGCGCCTTTCCGGTGTGTGAACTCCGTCGACGTCGATGCGCCGCCTGCACGCATCTGGGAGATCATCACCGGAGATGCGCTGGTCGAATGGACTCCGGTGTTCACCGCTCTCGCCTGGAACCCCGACCCACCGTCCGCGCTGGGCGCGACTCGAGAGGTCACGCTGCTGCGGCTGCTCACCGTGCGCGAGCGGTTCTTCCGGTGGGAGGAGAACAAGCGCTACACCTTCAGCGCCGTGGCGGCCTCCCTCCCCGGCCTTCGCCGCGTGGCGGAGGACTGGGTCGTCGAACCCGTTCCGGGCGGCTCCCGTCTCGTCTGGACCTTCGTCGCCCAAGCAGCCACACCCGCTGTCCCGCTGCTGTGGGCGAGCCACCCCCTCGTCAAGCTCATGCAACGGCATGTCCTGCGCTCGGTCGGACTGCACGCGGAAGGCCGAAACGCGCGGCGCTCACGACCACGGTCCGGACAACGCCACCCCGGCGACGGTCGAGCCGCACGGTTGTGATTCGGGTCATGGCAGTCGACGCCGAGTCCGGCATAAGGTGCAAAAATTCTGGCCCGGGGGTGTCCAAAGAGGGAGAGCTTCGAAGGTGCGGCAGGCTTGCCTGGACGATGCGCGGGTGCGCGCGGTCATACAGACTCTCGGTCCCTACGGGTGGCGCAAACTGACCCCCGAGATGGTGAGCCGGCGCGCGCTCGCGGCCGTGGACGGTCACGTGGCGACCGGGACGGTGCCTGTAACGCGGCACGACGAGCGAATCGATGTGCTCCTCGAGTTCCTCGGGTGCTGTTCCTGGCGCACCCTGACAGTCGACGCTCTGAGCCGCCGACTGGTGACCGCTTTGGACACCTGGCGTACGGAAAGCCAATGGCTCGACATCGAACTGCGTTGGGTGCTCGACGCCGACGACTGAGCGGAACCAGGGGCCCGGTGCCCATCCGGACGCGGGGCATCGCCCTCGCGGGGCCGGTCGTGGCGTCCGCCGCATCCTTGCCACGGCGGCGCCGAACGACACGCCGCGGTCTTGCCCCATCAACCCCGGCGCCGCGCCCAGGATGAGCAGCACGCCGATCGCGATGAAGAACGACATGATGGCGAAGACGACTCCGATAGCCCCGTACTTCTGGTCGTAGCTGACGATCATGCCGGAGAAAATGGCCGCGAAGACCGCCTGCATGCCCGTCCAGCGGGCGCCCGTGGCGACGGCACTCGGAAGCGATCTCCGCCACGAGAGCCGTTTGGCCAACAGGAGCCACATCGCCGGCCACCAGAAGGCCGTCAGCGCGACCAGGGTGGCCCGCCTCGGCAACCCCCGCACCCCACCCGGCGTCACGAACGCAACGCCGAACACCCGCGCGGCCGTCGCGTCACCGAAAGCGGTCGGCGTGTTCGGACACCCAGTCGGCGAAGGTGCGGGCAGGGCGGCGAGTCACCCGTTCGACCGTGTCGACCACGGTCTTGGAGTCCGCGCTCGAAGAGGCATACCAGTCGACGACGTATTCGGCATCGGCGCGGGACACGCCCTTGTCGATCAGCCTGTCCACGGCCTGTTCGTGGGTGATCCGCAGCAAGTTCACGTCACGGCCGATCGCTTGGGACAGCACCGCGAGCCGCTCGCGCGCGGTGAGTACTTCCGGCCCGGTGAGGTTGTACGCGCGCCCCGCGTGCCCGTCGTCGAGCAGCACGGCGGCGGCCACCGCGCCGATGTCGGCCTCGTGTACGAGCGCGCTGGGGAAGTCGTAGGGCTCCCGCACGACCCCCTCGGCCCGGATCGACTCGACCCAGGTCAGCGTGTTCGACATGAACTCCTGCGGTTCCAGGCGTGTCCACTCCACGCCCGAGTCCGCCACCGCCTGCTCGACCGGTCCCACGAAGCCGCCCCACACCACGGTGATGCGTCGCACGCCGGCGTCGACGGCCCGCCGTACCAACTCCGGCCCGACGTCGGCGAGTCCCGCCGTCACCGTGATGTGCAGCCGGCTGACGCCGTCGAAGGCGCCGGCCAACTCCGCCGGAGCGGTGTGGGTTCCGGCCACCAGCTCCGCGCTTGGTGGAAGCTTCCCCTTCGCGGCAAACGGATTGCGCGTCAGGGCGCGGACCCGCTCGCCGCGTCGGACCAGCTCTGCCACGACGTGCCGCCCGGTGTTCCCGGTGGCGCCTGTCACCAGCGTCGTCATAGTGAATCTCCCTGTATTCGAAATTCGAAGGGCCCGTCAGGGGTTGGCGGGCGAGTTCTCGGCTTCCGGCGACGCCGTGCGCGTCGCCGGAGTGCCGTCGGTCGGTGTGGCGCCGCGGCTGGTGCGCGGCAGGACGAGGGCAACGGCCGAGGTGGTCGCGGTGACGACCGCGCACGCGACGCCGACGACGTGAGGAGAACGCCCACGATCGGAGAGCCGTGGACGTCCGTGATCCACAGGGTCTGCGTGCCGGTCGGCCGCAAATCCTCGGCGAGATGCGGCAGCGCCAGGTACCACACGCTCTGATCGTGGGAGGTCGGCAGCGTGGGCAGGGCCGATACCGCCGGCCCCAGCCGATGCCGGGCCCCGGCCTTCCGGGAGGGCCCCGGGAGCGATCGACGACGACATCGGTGATCCTTCCTCGGCGCTGGTGCCTTGATCTCGGGTGGGTGGTGCCCGGCGTGCCTGGCACGCGCCGGGCTCGATCCCGTGGTCGCCACACTGCGCTTCGGCGCTCTCGACGATCTCTCGGTTCGCTCTCGGTCCGCGCCCCGCCGCCGACGGCGTCGGGAAGTGGCGCCGAAGCGGTCGGCTAGCCTGGCCGCATGCGTTTCGGGGTGCTGGGCCCGCTGGAGGTACAGGCCGCCGACGGCTCGGAGGTCGACGTCCCCGAGCGGAAGGTCCGCGCCCTGCTCGCCTGCCTGCTGGTCCACCGCGGGCGGCCCGTCTCCGCCGACCGCCTGGTCGAAGACCTGTGGGGCGCGAAGCTCCCGAGCAATCCCGCGGCCATGCTCCAGACGAAGGTGTGGCGGCTTCGGCGCGCGCTGGAGGACGCCGAGCCCGGCGGGCGGTCCCTGGTGGTCTCGCGCCCGCCGGGATACGAACTGCGCGTCGAACCCGACGCGGTGGACGCCGACCGCTTCCGCCGAGTGCTCGACCGCGCACGGGACTCCCAAGACCCCCGGACCCGGGCAGCCCTGCTGGAGGAGGCGATGGCCCTGTGGCGCGGTCCCGCGTACGCCGACTTCGTCGACGAGGCATGCGCGCGCGACGCCGCGGCCCTTCTCGAAGAACAGCGACTGACCGCGGTCGAGGAGCACGCGGAGCTACGCCTGGCGCTCGGCGAACCCGCCCGAGTCGCCGACGAACTCGGCGACCTGGTCGCCGCCCACCCCCTACGGGAGCGCCTGCGCGCCGCGCACATGCGGGCGCTGTATCTCGTCGGCCGCCAGGACGAGGCGCTGCGCGGCTACGCGGAGCTACGCACCCGCCTGGCCGAGGAGTTGGGCGTGGACCCGGGGCCCGAACCGGCGGCCGTGCACCAGGCGATCCTCACCCACGACCCGGCACTGACCGCCGGGCACACCTCCGCCCCGTCGGCACCTCCCTGCCCGCCGAGCGGCGTACCGGCCGCACTGACCGACCTGATCGGCCGCGACGAAGCGATCGAGGCGTTGCGTCTGTCGTTGCACGCCCACCGACTGGTGACGCTCACCGGGCCCGGTGGTGTGGGCAAGACACGGCTCGCGCTGGCGACGGCGGCAGGGCTCGACGCCGCGTTCCCCGGCGGCATCCGCCTGGCCGAGTTCTCGGGGCTCGAACCGGCGTCGGCCTATCAGGGCGGTGGCCGGCTGGAGGTGACCGAGGTGGTCGGCGCGGCGCTCGGGGTGCGTGACGACACGGCGCGTCCCGGAGACGAGCCGCTGTCCCCGGCCACGCGTATCGCACACGTTCTGGGCGAGCGCCCGGCCCTGCTCGTCCTCGACAACTGCGAGCACGTCGCCGCGCCGGTGGCGGAGCTGGTCGAACAACTGCTGAAGCAGGCCCCCGCACTACGCATCCTGAGCACCAGCCGAATCCCCCTCGGTATCACCGGGGAATGGCTGGAGGAGGTCGCGCCGCTACGGCGGCCCACGTCCACCGCGGGAATCAAAACCGCGGACGTCGGCCCGTTCAGCGCGGTCGAGTTGTTCGTGGCACGCGCCCGAGCCGCCGCGCCGGGTTTCGTCCTCGACGACCGTACTCTCGACGCCGTCGTGTCGATCTGCCGACGCCTCGACGGCCTTCCCCTGGCCTTGGAGATGGCCGCCAGGCGGGTGCGTGCGCTCGGCGTGCACGAGCTGGCCGCCCGGCTGGACGACCGCTTCCATGTGCTGGCGATCGGCTCTCGAAGCGCCCCGGCACGCCAGCGCACGCTGCGGGCGGTAATCGACTGGAGCTGGGAACTGCTCGGCGAACGCGAGCAGGCGGCGCTGCGCCGGTTGTCCGTACACGCCGACGGTTGCACGCTCGCCGCGGTCGAGGATCTGTGCACCGGCGACGGCGTGGACCGCGCGGACGTTCTCGACCTCCTGACCCGCCTGGTGGACTGCTCGCTGCTGGAGGTGGCCGACGGTGCGGGCGACCCGGCGGGTCCCCGCTACCGGATGACGGAGTCGGTTGCCGCGTACGCCGCCGAACGGCTCACGGAATCGGGCGAGTCGGCGGCCTACCAGCAGAAGTTCCGCCACTACTACACGGCGTTGGCCGAACAGGGCGAATCGTATCTGCGTGGCGGCGCGCAGCGCGCGTGGCTGCGTCGGCTGGACCTCGAACACGCCAACCTGCGCTCGGCGTTGGAAGGCGCCGTACGGGCCGGGGACGCCGAGTGCGCCCTTCGCCTGGTGAACGCCATGGCGTGGTACTGGTGCCTGCGCGGACGCAACGGCGAGGCCCGGCGCTCCCTCGCCATGGCCTTGGCGGTCGACGCCGATGCCCCCGCGGCCCTGGTCGCCCCGGCGACGGCGTGGCTGGGCGGCGTCGAACTGCGCCTTCGCGGCAGCGCGGACCCGGTCGGCGCGTACCGGGCGGCACTGCGTCCCTACGACGACGTCGACGCGCCGCTGGGAAGAGCCCGGGCGCAGTGGTTCGTGGCGTCCAACATGTACGGCATCGGCGACCCGGCCCCGAGCCGGCGCCTCGTCGAGTCCGCACTCGCGGCGTTCCGCTCACTCGGCGACCGCTGGGGCGTGGCGGCCGCGCTGGCCGGCCAGGCGTTCCACGCGAAGCTGCACGGCGAATTCGACGCGGTGCGGGACCGCGGCGAGGAGAGCCTGCGGCTGTTTCGCGAACTCGGCGACCAGTGGGGCCGGTTGCAGGCGATGGTTCCGTTGCAGACCCTCGCCGAGGTGACAGGCGACTATGAACGCGCCGAGGCGCTGCACCACGAAGGTCTGCGCATGGCCGAGGAACTGGAACTGTGGCCCGAGGTCTCCTTCCAACTCTCCGGCCTGGGCCGCATCGCCTTGCTGAGGCGGGACTTCGCCCGGGCCCGAGAGTTCCACGAACGGGCCCGCCAGGTGGCGATCGCGCAGTCCGACACCTTCGGTGAGCAGTACGCCGAGATCGGCCTGGGGATGGGCGCACGCCGCGAAGGCGACCTGGACGCCGCCGAGGCCCACATGTGGAACGTCCTCGAAATACACCGCCGGATGGGATACGAGCCGGCAATGCCCGCGTTGGTGTTGGCAGAACTGGGCTTCATCGCGGAACTGCGCGGCGACCCGCAGGGCGCGTGGAATTTCCAGACCCAGGGCCTGGCCGCCGCCCGCGCCGCCGGAGACGCCCGCTCGGTGGCCCTCGCCTTGGAGGGCTTGGCCGGCGCGAGCCTCCTGACCGGCCGAGCCGACCACGCGGCGCGTCTGCTGGGCGCCGCCACAGCAGCCCGCCACTCGGTCGGAATCCCCCTGCCGGAAGGCGAACGACACGACGTCACCCGCATCCAGGCACGCGCCCACAAACTCCTGGGCCAACCGAGCTTCGACGCCGAGTACGCCGCAGGAGAACCCTGGAACGACACAGCGAGCGCCGACGCCCCTCTCACGGCCCTGTCCCCGGCCGACGGCCCCGCACCCGATGCCGGTTCCCGGCGAGCGCACGGGTGAGGGCACCCTGTGGTTGACGGTCCGCGGCGCGGTTCCCTCGGTGGCCGGGTCCGTGCTCACCGCATCCGGTCCGGGCATGCAGGTGCGCGTGCACGAGAGCACCGAACGAGTGTTCCTTACCGCGGCCGACGGCCGGCAGGTCATCTGCACCGACCAGCCGCTGACCCTCGACAGGCCGGCCGCCGTGACCGGGCAGGACACCCTCGATGCCGCCGTGCTCCGGGATCCGTTCGGCGAGCGCCTGCCTGCCGGGGCGTGGCTGCTGCCGCCGGAGCTCCCGCTGCGACCGCGTCGTGCTCTGGTGGCGCTCGTGTTGCCGGGGCCGGCCGGCCGTCCGTCCGGATCGATTCGGGCAGGGTGGACGGCCTTGGCCGCCCCCTGCCCGCGGCGCAGACGAGCTCCGGCCGTCGTCGCGGCGGATCGCCGTGTCGTGCCGGGCCGTGGCCACCGCCGAAGGGTTTGCCTCAATGGCGACCTCGTCGCATCGGCTTCCTTGACCATGCCGCTCGACAGCGACGACCGCATCGAGTTCTTCAATGCGATCGCAGGCGGTGAGTCACCCGCGAGCTGACCGGCAACGAGCGGTGGCAGTTCGGGCACGGCCCGATCGATCACTCGCAGACCGGGCCGTTGGGTGGGTGGAGCGGAGGAGCGTGGAGCGGGGCCGTCCGGACAGCGGCCCCGCTTGCGTCGGTCCGGGCGGGGCCGAGGAAGGCTGAAGGGCTCGTAGCGCAGTTTGTCCCCTGTGGTGGAGGGCAGCAACGTGTTCTCCCAGTTGGCTTTTTGGCAGCCCACGTCGATCCGGGTCTCCCGTCCGATTTCGGGCGTACGGCCCCGAACGAGGCCAGGGGGTACAGGGATACGTCCCCCGCCCTGCCGACTGTCTCGTGCAGGCTGGAGAGTCGGGCCCCAGGGCCGCCATCGACGATGTCGACTCCGTGCCGTCTCGGCTCTGGCGGACAGGCGTCGACGTCCCGGGCGTTCTGCCCCAAGAGCGGCGTCGCAAAGACGTCGTCGAGGGCGGGGAGACCGTTCGGTGGTGTCGCGAGGTGTCCCGTCGCATGGTTCGCGGGGCTGGGGTTTTGATCCGTGGTGGCGTACATTGCCACCGAACCGACTGCGTTACCCGTCGGTAACCGCCAAGTCGGGTGGATGTGCGGCGTGCCCAGGGGCTGCCTCACCGCCCCCGGAAGACCCGAAGGACGAGCGAACTCGTGAGGATACGTACGCTCCGCGCGCTGTTAGCCGCCATTCTGCCGATCGTCGCGCTCGCCGCGCCCGTCGACGCTGCCGCGACGCCGAGTCAGCGCACGACCGGGGCTGCGTCGGCCGCCGTACCGCTCGCCGACACGTGGCGGGGCCCACTGAGCACGCGCGGGCGCTACATCGTCGATGCCGACGGCAACCGCTTCAAGCTCAAGTCGGCCAACTGGCACGGCGCGCAGGGCTCGTGGACCGGGTCCGGAGACGTCAACGACCCGGCGAACCACAACGCACGCGAAAAGTCCGACCAGATGCCGCTGGGCCTGGACCGGACGCCGATCGCGAGAATCCTCGCCGACTTCCACACACTCGGCGTGAACAGCTTCCGACTGCCGTTCTCCAACGAGATGTTGCACGACCAGCGTCCGGTCTCCGACGCCGCCGTCGCCGCCAACCCGCAGTTGCGCGGCAAGACCCCACTGCAGGTCTTCGACGCGGTCATCGCCGCGTCCACCGCGGAGGGCTTCGCCGTCGTCCTCAACAACCACACGAACACGTCGCGGTTCTGCTGCGCCTTGGACGGCAACGAGCGCTGGAACACCAGCCAATCGACCGCGCAATGGGAGACCGACTGGCTGTTCATGGCCGAGCGGTACAGGGACAACAAGCGTGTGGTCGGCGCCGACCTGTACAACGAGGTACGCCGCACGATCACCGACGACGCCAACTGGGGCTGGGGCGACAGCCACGACTGGTACGCGGCGTCCCAGCACGTGGCCGACCGCATCCTCACCGAGGCCAACCCAGACCTGCTGATAGTGGTCGAGGGCATCAACTGGCAGGGCATCCCGCTCGACGGGTTCTCGCACTGGCGACCGACGCTGGAGCCGGTCCGCACACTGTCGAACACGCTGGTCGCGTCCGACAAGGTCGTGTACTCGGCGCACTTCTACGGGTATACCGGGCCCAACCACACCGGTGCCACCGGCACGGGGGAAACACACGACTGGCGCTACCGCGAACTCAGCCGTGACGACCTGTTCGCGACCTTGAACCGCCAGGCGTTCTACGTGGCGGCCGACACCGGGCAGCACTACACCGCACCCGTGTGGATCAGCGAGTTCGGGGTCGGCGCGGACGACACGAATCCGCAGTCCCGTGCCTGGTTCGGCAACTTCGTCGACTACCTGATCGCCAACGACACGGACTTCGCGTACTGGCCGGCCGTCGGCTTCGCCGGGCAAAACCCGTGGAACCTGCTGGACTACGACACTGCCGGCCACCGCTCGGGGATCCTGGACGGTGCGGACTGGCGCGCGGCGGACTGGCAGAGCCTGATCACCGCGCCCGGCAAGACCGGGCCGGTTCCGGCCACCGACACCTGGGACATGCTCGACCTCGACCACAACGACCAGGTCGAGTCGATGCGGGTACGGGCGTTGCCGGACTGGGACTCGGGCGCGCGCAAGGGCGTGTGCCCGGACGGGCAGCGGCTGATCGGCGTGTCCCACAAGGACGCCCGGGGCCTGTGCACCGACGCGGGTGGGGCGGGGCTCGCCGCGACCTCCGCACCGCTGACGGTGGTGCACGACGAGCGTTACGTCCAGCAGGGCGACTGGGCGGGCGGCTACAGCAAGTACCAGTGCGGCCCGAACCAGTTCATGATCGGCTACAGCGTGCGCGGGCAGGCCGTGTCCGGTGTGCTGTGCGCGACGGCGAACCGGGCACTGCCGACGACCGGGCGGACCGTGTGGTTCGACCGAGGCGACAACCGTCCGTCCGGCAACCCCGGCGGCGAGTTCGCGCACGGGAACTACAAGGGCCAGTGCAAAACGGACGAGTACGTCGCCGGCATCGCCTTCACCGGGGCATGGCTCGCAGGCAAGAAGCCGGACGCCCTACACTGCCGCGCGCTCCAGAAGATGGGGCCACAGTCGACGTGAGGGTACGTCAAGGTCCGGTTCGGTGATCTTCCATCGCCGAACCGGGCCGCCTTTTTGCTCCCGGTGCAAGGACAAGTCAGTGGTTCGACCCGGGGTGACCTTCTGGACCAGGCCGGCACCCACGACCTTCTCCTCCCAGCCTGGCCGACGTCCCGCTCCTGTGGACGTTGTCCGCAATAGCTGATGGCCCCGAAGTCCAACGGCAGGAGTTCTGTCATTGACCGCAGTCCTCCTCGCCCACCCCCTGCACACGTCCGCCCGACGCGCCCGCGCCGGTTGCGGCGGCCTCGCGGTCCTGGCGGTCATGGCGGTCCCGGCGAACACGGTCCTGTTCACGGTCGCGGCTGCCCTGGGGACCGATTTCGAGATCACCGACCCCGGCAAGAGCGAGGCCCACGGGTTCGTCGCCCCGGAGATCGCCGTGTTCACCCTGGCGGTGGGGCTGCTCGCCTGGGGCACACTGGCCGTCCCGGAACGGCGTGTGCGGTGCGACCGGCCCCGGGGGCAGGAACCCGCGAGGGGTGGTGTTCGACTCGATGCTCCGAGTCGGGCACCACCCCTCGCGCGTCGCGGTATCGCCCGCGGTTGCGCTTCTACCAGCGATACCAGCGACCGCGGCCGCCCCCGGCACCGGCCGAACGGAAGACGAAGCCCAGGGCCCACACGACCAGGACGATCACGGCCAACCACCACAGCGCCTTCAACGCGAAACCGGCGCCGAAGAGGACCAGAGCAAGAAGCAGGACCAGCAGCAGGGGAATCATTTTCGTCTTACCTCCGACCCGTCGTGTCCGTCACGGACCCGCTTGTGCCCCAGCCTTCGGGGCGCATGCCTGCGAAAAGCCTTCTCTTGACGGGCGCGCTCCGCGTCGGGACGAACGCCCTTCCCGGCGGCGATTCCGGCGCGGAACGCGCAGCCCACCGCGCATGCCGCAGTCGTGCTTGAGGGCGGGGCATTTACAGGGTGGGCGTTCGTCCCTCGACCGTGTGCGTACATCGCCGCGACTCCCGCTACCAGTTGCGCATCGCCCAGGGCCCACCGTGAACCCGTGGACCAGGTCACCGCCGTCGACGCCGCCTGCCGCATCGTCCTACTCGAGGACCAGTTGGAGGAGGCCCGCGCCGCCGACCCGACAGACGGATTGCCTGCCCCGAGGCAACTCCATGGTCTGGCACCTGACATCCGCCGGCCGCAGCGCGTTGGACGACTCCGGCATGACACCGCCCCGCCCCCCGCGCGGCGACCGGCCGCAAGTCGTTGGACAGCGCCCTGGTGGACCACGCCCTGGCCGTCACCGCGACCGCGGCCGCGTGCGTGCGACACGGCCTGGGACCGGTCACCGACTGGCAGGTCGAGGTCGCCCACCCCTTCGACAAACACAACCCCAGCGCCGACGCCGTCGTCACCACCCACACCGGCGGCCACCTGGTCGAGATCGACCGCAACACCGAACCCATCCCCGTGCTGACGAGAAAGCTGCGGGACTGGACCCGTTGGGCCGCGCACCGCGTCCACGTCGGCCCCCGCCACCTCGTCGGCTCCACCCGACCCGCCTGGGACACCCGCTACACCACCCGCCCCGACCTGTGGCTCGTCCTGGACAACCGACCCACCGGGGACGTCGAGTTCGACGTCTCGCGGCAGGCAGGAACCGATCAGGGCGACGGACGGCGTCCGGACGACCGGGCGCCTGTTCCGTCGTCCGGGCCAGGCCCGGCGGTCCGTCCCGGGTGGCCGATCACTTCGATCGACTCGGCAGCAAGGTCGAATCCGCCTCGGTCGCGCGGAGCCGGCATCGGGCGCTGCGCCGGGGCCTCTCGCCGGCCGCGCGGAACTCGGCCGGGGCGATCCGAACGTCGCAGCGGCCGTGTCCCGTGGGGCTGGTTGGCGTTGGGCCGGGCGGTGCATGGTGGCGGTTGGTGTGGGGGCGCGGGCCGGGTCTTTCTTCCCCGAGGACCCGGCGCCGCGCCCGAGGGGTTTCATACCCGGGCGTCGAGGGTTCACGGGTCGCCCGTTGTGGTGAACGCCGGTCGGGCCGCGTTCTCGCCGCACGAAACGGTGATCGGTGGCCGTCCCGGTGTCGGCCCGTGCCCGCATGCGCCCGGGCGGGCTGCCCGAGCCGGTGTGTGTGGAGGCCGGGTGGCCGTGGTCCGGGGGCGTCCGGTGCGGAGGCCGGGTACACGGGTGGGGCCGCCGGCGCCGGGCGGGCGGGTGCGCGGTCCTGTGCCGGTGCCCGCCTGGTCCGCGGGTGATTCCCGAGGAAGTTCGGGTCCGGCCGCGGTCCGTTCGTTCGACAGCGTGTCGAACACCTGGGTGTGGTGCCGGTCGTCGGGGGACGCGGGGTCGGGTCGTGCGTTCAGGCCGCTCACGGCCGGTCCAACGAGCGCTGCGTGTCGCGGGCTCGGCGCCCTCGGGCCGTGGATCGCCCGAAGGCGGGAGGTGGGGCGTCGCAGGCGATCGCCGATGGCTTCGGCGAGGGCCTGCGGGAACGTCCATCCCCGATCCGCAGGCGGCGGCTGCGGGTCGCTCCACGACCGGGCCTGGGCGACCAGGGCAGCCAACGCCTTGGCGTCGGCATCGACCTTCGGGCGTGGATCGCTGTGCCTCATGCGGGTGCCGGTGCCCGCTCGTACCCGTCGTACGGTCTACGGACAGTCACGGACGTATCGCCCTCAGGTAAAGGGGCGGACATTTCCGATCATGAATCGTCGCCCTCCGAACCCGGGGGTCTGGGGGCGACCCCGGGCCCGCCTTCGAGTGCAGGTCGGTTGCGTTCCGCCGGGCGGCGCGCGGGTCGGGTGGCCCGGCACGAGTGGAACTCGCTTGTACCGACGACTCTTTCGGGTGATGGCCGGTGTGTCGTCGGGTGGGTCACGCCCCGGCCGGGTAGGTGCGCCTCGTCGGGTCCCCACGCGGAAGGTGGGATCGCCAATCACGATGATGTGTACGGCGGGGGATGGGACCGCGGACGCGGTCCGCCGGTGTTCCTCCCGTGTGGATCGCGCCCGGTTCCCTTTGGGGCCGCCGTCGGGTCTTGCCCGAGTCTGCGCCGCGCCCCCGCATTCCCGCCTCCGGCGATTACTCGCCCACGTCCGGGCGTTGCGTCCGACCAGGCCCTGTCCGGCGGATCTTGGCAGGGCCTAGCCGAGCGAGGCCCAGGACGAGAAGGACCCGTCGGCTCGCTCCCCACTGGCAAATACCTGACCACCCGGACTGATCGACAACAGCACGATGTTGCCGTCCCGATCCAGTCCGGCCGCCGGGAGGCCGACCAGCAGACCGCCTCGATCCGTCCACGCGCCGAACGGCTGATCCGGCGCCACCTGACGGGAGAAGCTCACCCCGCCACCGCGATTACGAAACGCCGCCACCATGCGACCATGGCTGGTCATCATGGCCGGCTCACCGACGCCGCCGGGGGCATCGGCCCCTGGCGAGAAGTCCCCCGGGCCGAGCCAACCACCGTCGGGCTGCGCCTGATACAGCGTCATGGTGTGGGCGTCGTTGGGCTGGCGATAGAACAACTCGATCCGACCGGACGCGTTGAGCCCGGTCGAAAGCCCGCTCGCGGCCGTGATGTCGGGGAAGTTCGCGTCCGACACGAACGGTGCGTTCGGGGCGGGTTGATACCAGTGCAGCACCTGACCCCGAGTCGGCGCGAACAGTTCCATCCGGCCGGTGTAGGTCTTGACCACCGCAGGCGGACCCTGGACGTCGGATCCGGACATGTCCGTCCAGCCGTTCCATGCGCCGTTGGGCGCGGCCTGCCAGCGCGTGCTGATCCCGCCGCCGGCGTTGCGCACGAAGACCTGGAGCCGGCCGTCGGCGTTGGACGAGACGACGGGGCTGCTCACCCGGAGTGAGTACGAGTCCGTCCAGGGCCCGCTCACCGCGTTGGGGGAGCCCAACTCGCCCCAGCCCCAACCTCCGCCGACCCCTTGGAAGCGCGTGACGATCTCCCCGGTGTCGCGACGACGAAGGAACACCTCCATGCGACCGTCCGCGTTGTTGTAGACGCTCACCGCGGCATCCAGGGCCCAGCCGTTGCTGCCGTGAGCGTACGGCCCGTGCCAGTTCAGGGCGTTGTCCTGGGACCACTCGAAGAGACCGCCTCCCTCCACGACGAAGGCGTGCAAAAGCATGGCGCTGTCGCGACCGACCCAGTTCGTGCCACGGGGCGCGCGCGAGTACTCGCTGGGCTTCCACTCGTCGCCATAGGTGGGATCCATCGGGTGTGCGGGGTCCTTGGCGTCGTGCGGCCGGTACTCCTCGAAGATGTCGGCTTTCTCGGCAAGCTCCGCGTCCACGAGGTTACGCGGCATATCGGCAATGTTGTAATCGCGGTAGTGCTCCAGAACCACCCGGTTGTTGATGCCCCCGTAGTCACGCACGGCCTCGTCGGTGAGGCGCGAGGCCGCAATGTGGGTCTGGTGATCCCCCTTCGGGTACGCGGGTGTTGCCAGCAAGGTGTCGGGGGCGGAGTCCTGCGCGCGTACCGTGGTGGCCCCGTAGTCCGTCAGCAAGCGAGTGATGAAGGTGACCAACTGGGGTCGGGTGTAATACTGCGGCCAGGTGTGGTTGTCGGGATCCCCGTCCATGTCCAGCGTTTCCGCCGACACGCCGTTCGGGGGCGCACTCTCCAGTTGATCGAGCGACACCGGTCTCGGCGTCTCCGGCAGGTCGAGGAATACCAAGCGCAGACCCGTCCATCTGTTCAGCGTGAACTCCTCGACCAGGTGCCCTCCGGTGAACGAACGCTCGATCCGGGTCCAGCATCCGCTCGGTCCCGCCTGGTCCCTCGCGCATGGGTCATCGCTCGTCAGACCTGCCATCCGGGCGTACGCCGCCATCACTCCGGCCTGACGTCTCCTCGCATAGGCAACGGGGTCGTCGGCGTCGGCCTCCCCGGCGGTCAGGTAGATCGTCGTCGTATTGACGCCCGCTTTGATTCCTCCCGATATATCCGGGTTCATAAACAACAGGTCGTCGTCCTCGTGCGCCACGATCTGCACGAAGTGTGTCGTGAGCGGCGCCGCCGAGGCGTTCGGCGCGTACAGCCCTTGGATCCCCAGAAATCCCGCCGCAACCAGTGCGACTCCCCGCCACCAACCACGTCTCACCGAGCGTCCTTCACCCTTGAGGCGGTGCCGTGCCGGCGCACGGCCCGTCCGCGACCGACCCTAGGCCGACCGGCCGACACCCACCAGCGATGCGGGGGAATGGTGGTGGGCGTCGGTGTGGTCAGCCCGCGAGGTGTGCGACCGTTGGTACCACGAGGCCGAAGAGGTCGGCGATGGTGGTCAGGCTTGCCGACTGGAGGGTTTCGGCGGGGGTGACGGCGCCGTCGGGGGTGGGCAGGGCGCGGGTGGCGGTGGCTTCGGCGACGACGGTGGGGCGGTAGCCGAGATTGAAGGCTCCCTGAGCGGTGAAGGTGACGCACATGTGGGTCATGAACCCTGCCAGGATCAGGTCGGGGCCGGTGTCCAGGTCGCGGAGCGTGCGCTCCAGGCCGGTGCCGTGGAAGGCGTTGGGGACCTGCTTGACCACGACCGATTCGCCGTCGGCCGGCGCCACTTCGCCGCTGATCGCGCCGATCTCGGCGCGGATGTCGTACGGGGTGCCCGCTCCGCCGTCGTTGACGACGTGCACGACGGGCGTACCCGCCGAACGGGCCGCGGCGAGCAGTCGGGCCCCGGCGGCAGCGTTCGTCGTGCCCGAGGCGACGCACCGAGCGCACAACCCCCACTCGGGCCGACCGATCACCGGCCCGAATGCGGTTGCTGCCCCGTCGTATCTCAGGACGACCGGGCAGGCGACGTCCCAGACGATCCGCTCGGCCGGGAGTTTCGCCTACCTGTTCCCGGTGGTGGTGATCCACACCCCCGACCAGACGTCCACGGGCCACCGACCGAACGCCACCATCGACTCGACATGGGCGCGCGGGACTTCGAGGTGCCCGACCCGGGTCCGGTAGACCGCCGCCGCGCCGAGTGCGATCGTGAACGCCTGCTCGCGCGTGCGCTTCGGCCGAGGCCCGTCCGGCACCGACACCCCCGCCGCCCCGGCTGCGGGTTCGGCGGCGTCGTCGGCCAACGGGGCGGAGTCGGCCCCGGCGCCACCGGCTGCTCGCGCTGCGCCTGGTTGAGCCCGTCCCTTCCGGATCGCTGCCGGGTGACCCCCTGCCCGATCCCCGCCCCGCGGTGGGCGACGTCCGGGCCACGTTGTCTCGGACCCGGTAGTCGAGTCGGGCCCTGCGGAAGTGGCCTGCCCGCGTGCGCGAGCAGGCCGTCCGATGGCCGGGCAGCGGCACCGGCCGGGGTACACGGTGCCGTCTGCGGTCGGAGCGCCATCTTCGAGACAGAGGTGAAGCCGGGCCGGACGTGGTCAGTCCCCGGGGGGTTCGTCGGCGAGCCGCCGGCGGATTTCCCGGGCTTCCTCGGATCGCCCGAGCCCGTCGAGGAGGGCCGCCCGTGTCACCTGTGCAGTCCGCAGGCGCCCGGCGAACACCTTGGGTGTCTCCAAGGCCAAGTGGCGGAGGATCCGGGTGGTTTCCTCGATCGTGGCCAGGCCCTCGGCCCACCGACCCGCCTCCCCGTAGTCGACCGACAGGTTGTTCAACGACATGGCGAGGTCCGGTTCGTACGCGGCGGGGTTCGCCGTCGCCAGGCGGTGGCAGATCTCGACGGCTTCCTCGCTCGCGGTCAGGCCCTCGGCCCGCCGACCCACCTCCCAGAGCCGGATCGACAGGTTGTTCAACGAGCCGGCGAGGTCCGGTTCGTATGCGGCGGGATTGGCTGTGGCCAGGCGGCGTCGGATGGTGACGGCTTCCTCGATCGCGGCCAAGCCCTCGGCCCACCGGCCCGCCTCCCCGAGCCGGATCGACAGGTTGTTCAACGCCGTGGCGAGGTCCGGTTCGTACGCGGCGGGGTTCGCTGTGGCCAGGCGGCGTCGGATGGTGACGGCTTCCTCGCTCGCGGCCAAGCCCTCAACCCGCCGACCCGCCTCCCCGAGCCGGATCGACAGGTTGTTCAACGACATGGCGAGGTCCGGTTCGTACGCGGCGGGGTTCGCTGTGGCCAGGCGGTGGCAGATCTCGACGGTTTCCTCGCTCGCGGCCAAGCCCTCAACCCACCGACCCGCCTCCCCGAGCCGGATCGACAGGTTGTTCAACGCCGTGGCGAGGTCCGGTTCGTACGCGGTGGGATTCGCCGCCGCCAAGCGGCGCCGGATGGTGACGGCCTCCTCGGTCGCGGCCAAGCCCTCAACCCGCCGACCCGCCTCCCCGAGGCGGACCGACAGGTTGCTCAATGAGGTGCCGAGGTCCGGTTCGTACGTGGCGGGGTTCGCCGTCGCCAGGCGGCGGTAGATCTCGACGGCTTCCTCGGTCGCGGCCAGCCCCTCGGCCCGCCGACCCACCGCACCGTAATCGATCGACAGATTGTTCAACGAGGTGGCGAGGTCGGGTTCGTACGCGGCGGGGTTCGCCGCGGCCAGGCGGCGTCGGATGGCGACGGCCTCCTCGATCGCGGTCAGGCCCTCGGCCCGGCCACCCACCTCCCCGAGCCGGATCGACAGGTTGTTCAACGACATGGCGAGGTCGGGTTCGTACGCGGCGGGATCGGCCTTGGCCAGGCGGCGCAGGATGTCGTGTGCGTGTTGGTCGGTGGTGAGGGCTTGTTGGTGGAGTCCGGCGTTTGCGTAGCGGTTGGCGAGGGTGGTGTGGAGGCGGGCGTGGTGGGCGGGGTCGGTGGTGGTGGCGAGGCGGTGGGTGGTGAGGCGTGCGGTGAGGGCGGCGATGCCGGGGTCGAGGTCGGGGTGCCGGCCCTCGGGCAGGTGGGTTTCGACGGTCTCCAGGACTTCCACCGGCAGGTCGTCCAGGGCTGCGAGGGCGGTGAGGGCGGCGCCGCCGGCGTGGAGGGCGAGGTCGGGTTGGGTGGTGAGCAGGGGTGTGAGTTGGGTGGGGACGAGGTGGGGCCAGCGGGCCGCGGCGGCGATCAGGACCGTGAGGGTGCTGCGTGTCCAACGGGTGGTCCGCCCGGTGGTGTCCTTGGCGTCCGCGTCGGGTGTGTGGTGGAGCAGGCGTGTGGGTGCGGTGGTGGTCCAGGGGTCGGGGGTGGCGTGGGTCAGGTGGTGGCCGGGGGTGGTGAGGGCGATGAAGTCCTCGGCGAGGCGGTCGGGGTACAGGGGTTCCAGGACGGTCCCGGCGTGCGGGTCGATGGGCGGGTAGGGGACGGCGTGGTCGGTCAGGGCGCGGTCGAGGGTGTCGCCGGTGCAGGCGCCGATCGCGACGAGGGCGGCGTGTCCGACGTCGTGGGGAACCGCGCCGGTGAGGGCGGCAGTGTAGGTGGTGCGGGCAAGCGTCTCGGCGGGGACGGTGACGCGCCTGTTGGCGTGGAGGGTCTGCCAGTGGTCGCGTTCGCGGTCCAGAAGGTAGCCGGAGATCCGTCCGAGGGCATCGAGCTCCGTGGGGGTGCGGGTGCGGTGGACGTCGACGGCAGCGACCGCGGCCATGTGCACGGCCAGCACCTGCCCGAACTGCTGCGGGTCGCCCAGCGCGGTGGGCGCGGCGACGCGGTGGGGGTCGGGGACGTCCAGGGCGGCGGCGAAACGGTCCCGGGCGGCGGCGAACAGGGCACCGGGGTCGGTGCCCGGATCGTCGGTGAGCGACGGCAGCGGCAGGACGTCGGTGTCCAGGTCGAGGCGATCCAGACGATGCGCCAGCGTCTGCCACCACAATCCGGCCGGGCGCGCCACCAACAGCACCCGCACCCGGCGCCCCTGCCCGGCGGAGTGGGCGAGCAGGGCCAGCAGATCGGCCACCGGCCACCGCTCCGCGTAGTCGACCATCACCAACACCCCCGCCGCAGGCTCCCCTTCGTCGGCCGCGTCCGGCCCGCGCCCCAGGCCCCCGCCGCCCGAGGAGGCGTCCGCGGGGGCGGGGTCGCCGGCATGCCGGGCCTGCAACACCTCCCAACCACCGCCACCGTCACGGGTGTCGGCGGCGAAGCGGGCGGCCAGCCGTGTCTTGCCCTGCCCGCCCGGCCCGTGGAGGAGCAGCACCGACGCCACCCCGGGGCCGTCGCGCCACCCGGCCAACCGCTCCAACTCCGTGTGACGACCGGTGAAGTCGACGAGGGCGTAGCGGGCCTGCAACAACCGCGCCGGCTGCGCACGCGCCTGCGCCACCGTCGGTGCCCGGCGCTCCGCCGGGAAGGCATCCACCCGGTACAGCGCCCGCTCCGCGCCGGTGTGCGTGGTGATGTGCACGTCGCCGGTGACGCCGGAGACCTGGTTTACCGGCCCGTACACCACCGACCCCGCCACCCACTGCCCCGGCCGCGCCCGCGCTGTCCGCGCCGGGGCGCCCGGCCCGGCCTCGCGCTCCCCGGGCCCGGGGGCGGGCGGGGTGCCGCGGCGGGGCCACCATCCGTACCGGCGTCCCGGGCCGGTCACGGGCCCTCCTCGATGGTGACGTCCCCGACGGTGCCTTGTACCTGGTCGACCGGGCCGGGGATGGTGCTGCCGTGCACCCGCTGCCCGTCGTCCGCCGGCGGTGCGCCGCCTCCCGCGGGCGGCGTACCGGGCGCGACGGGGGGCGGGGCGGCCGGTCCGGTGCCGCGGCGGGTGATCCGCACGCTGCCGCCGGTCCCGGACACCTGCGCGACACCGCCGCCGATCACGCTGTCCGTCACCGACTGCCCACCCGACGCGGAGCGTTCGCGCCATACCCCGACCACCGACACCACCAACCCGACCACCGCCACGAACAGACCGAGCACGCTCGCCCACTTGTCCGCCTCGTCCAACCCCACCACCGCCAGATACACCGCCAACCCCACCAGCGCCGCACCCGCCACCGTGCCGCCCACCCACGCCTGCGCCTTGGCCGTCATGCCCTCATCGTCCATCCGGCCCACCCGCCGCACCCCCCACTCGCACGGACGGTGACCCCCTCGTGACATCGACCCGTCCCACGACCCACAGGCGCCCCATCGGGACGACGGTCCGCTTCCGCTCCGGCGCAAACCGCCATGTACCGGGCCCGGTCACACCACCCGACGAAGCGAACGGGGTCGGTCCGACGCATGACCGGCCCCGTTCGTGTCGTCGGTTACGTCCAGCGCATCCCCAACGCGTCGAGTGCCGCGATGCGTTCGGCCGGGAGTTTCGCCTGCCTGCTTCTGGTGGTGGTGACCCACACCCCGAGCCGTACGTCCTCCGGCCACCCGTCGAACGCGATCACGGTCTCCACGTGGGCGCGGGGGACTTCGAGGTGTCCTACCCGGGCCCGGTACGCCGCCGCCGCGCTCACCGCGATCGCCCACGCCTGCTCGCGCGTGCGCTTCGGCCGAGGCCTGTCCGGCACCGCCACCGCCTCGGCCGAGCCGGCGGTGTCGAGCGCGGGCGGGGTCAGCCCGAGCGCGTGCAACTGTTCGCGCTGCGCCGCGTTCAACCCGTCCCATCCGGAGCGCTGCCGGGTGACCCACCGCCCGATCGACGACCCGCGATGCACGACGTCCAGTCCCACGTCGTCCAACCGCGCCCCCTCACCCCGCCCGGCCCGCTCGGCCAGGAAGACGGCCGCGTGGGTCGGATGGCGTTGCCACGCCACCGGCCACCGCCCCGGGTTCCACTCCTCGTCGTCGACCAGGGCGTCCAGCGCCGTGCCGCGCCCGGCGGGCGGTTCGCCGCGCCGGTCCTGGCCGGCGAGTCACAGGACGCGGCTTTCGCACGGGAGCGGCGAGAGTACCTGAATCGCGTGTGCCCGTGCCTGTGGAGATGGTCCACGCCTCCGGCGTGCCGTACGCGTCGATGTACCACTGACCGTCCGGGCCGAGGCCGGCGCCGGGGTCGGTGCGATGCCCAGGAGCAGGAGTACGGCGATCGTTTCCAGTAATATCCCTCGGCCGCTCGACCCTGCGCGGGTGTGAAGCGAAGTCATGGATCCGTGTGGCAAGTGTGGTCCCCCTGAGCCCATCGATACGGGGATCCTGCCGACAGCGAACTCGCGGTGACCAGTCGATATCGGTCCGCGATCGACGTGATTCCCGTGCCCCACCCCGAGACCATGCCCCGTCGACCGTTGCGGACGCCGACCCGGCGAGCGTGCCGTGCCCCGGGCGTCGACGCCGCCGAGTCCCGGCCCCGACAAGGAGGCTGCGTGGCGGGTTCGCGATGGGCGGTGTCCAAGCCCTGGTGGCTCGGTTCCCCTGGGAACGCGGCGAGTTCGGCGAGCGCGGGCAAGGACGCGAAGGGAGCCCCGGATCGACGTTGCCGCGGTTCGAACTTCGGATTTCGAGAGGACGGATGTCGGGACGGGCGGGTACGGCCTTCGGGTCGCGTGGGAAACCCCCACATCGCGTGCTCGGGCGAGCGCCGGGCGCGCTCGACGGCCTGCCGGGCCCGTCGTACGCCCCGATCCCCGACAGCCCTCGGCGTACTCCTCGAGGAACGCCACACGCTCGACCAGGAACGGTGATCTGGCACGAGAACCGGCTCGCGTTCGACCTTCTGCAACGGCGCCTGCGCCGCACCGGGGGCGGCGGCAGCGCGCGAGGCCCGGGAACAACCCGCGAACTACGTGGCGTTCGACCTGCTTCACCACGGCGAAGACCTGACCGGGGGGTCGTACGAGCGCCGACGCGCCCGCCTGGAGGCGTTGTTCGCCGAGTACGCGCTCGGCCCGCCGTGGGCGCTGTGCCCGTCCACATCGGACCGGGCACTGGCCGAGACGTGGATTGCGGGACTGGGGCCCTGTGTTTCGTCGGCCGCAGCACCTCCCTGGATCGCGCGACACGCGCCGCCGCGGCCGCGCGCCTGAGCCCCGCCGCCGACGATCATCCCTGGCACGGCCACACGTTCACCCCCGCGTGGGGGAGCGAGAAGCGTCCGATGATGCCGGTCGCGCCCACGATGGTCGCCGAGATCTGCGTCGACACCGCGTTCGAGAACGGGAAGTGGCGGCACCCGATCAGGCTGGTGCGGGTGCGCGACGACATGACACCGGGTGATATGCCCGCGTTCGCCGTCGAGGACTACACCCGGATCAAGCACGTGATGACCAACTACGACGCCTGATCCACCCCGCCGCGCAGGCGGCACCCGGCGACATCCGCACGCACCCTGTCAACCGCGCCTCGCGAGGCCTGACAGGGTGCGTGTTGCCGTCGGTGGCGGGGCACGGCCACGATGCGATGGGCCGTCCGTACGCCCGGCGCACCCCGCGTCCGGGGCGCCAGGCCCAGTCCCGCATCGCCAAGGAGTCGCCGATGACCCGCGCCCGCACTCGCGCCCTGTCCCCGCTGCGGATCGCCGGCCACGACGTGGATCGGCGGATGTTCCTGCGCGGCGCGGCCGTCGGCGCGCCGGCCGCGTGCGGCGTGCCCTCGGCGTACGTGCGGGAGTCGAAGCGTGGCGGCCCGGACCGGTCGGCCGATGTGCGGATTACGCACCATCACCTGGCAGCTCGAAGCGATATTCAGTGACATTTGTGGCGCACAGCCCACGGAATCAGCTTGGTAACGGGATCTTGACTTGAGATCACACGAGCGTCTTTATTACGCCGCACCGTTCGGAACGTGCGAACGGCCCATCACAGAGGTAGGGCCATGGCTGTAGAAAGCACCCCACTGCCGTCCGAAACCCTGCCGCCACCAGTCGTGCTCGACGACGCCGGTGGCGCGCCCGCACCGCTCAAACGATCCATCGGTGTCGTCGGCGGCACCCTGCTCACCCTGTCCTGTCTGACCCCCGCGTCCTCCCTGTTCGTCATCGTGCCGGGCATGTTCGCGGATCTGGGCTCCGGTACCTCGCCGGCCCTGGTCGTGGCCGCCGTGCTGTGTGTCGGGGTGGCGTTCTGCTACTCCGAGCTGGGCACGCTCGTCCCCAGTGCCGGTGGCGAGTACGCCATGGTCGGCACCCTGATGGGGCGCTTCATGGGCTGGCTGGTCTTCGTCATCGCCACGGCCGTGGTGATGGTCGTGCCGCCGATCATGGCGCTGGGCATCGCCGAGTATCTGACCTCGATCGCCACCGTCGACACGATGTGGGCGGGCGCTGCGGTGATGATCCTGGCGACGATCATGGGCCTGCTCGACCTGCGCGCGAACGCGTGGGTGACCGGCGTGTTCCTGGGCCTGGAGGTGGTCGCCGCGGCGATCGTGGCCTTCCTCGGCTTCGCCAACGCGCACCAGTCCGCCTCGACGCTGGTCAAGCCCGAGGTGGTGACCGACGCCGCGGCCGGCACGACCGACCCGCTGAAGATGGGCCTGCTGATCGCGGGCATGGCGGGCGCCCTGTTCGCGTTGCAGGGCTTTTCCACCGCGGTCTATCTGGCCGAGGAGATGGAGAACCCGCGGCGCACGGTCTCCCGCACGGTGTTGTGGACCCTGGGCCTGGGCGGCGTGATCCTGATCGTGCCGACCATCGCGATCTCGCTGGGCGCGCCGGACCAGGCGTCGCTGGCGGAGGGCGACATCCTCGGCCTGGTCGAGGGTTGGTCCAACCACGGCACGGCCACCTTCATCGGCCTGTGCATCGCGCTGGCGATCGTCAACGCGGGTGTGGTCATGGTGATCCAGGGCTCGCGCGTGATCTACGCCTCGGCACGGGACCGGGCCTGGCCCGAGCCGATCAACCGGGCGTTCGGCAAGGTGAACCGCTTCGGTTCGCCGTGGGTGTCCACGCTGGTGATGGGCGTGCCGGGCGCGCTGCTGTGCTTCGTGAACCTGGACATCCTCGGCGAGGTCACCGGCGTCGCGGTCGCCGCGCTCTACCTGATCGTGGCACTGGCCGTGCTGGTCGCCCGCCGGGGTGTACACAAGAGCGGTCGGGCGTGGCGGATGCCGCTGTGGCCGGTGATCCCGGTGCTGCTGATTGCGGCGATGATCTACGTGCTGACCGAACAGCCCGTGCGCGCGCTGGAGATCACCGGCGGCATGATGCTGATGGCGGCCCTGTACTGGGTGCTCTACCTGCGTTCGCGCCAGGAGACCCGCTGGAACATCAAGCTGATGGCCGACGACTCCTGAGTGCCGCCGGGCGCTCGTGTACCACCCGCCCGAGGGCGGTGCCTCTTCCTGTGGGCACCGCCCTCGGGCGTGTTCCGGGCTCGCGCGAGCCGGCCCGTGCTCAGTCGGTCAGCAGCGCCGATCGCCTCGGGTCCAATACCCAAGGCTCTTCGGCCTGCGCGCTCCCGCCCCTCCGCTGCCCGAGCGGGTCGGGTGAGCCCGCAGCCGCCGAGGGCGAGCATCGCTGTCAGCAGCGTCGAACGGGCCGTCCGAGAGGAAACGACCGATGTAGCGCACCATGCACGCGCTCCCGCCGCCGCTGCGAGCACCTGTCGACGCCGGCCACGTCAGCGCGGGGACGATCCGGCGCGCAGCCGCCACGCACGGCATCGACCTGACCGGGCCGGTCCGGGTCGATCCGCGCGCTTGCGACCGTCCCGGCTACGCCAAGGAGGATTTCACCTTCGACTGGGACAGTCGCACCGCGACCTGCGCACGTGGGGTCGCCAGCCCACCGTGGAAGCCCACCCTCGGGGATCAACAGCCCCGATTCTCCGTCCTGTTCCCCAAGGCCGCTTGCAGGGCCTGCGAGGACCGGCTCCGGTGCACCGGCAACACCGACGGCCGTGGGCGGCATCCGACCCTGATGCCCCGGCCGCTGCACGGGAACCAGAGTCGGGTCCGCCGGGATCAGCAGACCCCGGAATGGCGGCGGCAGTACGCGATGGGGGCCGGCTGTGAGGCGACCGTCTCCGAGACCTCCGGTCCCGCGGGATGCGCAACTGCCGCTACCGCGGCATTGCCAAGACCCATGTCCAACACGTTCTTGCCGCCGCCGGCACCAACATCACCCGGCTCAGCGGATGCCTACCACCAGGCACGATGCCCACCCGAACACCCAGAGCTCCCAGCCGTTTCCGGCGACTCTGCGACGAGCTCGCGATCCCCCGGAATCACTGACCCACAGAAGATCACCAACAACATCAGTCGTACGCACATGCGTTCCGAATCGAGAGTCGGCGCCCGGTGCCGAACCGACCATCTGGTGCCGCCGGACCGTCACCGAGTGCATCCAACCCCCGCCGCAACGGGTTCCGCCCGTTGAATGCGGTGCCGGGCTCGGGGTGACGCCGAGCCAGCTCCGGCCGCCTGCGGCCCGCACCCCACCCCGCAGCCGCTGCGCCTGCGGGGTGGGGTGCGGTGTGTGGGGTGTCGCGGTCGGAGGCGTGATGGCCTGTGAGGGCGTCGATGTGGGGCAGCAGGGCTGTGCGGCGAGACCGGTTCGCGGGGTGGTCGACGTCGTCGGGGAAGGCTTCGGCCCACGGGCCGCCGGCCTTCTCCTCCACCGGTGCCTGTGAGGCGCGGGGAGGCGTTGACCGCACACGTGGTCGACGCCTCCCCCTTTAACTCCGCCGCGTGGTCGACACCCGCGAGCACTGACCGGTGGACGGCTGGGACATCCCGACGGCGTAGGCGGGAATCGAGGAAGGGGCTCCGGACGCCACAGGTTGCGAACACGATCGTCGCTGCCTGGGCGTCAGGGCTGCGGTCACATCAGAGAAGGAGTGCTCTCATCTTGGCGTTGTTTCGGCGTGGTGGAGTGGGCGCGCGGGGAATGCGTTCCTGCGTGCGCCGACGACGATCGCGAGAGTCGGTAGCAAGAGTGCGATGGCGGCCCAGGCGAGGTAGTTCGCTCCGGGTCCGCCGAGCAGGAGTGCACCGAGGATGCCGCTGCCGGCGATGCCGATGTTCCAACCGGTCACGAGCAGGGATTGGGCCACGTCCCCGGCCGCATCGGCTGCTTCGGCGACAGCCGTCTGTAGCAGGGTCGCCGTGCCGCCGAACGCGAGCCCCCACACGGCGGTGCCGACGAAGACAGGTACGGGGGAGCCGGTGAAGACTCCCAGGAGCAGAGCCGCCGTGGCGAAGAGGGCACAACTGCTGATCATGAGGGTGCGCAGGTGTCGATCGATGAGCGCGCCGGTGATCCAGATACTCGCCAACGACAGCACTCCGAAGGTGAGGAGGACGGCGTCGACCCGGTCCGCCATGCCGAGCGCGTCGAGGAAGGGTGCGATGTAGGTGTAGAGGGTGTTGTGCGCGAGTACGAAAGTCAGTGTCACGAGGAGTATGGGGGCGACACCGGGGATGCGCAGGGTTCGGGCGAGCGGGAGCCGGGACCCCTTGGGTCGTCCCGGGAAGTTGGGAACGGCAGCGATGATCCAGACGATCAGCGCCAGGGTGGCTGCTGTCGTGAGTCCGAAGGCGAAACGCCAGCCGACGACTTTCGCGAGGAACGCGGCGGCGGGTACACCGACCGAGAGTGCGACGGGAGTGCCTGCCATCGCGATTGCCATGGCCCTGCCGCGTTGGTGCGGAGCGACCATGCGACGGGCGTACCCGGCGAGCAGGGCCCAGAGCAGTCCCGCGACGACACCTCCGATGAAGCGGGACGCAAGCGTGAGGGGGAAGTTGTGCGAGAGGGCCGTGATCGTGTTGGTCACAGCGAATCCCGACACCGCGGACAGCAGCAGGTGTCGGCGTGGCCATCCGATGGTCGCTCGCGTCAGGGGGAGGGCCGACAGCAGCGCCCCCAGGGCGAAGGCCGTGACCGTCTGACCGGCTGCCGACTCGCTCACCCCCAGGTCGTGGCTCATCGCGGGCAGTACTCCGGCGGGCATCGTCTCGGTCAGGAGGGTGATCAGTCCTGCGGTGCCCAGTGCCAGCAGCCCCGCGAGGGGAAACCGTGTGGCAGGGGCGGCAATCGAGGTGGTGCGATCCGTTCTCGGCATGGCCATACGATCGACGGATGACATCAATGTCAGGGTCAAGTCGAGGACTTGCGCCGTTCGTGGGGGAGGTTCGCACGTGATGATCGGTGAGCTGTCGAAGCGCACGGACACGCCGGTGCGCATGTTGCGCTACTACGAGGCGCGGAATCTGATCGTGTCGGAGCGTCTGCCCAACGGATACCGGGACTACGACGACTACGTGGTCGATCGGGTCCGCCAGATCAGGGGTTTGCTCGACGTCGGTCTGCCGACGAGGATCATCAGGCAGATCCTGCCGTGCCTGGACAGCCCGAGAACGATTCACATGCCCTATCTGACGCCGGACATGGTTGCCACCCTCGAGCAGGTACGCGATCGCATGGCCGAGAAGATCGAGTGCCTCACGAAGAATCACACGGCCATCGGCGACTATCTGCGCGCAGCCGGTCTCGATGCCGAAGCAGGCTGACGGCAGGCCTCGGACAACGGACCGGGCACGACGAAATCTCGGTCGTCCGACCGGGAGGGGTGCCATGTCGTACGTCGAGGCTCCGGTGCGTCGCGATCAGCCGGTCGCGGCCGCACGCAACGCGCCGGCCCGTGGCGGAGTGGTGCGGACGTCCCTGCGTGCCGTCGCCGCCGAGCCCGGGGATTTCGTCGGGCCCGCTGCAATACGTCACTCGGTCACCGATCCGGCCGGCACCTGCCGGATGAGCCCGTCACGCAAGGCGGGCGGCGCCGGCGTGTAGCGGAGTCGACCCGCCGGGGTCTGCGGCACGGCGACGACAACTCGCCGGGACGTCACGCTGCCGCCCTCGAACTCGACCGCCACGTCGGCGTCGTCCTGACGGACGGTTTGGACTACAGCGCCCTGCCTGACCGCATCGCCCGGTGCGGAGATCTGCTGTGTGCCGCCGACTACGCGGGTGTCCTGGGCGCCTCCTGTGGTGGCGATGAGCGTTTCCGGGCCGGTGCCGGATCGAATGTGGAAGAGGAAGTGCAACAGGGGGAGTTCGGGGGAGTCCGCGGAGAACAAGGCGGGCAGCGGCACGCGGAAGATCCGCCGTGCGATGCCGTCCCGGCTGTTCGTGACCGGCCAGGTGTCCGGCGCCTGCGCATCCGGATCCCGACCGTCCGCAGTTTCCCGTGACCGGGACAGCAGATCACAACCCCCGACTCCGAGCATTGCGCGACCGGGTGACCGCTCCGCCGACCGTCGACCTGCCCAAGGCCGGCGACGACCTCACCTGGCGACCTGTCACGGCCGCCGACATCGACCTGATACTCGACCTCAAGCGCGCCGCCGGAACCATCGATCACCCCCGCTACCTGGAGATGAGAGACGAGCTCGAGGAGGAATTCGCGAGCGAGACCTTCGACCTCGAGCGCGACGCGGTCATCGTCCAGCAACTCGCCAACCTGGCGACCCTTCCGCCCGCCGGCTTCAAGGTGGCGTTCTTCCCGCTGAAACTGGCCCGGGCAAGCGCCGCCCCCGCCCGCGTCGTCGCGTTCGTGTGACCCGGCCCCATTCACCAGGAGGACACCGTGAAACTTGCCACCGTCGGGTACGACACGGGCGACCACGCCGCGGCCGTGGTGGAGCACGAGCAACGGCTCGTCCTCCTCGACCGCGCCGCCGCCTACGCCCTGCCCGCCGAGAGCGGCCCGCTCCTGGCCTCGATGCTGCACATCATCGAGGGCGGCGACCGGGCCCGGGAGGCCATCGACCGGATCCTCGCCGACCCGCCCGAGGCGGCCGTCGTCGACGTGACCGACGTACGGTGGCGGGCGCCGCTGCCGAACCCGCCGCAGATCCGCGACTTCGGCGGCTTCATGGACCACTTCCGCAACGCCCGCGCACGCATGCAGGGCATACCCGCGCACAACGTCGAACTGCCCCAGGTGCAACTCCAGCGCCCGCTCTACTACATCGCCAACCGGCTCGCGATCGCCGGCCACGAGAGCGACGTACGCTGGCCCGCCCACTCCACCGTTCCGGCGACCGGGACGCGGCCTCGGGCGGCGAGGGATGGGTCTCCACGGGAGCGGACGCCCCCGCCGATCGGATGGGTGCGGACGCTCATGATCGGTCATCGCGGGCGCACTGGTTGCCTCGGCCGGCCGCGGCTGCCCGGTCGATCCCGCGGCCCCGTCGTCAGGTGTGCGGGAGGGGGCCGGACCCGGCCGGCCGGGAAGGCGCGGTCCGCCGCGAGGCCGCCGGGGTGATGCGTCGCATCCGCGGACGAGCGGCGAAGGTCAGGGATCGACGAGGATCTCGAAGTCCCGGGGCGAACCGTCGCCGCCGTTGGTCGGGTAGTGATCGTCGGGACAGGATGACACCACGAGCATCAGATCCATCTCCGCGCGCAGTTCGACGTACATGCCCGGACGGAACGGTGGTCGTTTGTAGACGATCTTCCCGCCCGGCTCCACCTCCGCTGTCATGAACAGGTTCCAAGGCTGCGGCGGGTCGACGGCCGGCCACTGCGGCAACGCCTGTGCGTGGTTGGCGGTGCAGCTCCGATGTGTCCCCGGGAGGCCGACGTTCAGGTACGTTTCGGTCCGGCAGGGTGCGATCAGGGTGTCGTGGTCGATACCCGAGGTGTCGTCGACGACAGTGAGGCAGGCCCGGTAGCGATTCGTCGACAGCGTGTCCCCCGGTCGGAAGTGGATCCGCTGCAGCACCTCCCTGCACTGCGAGAGGCCCAGATACTCGCCCGGCTCGTCTCGCGCGTGAGCCCAGAGATCCACCACCTGTGTGCCGGAGGTGTTGACGACACGAAACGTCTGCCCGCGGCGCACGTCGACCGCGGTGCCCCGGCCCGCGGGCACGATCACGCATCGAGTCGGATTCGCGTCGTCGCCGGCTGCGTCGTAGGCGTGCATATTACGCTCCCTCGGTTCGGCCCGGCGCCTGCGCGAGCACGTCGTCGTGCGAAAGGACCGGTTGCGGCTCGTGGTGGACCCGCCTCGCGCGCCGCGTCGCCGCCGCGCCGACGAGGAAGGCCACCGGTACGACGAGGAGCAGGACGGTGTTGGTGGCCGTCCCGGCTCCGGTGAGGACGGAGAAGTTCTCGACGATGAGGTAGAGGGCTGCGGTGAGCGCGACGGCGGCCACGGTGGGCGCGATGAGCCGCCGAACGATGCCCACGCCGTGGGAGTCACGGGCGAAGAACACGATGATCGCGATGGAGCACAGGACCTGGAGTCCGATGATTCCGGCGATGCCGATGCCGTTGAGCCACAGGAACGTCTGGAGGTACGGGTCGGCGCCGAACAGTTGGAAGCCGCCGACGCCAAGGACGGTGAGGGCCGTGACGAGCAGGCTCGCGTTGGCGGGCGAGTGCGTCCTCGGGTCGGTTCCGGCGAGGACGCGAGGCAGTACACGATCGCGCGCGAGAGCGTGCAGGTATCGGGCCGAGGCGTTGTGCACCGCGAGTACGGAAGCCAGGGCACTGGTCACCAGGAGCAGGTGCATCGCGTCGCTGAGGGGTTTGCCCACCCATCGGGTCATCGCGACGAAGAACATGTCGGCCGGATCGGAGCCGGCGGCCTCGACGGCCTGGGATTCGCCGAACGACATGATCACGGCCCAGACGACGAGGGAGTAGAACACAGCCAGGAAGCCGACCGCGATGTACGTCGCCCTGGGTACCGCCTTCTTGCCGTCCCTGGTCTCGCCGCGGTAGATGGCGGTCGACTCGAATCCCAGGAAGGCTCCGAAGGAAAGCACGAACAGGCCGCCCACGCCCGGCGCGAAGATGTTTCCGGGGCTGAAGCCGTCGAGACTGAGCCCTTCCGCACCGCCTCGGACGATGACAGGCACGGTGAAGACGAGGAGGACCAGGACCTCGAGGACGAGGATCGTTCCCAGCACCTTGGCGCTCAGGGTCACGTTGAGGTAGCCGAGGATCGCGACGATCGCACCGCCGATCGTGGCCCACACGCCCCAGGGCACGTGGAGTCCGAACACCGATTCGGCGCTCTGTTGGGCGAATACGCCGATGGCGGGAACGAATCCGACGGCGATGGGGATGTAGGAGGCGAGAGCCACGAAGGCGGCGCCTCCGCCGACGACGCGGCCGAGTCCCTGCGAGATGTAGGCGTAGAAGGCGCCGGGGTTGGGGACGTACCGGGTCATCGCGGTGAAGCCGACCGCGAACACGAACATCACGATGCCGCCGAGCAGATAGCCGCCCGGTGCTCCGATGCCCCCGAACTGGATCGCGAGTGGCGCCACGCCCGACATGACCGCCAGTGGCGCGGCCGCCGCGACGACGAAGAACACCAGATCCCACATGCCGAGCGCGTTGGGTCGCAGTTCCTTCGAGGGTTCCTGCGCGGAGCCGTTCATGGTCTTTCCTCTCTGAACGAGCACCCGCCGTCGACGATAGTGGCGAGCACGGGCAGTTCCGGCAGTTCGTCGGCGGGGACCCGGAGGGGGTCGCCGCCGAAGCAGGTGAGGTCGGCGGCCATGCCTTCGACGACGCGGCCGCGCGAGGTGTCGCCGAGTGCCTTCGCGGCTGCGGCCGTGTAGCCGTGCAGGGCCTCGGCGGGTCGCAGGACCTGATGCGGTTCGAAGACCGCGCTGCCTGCGAGGCCCGGGGGGCGCCTCAGTTGTGCCCAGGCCATCCCGACACGTGGGTCGAACGGCGCCACCGGCCAGTCGGAACCGAGTGTCAGCGGGATACCCAGGTTCAGCATGTCCCTCGTCCGGTACGCCCGGGACGCGCGATCGGGGCCCAGGCGGGACGACCACTTGTCCGACCGATCGTGGCGGCGCCATTGCATCTGGAGTGGTTGCATCGACGCGGTGGCGCCGAGCCGACCCATGCCGGACAGATCGGCGTCGGTCAGCGTCTCGATGTGCTCGATCCGATGGGGGGCGCCGTTCGCGGCGAGGATCCCCACCTTCCGATACGTTTCGACGACTTCCCCCACCGCTCGGTCGCCGATCGCGTGCGTGGCGATCTGGAAACCCTCTGCGGCGTATCGCGACACCACGTCCGCGAATCGTTCTCGATCCGTCCAGTAGGACTTGTGGCTGTGGCCACAGGTGTCGGGCTCGTAGAGCCATGCCGTGCCCGTCTCGACGACGCCGTCGAGGAACAGCTTGATCATGCCCGTGCGCCATCGACGCCCCCGGTCGGTCCGTCGCGCGACGAACTCTTCGACACCGTCGTCCCCGCGCCCGGGTTCGTGCCACAGGGCGACGTCCAGGCGGATGGGAAGATCCTCGGTCGTCTCGATCTCGGCCAGCAGGTCGAGGGTGTCGAGGGAGCCGTCCATGACCACGCCGCCGGTGAGCCCGGTGCGGGCGAAGTCGCGCAACACGCGCGTGGTGTGTGCCCGCAGTTGCGAGCGAGTCACCTTCGGGCACGCCCGCAGGAGCAGGTTGTAGGCACTGGGCTCGCGGAGTTCGCCCGTGGGCCGGCCTTCGGCGTCCACGACCACGACCGACTGATCGGCGAACGTCTCGCTCCCGTCGATGCCGGCGTGCGCGAGCGCGGCGTCCGTTGCCACGCCGGTGTGGAGGTCGTGGAACATGACCACGGTCGGCATGGCGTGCACGGCATCGGTGAAGTCGACGCCGCGGATCGGCCGCCCCTCGAGCGCGGCGTAGTCCAGGTTCCAGGCGAAGATCCACTGTTCACCTTTGCGGATCGTCGCGTCGGCCTCTGCCCGCAGCGCGGCCAACACGGCGCGGAAGCTGGTCAGGCCGCCGAGGTCGACGCCTCGGGCCAACTCGGCGCCCCAGATGGGGTGCGTGTGGGAGTCGATCAGGCCGGGGGTGACGGTCCCTCCGTGGGCATCCACGAGGGAACCGGAGGGCCGGGAGGCCAGGACCTCTTTGGATGTGCCCACCAGGGTGATCCGGCCGTCACGCCACGCCACCGCTTCGGCGGCGGGACGCGCCGGATCCATCGTGTGCACGTTCGCGTTGAGGATGGCGCCGTCGCGCAGTGATGAGATTCGCATGGCCAGACCGTAACCCAAAACGTTTTGGGCGTGAAGGGGTCAGGTCGAATCGCGATGGACTACGGTGTGCGGATGGCCGCGCGTTCCGGAAAACGAGTGACGATCAAGGACGTGGCGGAGACCGCCGGAGTGTCCATCACGACCGTCTCTCATGCCCTCAACGACAAGGGCGAGGTCAACGCCGAGACCCGCCGACGGGTTCGAGAGACCGCGGCGGCCCTGGGGTACCGCCCGAACCGGGCGGCTCAGGATCTGCGCGGGACGCCGCGCAAGTCCGTCGCGCTGATCCTTCCGCGGACCGACGGTTCGCCGGCGGAGGCGGAGTTGATCGGGCTCGACTACTACCTCGAGATCGCGTCGGCGTGCGCCGGCGCGGCGTTCGCGGGTGGCAACTCCCTCGTGTTCCCGCCGCCTCTGGAGACGGCCGAGGAGTGGGCACAGATGGGTCTGGACGGTGTGATCATCTGCGACCCGTCCGAGGAGGACCCTCGCATCGACATGCTGGAAAGCGTCGGCGTGCCCGTGGTCACCATCGAGCCCGACGCCGGTCGTCCCGATCGCCCGTTCTACGTCCGCGCCGACACGACCGCCAGCACCGTGGCCCTGCTGGATCACCTCAAGGCCGCGGGCGCGCGGAGAATCGTGTTGCTGTGGGCCGAGTCGACCTGGTCGTGGGCCTTGGAGACCCGGGCGGCCTACGAGTCCTGGTGCTGGGCGAACGGGCGAGGACGACTTGTCACGCCGGTGCCGCTGGTGGCTTTGGAACTCAGCGCCTACAGGGCGACCATCGAACTCCTGGACGGCGAAGCGCCGCCGGACGCCGTGTTCGCTTCCGCGGAAAGATACTCGACCGGTGTATTGCAGGCATGCCGGGAACGAGGGCTGCGCGTCCCCGAGGACATCCTCGTGGTCGGCGGCGTCGACGGCTCGACCGCGCGCTTGAGCGACCCTGCCATCACGGCCGTCGACCCTCGGCCGACCCGGTTGGGGGCGGCGGCCATACACATGCTCATGGAGCGCATCCAGGGTCTGACCGTCACCGAGCCGATCACCGTTCCCAGCGCGATCCACCTCAGGGCCAGCTCCACCAGGGCCAGGGCGGAGCCGTAGACACGAGGGCCGCGCGGAACCGCTCGGCCGGAGCCGCGAATTCCGTGCATCCTCGGTCGAACACGCGGGTGACGACGAGCAGGTACCGACACGCCGGTCCGGGCGCCGACCACGACCCGCCTTCGAGGTCGTCCGCCCGAGGGGCACCCCACCGGGCGACCCTTCGCTCCTGTCCGAACGACGCCCTGCGCGGGGACCACTCGGCCTTCGAGGAGCGGGTCACCCCTGCGGGCTCGTGGCGTGGCTCGGGTCGACCAAGGCCCGGTACATGCCGGGACGCCGGTCGTGCAGGTACGGGTTCGCACGTTGGGCGGCTGCCACGGCCGTCGTGTCGATCCACGCGTCGGCCATGCCGGACTCGGTTTCGATCCTCGCCAGCACCTCCCCCGAAGGACCGACCACGCTGCTTCCACCCACGTACGTCGTTCCACGCTCCTTGCCGGAGTGGTTCGCGTAGGCGACGTATATCTGGTTCTCCCACGCGCGCACACGGATCAGATGGTCCGCCACGAATGCGAACGGCTCCATCTGTGCGGTCGGAACGGCGACAAGATGAGCACCGGCGATCGCGGCGGCTCGAACGTTCTCCGGAAACTCGACGTCGTAGCAGATCATCATGGCGATCTTCACGCCGCGGTAATCCACCATCGTGAACGGCCTGTCGCCGGGCTCGAACAGGCGCCGGTCGAGATCACCGAACAAATGCGACTTCCGATGACGACCCCGTACCTCGCCGTGGGAGTCGACGAAGTACGCCGTGTTGTACATCCGGGGTTCAACGGACGAGTCGATCTCCGGAAGGCAGACGACGATGGCGACCCGGCATGACCTCGCGATCCGTCGAACGGGGTCGAGGAGGTTGCTGCGCGCGAGATCGGCGAGCGGCTGCTCGATGTCGTAGCCGGTGATGAACATCTCCGGTGTGACCAGAAGGTCGAGACCCTGGCGCCGGGCCCGTTCGGCGGTCCGACGGAGTTCGACGAGGTTGGTCTCCGGGTCACCGGGGGATCCCGGTGATTGGAGGATTGCGACCCACAGACCGTCGCCCGGTCGTCGCCGTGCGCCCGCCTCGCGATCACTCAAGACTGCCTCCCGATCGGTGGGTGGTGGATGCCCTATACCAAAGCGGGGGCGAATGCCGTCCCCCGTCGGCCGGAGCAGACACCGGCCCCATGCGCACACGGGGACCGTCGCGCACTTTCCGGACCGGTCCGCGCTCCGTGTTCGCAGACCACTTTTCAAGCCAGGGTCGTGACATTCGGAACCTAAAACGTTTTTGGAAGTGTGTCAAGAAGGTCGAGGTCACCTCACGACCTGCGCGAGCTCCCTCCCGGCGCCGCCGATCCCCACGAGGTCGATCGACCGCGGGCAGCGGTGCGGCGGGCGCCGCGGTCGGCCGCGCGGGTACCGTGGACAGGACCCGGAGGTGTTCCGATGGGCGCGGAAGACGAGGTTGGACGGCTGCGCCTGCGGGTGCGGTCGATGTACGAGGCTGCGGCGCGTATCGGTGCCGATCTGGATGTTCGGCGGACGACGCAGGCCATCGTCGACGTGCTTGTGCCGACCCTGGGGAAAGCGGCGACCGTCGACCTGTACGTGGCTGTCGTCATGGGGGAGGACTCGGAGGGTGTGGCTCCCGCGCCGCAGGGGACGATCGCGCGTTTTTCGCGGTGTGTGGCGACCAGCCCGAAGGCATGATCACGGCGGGCGAGCAGATGCCGTCACTGTCGACAGGTCCGTACGACGCGGCCCTGATGGCCGGGGACGTGGTGGTCATCGAGGATGCCTGGACGTTCATGACCTCTCGCGGACGCCGGCCATCACGCCCCACTGCTCGTCGCCCCCGGTCGAGAACCGGCCCTGTTCGAACGCCCGCCCGGGTCGCCCCTGGGCGTGGGCGGCATCCCGTTCGAGACGGCGGAGTCGGAACTGGAGGCCTCCTCGGTCCTCGTCTTCCACGGCAGCGCGTTCCTCGATCGCCAGGGGGACTCGGCGGGCGCCGGTCTGCGCCGACTGCGGCGCTCGATCGGTCGACGGTGCCGGGCGGGCCGCGCCCTGGTCGACGTGTGTCGGGACATCGTCCACGACACGGTGCCCGAGAGCGAGTCCACGGACGTGGTCCTGCTGTGCGCCCGAACGCGCTCGATATCCCCCGCGAACACGGTCCGGGCGCGCTGGACTCCTACTCCCGGATCAAGCACGTGATGAGCAAGACCACCTGACGCCCGCGACCGGGCCCACCGAGTGGTTCCCGACTCACGGCGACCGGCGCGCGCGACTGCCGGCCGCCGTGAGCGGGGCCGTCAGTGTGGCTGACACGGCGAGGGTGTTCTCCCCGGGACGTCGTCCCGAAGAGGACCGGCAGGAAGACCATGCCCGGCTATTCCTTCGGGTGCGCGGCGACGACCGAGGCAGGGCCGGTCGCGCGGGGGGCTCGCCCGCCGGTTCATCCCTGCGGTGCTTCGCGGTGCCGGCGGTTCGAGTCGCGGTGGACGGTGTCGTATTGCTCGAGGAGGGGTCGGCCACGGTCCCACGACGCCAAGTGGCCGTTCTTCTCGGCCTGTCGGCGGGCGATGCCGGACAGTGCTTCGAGGGCGATGCGGCTGCCGAGCATCGCGGTGATGTCGGCGTGGTCGTGGCCGGGGGCGACCTCGACGACCTCGACGCCGACGATGGGCAGTTCGTAGGCCAGGCGGCGCACCGCGTCCAGGAGTTGGCGGGACGTCAGGCCACCGGGCTCCGGGGTCCCGGTTCCGGGGGCCATACCGGGGTCGACGACATCGACGTCCACCGAGAGATGGACGCCGTCGCAGTCGTCCAGTGCCGTGCGTGACGCCTCGGCAAGGCAGGCCTCCAGGCCACGTTCCACGATCTCGGTCATCTCGTACGAGCGCATGCCCTGTCCGGCCATCCATTCCAGAGTCTCGGGGCCGGGCCAGTAGCCGCGCAGGCCCAGTTGCAGGAAACGGTCGCCGCGGGCCGCGCCCGATTCGAGGAGGCGGCGCATCGGCTGGCCGTGGGCGACGAGGGAACCGTGGCAGATGTCGCCGGTGTCGGCGTGGGCGTCGAAGTGGACGACCGAGACCCGGCCCCATCCGATCGCGCGGGCGATGCCGGTGACGTTGGGGAGGGCTATCGAGTGGTCGCCGCCGAGTACGAGGGGAATCCTGCCGGCGGCCGAGACGGTGTTCACCGCCTGTTCCAACGCGGCGTGCGCCTCTTGCGCGTTGCCGCTGAACATCATGACGTCGCCGGCGTCCTTGACGCGCAGGTCGAGAAGTCCGTCCACGCCCAGCGCGAGGGAGGGCCGGCTGCCCTCGTGTTCGAGGTAGCAGGCCTGCCGGATGGCCTTGGGCCCGAACCGGGCGCCCGAGCGGTACGAGGTTCCGCCGTCGTAGGGCGCGCCGAGGATGACCACCTGGGCGTCATCCCACGTCGAGTGTTCATCCAGATCGCACGGCGGGACGCCCAGGAACGTGACGTCGGGGCCGTACATTGCGCCGTAACGGGTCATGGGGGAAGTCCTTCGCATCGTGCGGAACGGGCCGCCGAGCCGACTTGTCGCGGTGCGGCGCCGTCTGAATGCTCGGCAAGCAGGTCCGTTGCTCGGCGAACGGGTCCACCAAAGCGGGACACCACGCTTTTCCGGACCCGCCTGCCCACCGCGCCTGCCCACCGCGCAGGCTCAAATCCTCACAGCCTTGCGCCATTACAGGTATGGAGGGGCGTTCGACAGGGCTCCATATGGTCTATGGAAGGCGGCGCGCCGCCCGTCCGGCTGTGCGCTTCGGTCAGGGCACCTTGCGGTTCGCTGCCGCGCGGTGCAGTTCCTCGCAGCCGCGTCACCAGGGCGGACTGTGGGCCATGGAGGGCGAGGAACCGGACGCTGCGGGAGCCGAGGTTCTGCACGGCAGGGCGGACGACGACGTCGTATCCCTCTTCCACAGCGAGTTCGGGTACGAGCGCGACGGCGGTGCCGGCCGCGACGAAGCCGTGGACCACACCGTAGTCGTCGGTCCTGAGCACGGTCCGGGGTCGGAAGCCAAGGGACTGGCAGGTCGCGAAAAGAGTCTGGTCGCTGGGGTCGTACGAGCCGCGAGAGACGATCCATCCGTCGTCGGCCGGCAGTTCGATGTCCACCGGGCCCGCCGCCCGGGCCTGGGGGTGCGATGCGGGGAGCAGCACTCGGTATGGATCGTCGAACAGGGTTTCAGACTGCACGCCGGCGCCGTACCGGGCCCTGGCTCCACCGACGTCGTAGATCACGGCGCAGTGCAGCGACCCGGCTCGTACACGTGCGACCAGATCGAGTGGCTCGGCCTCGATCAACTCGATCCGCACGTCCGAACCGATCGCGGCGTCCCGCACGGCCTGGGGGAGCAAGCGCGAGGCCGCGGAGTGGAAGGCACCGACGCGCAGCGTCGACACGCCGTGCTTCGCCCGGGCCTCGACATCCGCCTCGACCGCGTCGATCCGGTCGAGCACGGCGCCCGCATGCTCCAGAACCATCGTGCCGACATCGGTCAGGATCGCCCCGGTGGGGCTCCGTTCCACCAACTCGGCCCCCAAATGGGTTTCCAGCGCGCCGAGATGGTAGCTGATGGTCGGTTGTCCGGCGCCCACTGCGTGCTGCTCTCCTTCTACAGCGGCCCCCGCGGCCGGCTCACGAGGATCAGCGTTCTCGCCCCGGACGAAGAAACGCCCTCCGGCCGACAGCGGGCGAGTCGACCACCGGCCCCGTCTCGCTCGACCCGAACGAGGAGCGGCTGCTCGTTCTGCTCCGGCGCGACGGTCGAGCCACGCCCGCCGAACTCCCAGCCGCAACGGGCCTGCCGCAATATGTGGTCAGGCAGCCTCTGGAGACCCTGGGGGCAACCGGCGTGCTTTACTTCGACGTCCAGACGACTACCAACCCCTGGGCCAGGAAGCCAACACGACGCCCTGACTCACCGTGACCCGGCCGAACTCGCGGAGGCCGACCGCGCACTCGCGACACATCCGCAAGTCCGCTTCGCCGCCGCTGATGCGGCTTCGGCCGGTGGGCGCTGGTTCGGGACGTCATGCGTTTCGGGGATTCGCCACTTTCGGCTGCCGCACGGTGGGGCAAGCGCCCTGCCTGGCTGCCCCGAGGAACTGCTCGGCCCAGCTGCCCAGCTCCTCCAGAGCCGGCCTCAATGCCTCCCCCGCAGGAGTGAGGAGGTAGGTGACGCGCAGTGGCGGGCCGGTGTCCACCTCGCGGCTCACCAGGCCGGCCTCGCCGAGTTCGGCGAGGCGGTCGGCGAGCATGCGCTCGCTGATCCCGTTGACGGCGCGGCCCAGTTCGGCGAAGCGGCCTGGGCCGTTCATCAGGCTGGCGAGGATGACGCCGTTCCAGCGCTTGCCCAGAAGGGCGAAGACGTCTTCCACGGCGCCGCCCGCTCCTGCGCACTGCCCCGCGTCCCCCTGCTGCCCCTTTGTCATGCGCCCATGTTAGCGCCCACCGGCCTAGCAGCTGCGGAAAAGTAAGTTACTATCGTGAGATAAGCAGCTTACGAAGCTGACGCCCGGTGCCTTGATGTGCCGGCCCCACCGCATCCGCGCGCCCACCCCGAGGAGTGCCTTCCATGGCCGTTCTCCTGCACATCGACTCGTCCCTGTTCCCGCTGGAGGCCTCCGGCTCCCGCCAACTCACCAGCGCATTCCGCAAGGTCTGGGAGGAGGCGCACCCGCAAGGCAGCGTCATATACCGCGACCTGGCCGCCGCCCCCGTGCCGCACCTGGACGCCGCCACCGTCACCGCCGAGTCCGTCCCCGCACTGCGCGAGGAACTCATCACCGAATTCGAGAAGGCCGACGTCATCCTCATCGGCGCTCCCATGTACAACTTCACGATCCCCTCGACCCTGAAGGCCTGGCTGGACCAGATCATCCTGGCGGGGCGGACCTTCGGCGAGGGCGTCGCCCCGTCGGGCAAGCACGTTGTGGTCGCGGCCTCGCGCGGCGGCTCCTACCGCCCCGGCACGCCGCGCGCCGGCTTCGAGTTCGACACCAACTACCTGGAGAAGGTGCTGGACGGCGGACTCGGCCTGCAGGTCGAAACCATCACGCGCGAACTCACGATGGCGGCCGTCAAACCCGCCATGGCCGACCTGGTGCCGCTGGCCGAGGAATCGGCGCGGCAGTCGCTGGCGCGAGCCGCCGAGTCCGCGCGGCGGCACGCCGCGCTCCTGGCCTGACAGCAGGGCCGGTCGACCAGGCCTGACACCGCGGCGTCGGCCACAATTTTTCATGGGCCCCGGACCCATGGCAAGGTCGAGTGCCTTACCGCAACTCCTCCACGAATGTCGGCCCGGAAACCGCCGGCCGGCTGTTGACGAGCGGCCGGACGGCGGCGGCTCGACGCTCGCGCGCTTCTTGCGCTGGGCGCGGGTTGCGGACTCGCACCCGGCGAGATCGCCTCCGCACGCGGAACGGACTTTCGCACGACGAGCGCGGGCGCCGTCGTGTTCGACCCGCCGGATCAGGGCCGGTTGCTCGTCTGCCGGGCTTCGTGGGAGGGGCAGTTGGCGGAACTCGTCGACCGGGCGGGTCACTTGCCGCTCTTCAGGCCCGGACGCAAGGTCGCGGCCTCGCGGAACCTGATCAGCAACTGGTGCGCGCGATCCCGCCCCGAGGCACAGCTGCCCCGGTTGTCGGCGCTTCGGCACGCTCCGAGACCACACGACGACGCGATCGGCCCCGACAACGCACGCCCCCAGCCCGCACACCAGCGCGAATAACCCCTGAAACGCCGAAATCCCACACGAACCAAAGGCTCGTGCGGGATCTCGTCAATTCAATTCAGGCCATCTCAAGAACGGCCCCCAGGCCGTCGAAGGGGGAATCGAGACAGAACCGCACCCGGTCCCACAAGGGGTAGGACAGGCAGAGGAGTTCGTTGATCACGGAACCCTGTACGCCGCCGGGCAGGCTCGCCCGCAGGGCGGCGGGCTCGGGCAACGCCGCGGCGGCCCGCGCCGCCAGGGCGGCGGCGTGCGCGCGTTGCTCGGCCGTGAAACCCGGCTCGTCCCGAATCCGACAACAGAACTCGTGCCGCACCGACGCGCCGAACACCGTGCACGCCCAGGGCAACGGCGGCCTCGCGTCGCCGTCCGCGCCCTTGTGCACGTGGGCGTCCTACCACTGGGCGAACCGCTTTTGTCCCGCCCGATGGTGCCAACGTCGACATCCGCCGGTTACGGAGGCGCCGGCTGCTTGTGCCTTGCGCGATTACGCGCGGTCTACTCGCGGAGCGCGGGTACGTACTCGGTGCGCAGGGAGTAATCTCCGGCCCGCTGCAGGACATGTGCCACTGGTAAATTGGGGCTGCATGAGGGGACCCCGCCCAACTTCGCCGCCGTCCTCGACGCCGCGGATAGCGTCGGTTCGTGGTAGGGGGTGGCTCCCGCACGGGTACCGCGTCGGCGCTCACTCCCACGTCCACGGCCAACTGGTGTACGCGGCGGCAGGTGCTCTGGCCACCACGACCGAGCACGGGACCTGGGTGGCCCCCGCCCACAGGGTGACGTGGACGCCGCCCGGATTCGAGCATTCCCATCGCTTCTACGGCAGGACCGACGTCCGCCTGGTCACCATCCCGGCAGGCCTGTGCGGTGCGCTCGTGGCGTACCCCTGCGTGTCGGCGGTAAGTCCCCTGCTGCGGGAGGCCCTTCTGGTACTGACCGATCGGCGGGAGATGCCTCCCGACGCCTACGATCGGCTGCGTGCGGTGGCAATCGACGAGCTTGCCGAGGCTCCGGAGCAGTCCCTGCACCTGCCGGAACCGCGCGACGACCGTCTGCGCGCCGTCACCGATCTCCTGCACGCCGATCCCGGCCGGACCGCGACCCTGGTCGAGTTGGGGCGCACCGCAGGAGCGGGGACACGCACCCTGAGCCGCCTGTTCCACACCGAACTGGGCATGAGCTTCCACCGCTGGCGCACGATTCTGCGCATTCATCACGCTTTGATTCATCTCGCCGACGGCCGCTCCGTCACCGAGACCGCGATGGAGTGCGGGTGGTCCAATCCCTCCAGCCTCATCGAGGCGTTCACGGAGATCGTGGGCCAGACCCCGGGCAGCTTCCAGGCAGATCTGCGCGACGACGCCAAGTAGCAGCGCCTCGTCCGCCGGCCAGGGGTCGGGTCGCACAGGGTCCACCGACCCCAGGTTGGCGACTTTTCGGCATCCGGCGCACATTCGCCGGTTGGTGTGCTCCCCCGTCGGGTCCAGTGTGGTGGTCGGCGCGCCGCACCACCCGGCCGGCGCAATTGTTCACGCCTTTTGCAGGGAGCTCGCAAACACATGGTTGAAAGCGGCAAGGACACATCCGTCGTCATCGTCGGGGGCGGGGTCGCCGGACTGGCTCTCGGCAATTTCCTGTTGCGCAAGGGCATCGGTTGCATCGTCCTGGAAAAGCACAGTCGCGAATACGTCGAACAGCGGCAAAGGGCCGGCGCTCTCGACGCCGACGGGGTGCGACTGTTGCACGAGTGGGGGCTGGGAGAGGTTGTCGAACACCACAGCCACGGTTCCTCGGATTCGGGCATGCCGCTGCTGATCGACGGAGAGATGCGGCAGTGGAACATCGGCGGGGACGACGAGGACGACGTCGACGGTGCGTTCTGCCCCCAGCAGGTAATCGTCCGAAACCTCATCAGCGTCTTCCTCCGAGACGGCGGCGATCTTCGCTTCGAGGCCGGAGACGTTTCGCTGCACGACATCGACACCGCGCGTCCCCGGGTCCGCTACCGCGACGCCGCCGGCTCGACGAAGGTCCTCGGCTGTGACTTCGTCGCCGGCAGCGACGGCTACCGCGGCGTCAGCAGGACGGCCGTCCCCGCCGACGTCCTCACCTGCTCCACCCATGAGTTCGGTTACGCCTGGCTGAGCGTCATGACGGAAGCACCGGCGGATCCGCCGGCCGTGCTGGCGGTGCACTCGCGCGGCTTCGCCGCACAAATCACTCGCGGCCCGGCTGCGAGTCGCCTCTACCTGCAGTGCCCGCTCACCGACACCGTCGAACAATGGCCGGACGAGCGCATCTGGAGCGAATTGGAAACCCGCTTCGGTGGGCCTGTGGCGTCCAGGGGCCCGGTGACGAGCAAGCAGGTCGTGCCTCTTCGCGGTGTGGTGTTCAGCCCCATGAGTCATGGCAGGCTCTACCTTCTCGGGGACGCGGCCCACCTCATCTCCCCGATGAGCGCGCAAGGGATGAGTCTGGCCCTCCACGACGCCGAGGTGTTCACCCGCGCGGTCGTCCACCGGGTCGAGAAGCACGATTCCAGCCTGCTCGACAGCTACTCCGAAACCTGCCTGGATCACACTTGGGAGCGGCAGGCATCCGCCGTCTGGATGACCGAGGTAATGCACAACGCCGGTGACACCTCTTATGAAGGGGAGTTCCGCAAGCAGATCGCCCGAAAGAACCTGGAAACCATTCTGGAGCCGCTCGCACCGGATCGCCCTGCCGTGTAACTCCGAGAAGGCCGGCCCCAGCCGCCAGGGGAAATCCGGGCGAATGTCGACGACCGGGGTGTGGGGAATTTCGGTGTGGGCGGGTGCCGGGCCGATGTTGTGGGTGTGGCGAGACGGGTTTGCCCGGGGGCGGTGATTCGGCATACAGCGCGGTGCCGGTGTTGCCACCGGTCCGCTTTTCCGTGCCGCTCGCCGCGGTGCGCGGTGAGGCAGGCCGCCGACGCGGCGCCCCGGTTCGGATCCTTCCGACTGCAGGCTCGTCGATTACGACGAGGGCCGCCCAGCAGCCGTCACCGCCGACGCCGGCCACACGATCGAGGGGCGGCCCGTGCCGCCCCTCACGGGACGTAACGGCGGACGTGCGATGGCCGGGTGAACCCGCCGACGGCAGGCCGGTGATGCCGTACCGTGACGACGCGGGCCGGGGGCCGGGCCGTCGCATTTCCCGCACCACGGTGGGATCTCGACCGGGGGCGGTTCGGGCTTGTCGAAGTGCAGGACGTGGCCGTAGTAGAGGCTCGGGCCGGGGATCACTCCCATGGTGCACCGTACCTGCCGTCCGCTGCCGATCGCTCGGTCGACCCATGATCGAGGGCCGGTTCCCCGAACGGCAGGGCGCAGAAGAGCACAGTCGGGCGCACGGAAGCGCACAGAGGGAAACGAGTCCGCCCAGCGGGGGTGCCACACCGCGGTGACCTCTCGCGCCTGCCCCAGCTTCTCGGGGCCCGCGCCCGGGCGGTCGGTCGACCTGGCGTGTGCCCACCGGCTTCCCGAGGACCAACGCAGACGCTACGGCTGCTACGCCGGCATCCCGGGCGAGGGCCAGCTCGCCGTCTCCTTCCAGCTCGACCAGACCGCCCGCTGCCGACAGCTTCTCGTCCAAACGGTAGCGGTGCCACATCTTGCGGACGAAGGGGAAGTCCTTGTGCAGGCCGTCGAACCACTCCCACTCGCCGTTCGTGGGCAGAACGACGTGATCGTTTCCCGGAACGGTTCGCCCCACGGGACCGACCGGTCGGGAACTCACGTGACACACCGGCGACTCCAACCCCGAGAGCGCGCCCGCCCGCTCCGGCGGTCGCCGGGCCGCGGTGGAGTCGACCGGTGTCGGATTGGGCGAAACGCTGCCGACGGCCCGGTCGGGTGAGCACACTGGTTCGCAGCGGCTCGACGGTTGGGGGAACCGACATGGCCGGTGTGCTGTACGGGTTGGTGGTCTGGTGTTCGGTGGCGCGGCTTTCGGCGCTTGGGTGCTGAGCCGCACGCATCGGCGGGTCCGGGCGGAGGACCGGCGCCGGCGACAGATGGACGCGGTCGCCGTCGGTCTGCGGACGCTCGACGAGGTCGATGCGATGACCGGCGCGCAGTTCGAGGAACCGGTCGCCGGGCTGTGCCGCCGGGACGGGTTCACCGAGGTACGCCGGGTCGGCGGCGCCGGCGACAACGGAGCGGACGTTGTGCCGCTTCCCCGACTGCCGCACAGCGGTGATCCAGTGCAAGCGCTACACCACCAAGAGCCGGATCCCGCCGCGAGAGATGCGTGATCTGTTGGGCGCGAAGGCGCACTTCGGGGCCGACGTCGCGGTCTTCGTGACGACCACCGGGTTCACCAAGCAGTCGACCGAGTTCGCTGTCGCCAACGGCATCCTGGCCATCCACCGCGACTTCTTCGGCCTGGGGAACAAGGGCACCCCGCACGAATCGATCGCCGGCCTCAACGGCTTCGGCCAGGGCCCCACCCGTCTCCCGGGCGCGCTTGGGCTCAGGACGCGCTCGGGCTCGGCGACCGCCGCGGTGACGGCATCGCCCGCCCGCCGCGACCGGCGGGCCTCCCCCGGGTAGCCGCCATCGGCGATCACCCGGGGGCGCCGGCGGCGGCCATGGTGCCGGCCGGCTCCCATGCCTTCCACCCGAAGCCGTACTTCCGTGCGGACAACGCCCTTCGGCCGGCTGTTCACCGGGCGAGGCCGGTCGTCACCGTGATCGGCAGGGCATCAGCGGACCTTGGCGGTCGCAGTCGCTCCGGGAGCGATGGTCACGGTGACGTAGGCATAGGTCACACCGTTCACCACTTTCGTGTCGGCCTTGTGCGACTTGCCGTTCACCTCGATGGTGTCGTGGTCACCAGGGAACCGCGCTTCCCAGGTGTACTTGTCGGGACCTGTGCTGTTTGTGAGCGTCGACTTCGTGGCGCCGTCATGGCGTAGGGCGAAGGTGTTCCGGCCGACGTGCATGTCCTTGATCTGAAGCCAGTCGGTGCCGGTCGGCAGGCGGGACTGCGTGGTCAGAGCACGGCCGGGAGCATTGGGGGCGACGCCCATGAGGCCCTCCACCGTCTGGCTCACCAAGGTGTACGACACCTCGGGGTAGTCGCCGTTGGTGCCCTGCTTGCCGACAGGGTGCTGTTCGTTCCGCCGGTCGTAGACGTGCTGCATCCACTTCCAGGCGGTGTCGTTCCGCTCATGGGCGAAGAATGTGTCGGGCAGATAGGTGATGGCCTCGATGTTGTTCGGGGCGCCGCTGCCGCCGGCCTGCTGGTCGATGAAGTCGAGATAGGCGCTGTTGCGTGCGCCCGGAGCGATGATCTGCTTCATGGGCATGAACCAGCTGTTCTCCTTGCCCCAGCCGGTGAGCGCCTGGCCGTCGACGGTGTACCCCCGAACCATCTGGCTGCCCGAACCGTCGCCGCTCCAGGTCGAGTTGAAGTACGACTTCAGATCGGCGGCCTTCCGGCTGTACCGGGTGGCGAGTTCCTTGTCTCCCTTGTCGGTGGCGAGTGCCGACATGGCGAGGTAGGCCTGGTATTGGGAGCTGATCGCGTCGCCCGCCTCCGCGAGGTGCTCGTCGTCGGCTTCGTTGTAGCTGGCCGAGCCGGCGAAGATGCCGTGCCCGGTGCCCTCGGCGACGTTGTTCGGCTTCGCGCCGTCGTGCAGGTTGATGAATTCATCGGTGGCGTGCCGGTAGAAGTTCCAGAACGCCGCGTCGTCGATGTACGCGCAGTCACCGCTCCAGCGGTATGCCTTGTCGGCCTTCTCCACCAGTTCGAACGCCGCGGGGACCTCCCGGACGTAGTTGGTCGGGCTCTTGTAGTCGATCGACAGGTAGGTCTTGGCGTCGAAGTTGAACGCCCATATGGGGAAGTACTTGTGCTCGGCCGTCGCGGAGGCGGCGAAGGAACGCAGCATCGTCTTGTTCTCGCGGTTCAGTCCGAGGACGGCGGCGCCGGCCACCTGGTGGACCATGTCGCGTGAGTAGTAGCCGCTGCGGTGCGAGTATCCGGCCCAGTACGAGGGGCCATAGACACCCGACCCGGTGCCGGAGGGGTTGCCCTCGTCGACGTTGAGCCTGCCCTCGGTGCCGTTCAGCTGGACCCAGCTGTTCGCCTTGTGCTTCGACCAGTCGAAGATCTCGACGATCTTCGGGTTGGACGAGGTGACGACCGGGTCGGCGGGGGCTGCCGGCGAGACCATGACGTCGTCGGCGTTGATCCACCCGTCGCCGGACTCGAAGGCGATCTCCAGTGTGTCACCGGATCTGAGTGCCACCCGGCTTACCGTGTACCGCGCGTAGCCGGAGCGGCTGGGCAGGGCCACCGCCCCGGCCGGGCTTCCGTTGACGCGTACGACGAACGTCCCGCCCGTTCCGCCCGCGGCGATCCAGGCCGAGAAGTCATAGGAACCCGTGGCGGACACCGTCTTCGTCTGGGAGACCTTCCTGCCCGCCCCCGCGTCGAGGTAGATCAGCTTTGCGCCGCCGTGCGGGCGGTTGGTGGCGACACCAGTGCCGGAGGTGAAGTTCCAGCCGGTGGCGTCCTGTTCGAAGCCGGGATTCGTCACGGTGAGGAGTCGCGGTGCCGCAGTGGCAGCCGAGTCGCCGAGGGGCAGGGGAGCGAGGGGCGCGAGCGTCGCGAGTGCGGCAGTCAATGCGAGGCGCGCAGGTCGGGAGGGTCTCATGGCGGCTCCAGGCTGGATTGATGGGTGGGGGCAGCTCGACGCTAGCCACGATCTCCGGCCGCTCGCAAGACTCTTGCACACCTCAGTTGACGGATAAGACAGAAATTTTTCAATGGAATCTTGCAAGCAGGATGGCTGGTTGCTAGCTTCCCGGTCTGTCAGACACGGGCGGGATTTCGCGAACAAAGGTGGTCCGGTCATGAACGTCAGTCGTCGCAAGGTCCTCGGAATCGGTGGGGCTCTGGCCGCAGGTGTCGGCCTGACCGGCCTCACCGCGTGCTCCGGCACAGGCACCGCCGGGGCCGGTTCCGGGTCCGCCGGGGACGGTGAGAAGGGTGGCATAACGGTCTGGAGTTGGCAGGGCCCGGCCGCAGAACTCAAAGCCCTCGTCCCCGACTTCAACAAGCGGTACCCGGACATCAAGGTCAACGTCCAGGACATCGGCAACCCGGCCATCTGGAACAAGATCACCACGGCCATGGCGGCCGGCGGCGCGGGTCTCGCCGATGTGCTCCACATCGGCGTCGACTACCTTCCCGGGTACGTCGAGAAGTTCCCGGACGGTCTCGCGGACCTCGGCAAGCTCGGCGCCGCCAACTACAAGGACTCCTTCGCGCAGGGCATGTGGCAGACGGTGGCCCCCAAGGGCGACCGGGTCAGCGCCCTGCCGTGGGAGGCCAACTCGGCCGGGTTCTATTACCGTGCCGACGTCTTCGAGGAGTCGGGGGTGGACGCCGCCGCCCTGGAAACCTGGGACGACGCGCTCGAAGCGGGAAAGAAGATCAAGCAGAAGACCGGCAAGTACCTGCTCGGCATCGACAAGCCCGCCTCTCAGCCGGACGCCGCGAACTTCTTCCAGATGCTGCTCCAGCTGCAGGGGGCCTTCTACTTCAACCTCGGCGGCGACATCACTCTCACCTCGCCCGCGGCCGTGAAGGCCATGACGATCATCAAGGAACTCAATGACGCGGGACTGGTGAGCGACCTCTCCGGCGGGTGGAACGCCCTGATCAGCTCGATCAAGAAGGGCACGGCGGCGGTCCTGCCGTGGCCGACCTGGTTCGGCGGCATCATCGAGGAGACGGTTCCCGCGGAGGCCGGAAAATGGGGCGTACGTCTACCGCCTGCCGTCACCCGCGGAGGCACGAACGCCACGACGGTGAACTCCACACACCTCGCCATCGCAGGAAGCAGCAAGCATCAGGCCGCGGCCTGGAAGTTCGTCGAGTTCGTTCTCACCCGGCCGGAGTCGCAGGTCCAGATCTACAAGGGGAAGGGCATCGCCCCCGCCCTGATGAGGGCCTATGACGACGTCGTCTTCCATACACCGTCGCAGTTCTTCAGCGGCCAGAAGAAGGGAGAGATCTTCCTGGAGGCTCTCAAGACTCCCGCGCCCGCTTTCAACTACAGCGCCGACTACGCCCGTGCGCTCAAGGTCGTCGCCGACGCCCAGACGAAGGTCCTCCTCAAGGGAGCCGATCCTGCCTCGGCACTGCAGAAGGCCGCCGAGCAGCTGGCGGAGCAGACGGGACGCAAGGTCCTGTGACGACCACCGTCGGCGCACAGCCGCGCCCCCCGCAGGAACCGGCTCAGACCCGGCGGAGTACGCAGAGCCCGCGGTCACCGCGGCTGACCGCGCGTCGCGTCGCACCGTACGGGTTCGTCCTGCCTGCAGTGCTCCTCTTCGCGGCCTTCAAGCTCTATCCCATCGGCTGGTCCTTCGTCCTCAGCCTGCACAAGAGCGTCGGGGGCGTCGACACCTTCGTCGGAGCCGACAACTACCGACGGCTCCTGCGTGATTCGCTCTTTTGGACCGCGCTGGAGAACACCTGCGTCATCCTGGTGATCCAGGTTCCCCTCATGCTGGCCTTGGCCACGGGACTCGCCCTCGCCTTCAACTCTGCGACTCTGCGGGCACGTTCGGTCTTCCGCCTCGGCTTCTTCCTCCCGATGGTCACCGGCCTGGTGGCCTACGGAGTCATCTTCTCCGTGCTCCTCAATGAGAAGTACGGTCTGATCAACTGGCTTCTCGGGCTCGTCGGGATCGGCGAGGTGCCCTGGCTGACCGACCCGCTCTGGGCGAAGATCTCGCTCGGTCTGGTGCTCACCTGGCACTACACCGGATACAACGCCGTCATTCTGCTGGCGAGACTTCAGACGATTCCCTCGGAGCTCTACGACGCCGCCGCAGTCGACGGTGCGGGAGCCTGGGGGACGTTTCGTCACGTGACACTGCCCGGCCTGCGGCCGGCGATCCTGCTGTCCACGGTGCTTTCCACCATCGGCACCCTGCAGATCTTCGACGAGCCCTACATCCTGACACAGGGCGGTCCGGACAACGCGACGCTCACCATCGGTGTGTACCTGTACCAAAACGCCTTCATGTACTTCGACTTCGGCTATGCCTCGGCCATCGCCTACGCCTTGGCGGTTCTGATCGGAGTCCTCGGGCTGATCCAATTCCGTGTCCTGGGAGACAGAGCATGAAGAGCCGTTCGACAGGGTTCAGCCGCCTCGCTCCTGCACGCCGGCGCCGCAACAGCATCCTGCTGACGTCCGGCCTCGCCATCGCTCTCGCGGCCGTCGCCATCCCGTTCTACTGGCTCGCCATCGCCGCCACGCACAGCTCCGACGACATCTTCGGCTCGCCGCCGCCGCTGCTGCCCGGCGGGTACCTGGGAGACAACCTCGCGAGCCTCCAGGAGACGGCATCCTTCGGCAGGGTCGTGTTCAACTCGGCTCTGATCGCCGCCATTTACACTGTCTGCGCCGGAGCGGTCTGCACGCTGGCCGGCTACGCATTCGCCAAGTACCGCTTCAAGGGACGTGATGCGCTGTTCGGTGTGCTCATGCTGGGACTCGTCATCCCCACTCAGGTCACACTGGTGCCGTTGTTCAAGATGATGGCCGAGCTGCAGTGGCTCGACACCTACCAGGCCGTCATCATGCCCAACCTCGCACTGCCCTTCGGGATCTTCCTCATGCGCCAGTCGATGGCGGCCCTCCCCGACGAGTTGCTGGATGCGGGCCGGATGGACGGCTGCGGAGAGTTCCGGCTCTTCTGCAAGGTGGTCCTGCCTCCCATGAAACCGGCGCTCGCGGCACTGGGGATCTTCCTGTTCCTGTACCAGTGGAACGACTTCGTATGGCCGCTGATCGTGCTGCGAGACAACACCTCCTTCACCATCCCCGTGGCGCTCGCCTCGCTGCAGGGCGTGGATGACACCGACTACGGAGCACTTTTCACCGGGACAGCCGTCGCCTCCATCCCCATGGTCATCGTCTTCCTGGCCCTCCAGCGCCACTTTGTCTCCGGCCTGCTCGCCGGGGCCGTCAAGGAGTGAACGTGAGCATCCTGTCCCACGAAGCCGTCACCACCGCCGAGCTGGTCCAGACGTCATATCACCCACTTCTCGACACCGTGCACGTCGCCGTCCTGGCCTCCGGCACCGAGATGGCATGGACCCTGTCCGAACTTCCCGGCGGGCTGAAGATGTTGAGCGTCGACGCGCCGGGGAGGCCGGTCACGATCCGGCTGTCCGTCCCGCTGGGTGACGCGGCCGGCTACTGGCACCCCCAGGCCGACTGGAACAGGACGCTGGTGGCGGACTGGGAAGGCCGGGCCAGTGTCAGCCTCGTCGACGGGCTCGCCGCCGGGTGCCTCTACGACTACGCCGGCGCGACCATGCTCACATTCGCCGCGGCCGACCCGGTGCCGGAAGTGACCCTGCGCTTCGGGGTGTCCGAGGAGCAGGACACCTACGTCGTGCATCTGAACCTGCCGGCGGCACCCGCTGCCCGTCAACTGCTCTTCGTACCGCGTGCCGAGTCGGTCGCCGCCGCAATGCGGCTGCTGCGTAACTGGTTTGCGGCCGAAGTGCCGGCCATGCCCGTCCCGGAGTCCGCGCGCGTCCCCGTCTACTCCACCTGGTACGCCTTCAACCAGCAGGTGAACGCGGTCGCGGTAGAAAGACAGGCGGATCTGGCTGCGGGCCTGGGCTGCGGCGTCCTCATCCTCGACGACGGCTGGCAGAGCTTGGGAAGCGGCCGAGGGTATGCGGGGTGCGGCGACTGGGTTCCCGACCCCGAAAAGTTTCCCGACTTCGCCGGGCACGTGAAGCGCGTCCGCGAGGGGGGAATGCGATACATGGCATGGATTGCCCCGTTTCTCCTCGGTCCCCTCGCGACGTGCTACAAGGAGTGGGCGGCTTTCGCGCCGGCCGCTGCCGGGGTGCCCGGAGCTCAGGTGCTCGACCCGCGCCGACCGGAAGTACGCGCCCACGTCGTCCGGATGTGCGTGTCCCTGGTGAACGACTACGGCCTGGACGGCCTCAAGGTCGACTTCCTGGACGAAGCCATGGTCTATGCCGGTGACGGCCGCGGTGACATCGGGCACGCGCTCACCGAACTGCTCACCGAGCTGCGATCCGCGCTGGAAGCCGTACGCCCCGACGTGCTGCTCGAACTCCGTCAGCCGTATGTCGGCCCCGGCATGGCGGCCTTCGGGAACATGCTGAGATCCATCGACTGCCCCGCCGACGCGACAGCCAACCGGGTGCGCACCATCGACACCTCGCTGCTGGCCGTGGGAGGAGCGGTCCACTCCGACATGCTGCTGTGGGACACCTCGGCGTCGGCCGAGGCGGCGGCGCGGCAGCTCATCGGTACGCTGCACTCAGTCCCCCAGATCTCCGTCAGACTCGACACGCTGACGCAGGAGCAGCTCGAGACCACGCGCTTCTGGCTGGCCGAGTGGCAGCGTCTGCGGCCGCAGCTGCTCGACGGGATCGTCGAACCCGGCCGTCCCGACGACCTGTACTCGCTGGTCGAAGCCGTGGCAGACGGCCGGTGCGTGCTCAGCGTGTACAGCGAGCGGACCGTCCCCCTTCGGCCCACCGTCTTCCCGGAGACCGTACTGGTCAATGCGACATCCACAGACAATGTAGTTCTGGACGTGCGGGACGGCGGAGCGACAGTGGACATCGAGGTGCACGCTCCCACCGGTCGCATGACCAGACAGTCCAGGATCTCTCTCCTGCCCGGTCTGCACAGGCTGCCGGTTCCGAGCATGGGACTGGTCCGATTTCGGAGCAGCACCTGAACGGCACGATCAACCACCTGGAAAAAGGAAGTACATGAAAGTCGGCATCGTCGAGATCGCAGCGCGCGCGGGCGTAAGCGAGGCAACCGTCAGCCGGGTCATCAACCGTCGGCAGGGGGTCGCGCGAAAGACGAGGGAAGCGGTCGAGCGCGCAATGGCCGAGCTGGGCTACGAGCGCCCGGTGCAGGGCCAACTGGTGGCCGTGGTCACCGAGCACGTGTCCAACCCCTTCTTCGCCGACGTCGCCGAACGCATCGAGTCCGCGCTCGCCCCGCATGGCCTCAAGACCGTGATCTGCCCGTCCTTCCCCGGTGGTGTCCAGGAGCGCGAGTTCATCACCTCGATCGTCGACAAGGGCATCGCGGCCGTCGTCTTCCTCTCCGCATCGAACACCGTGGAGGGAGCGGACCCGGAAACCTACGAAATCCTCAGGGCCCGGCATATCCCTTATGTCGGGATCAATGGAGAGTTCGCCGACGGCGTGCCCGTACCCGTCTTCTCCACCGACGACGCGCTGGCCGCGGAGCTGGCCGTCGACCATCTGTACCAGCTGGGTCATCGGACCATCGGCATGGCTTCAGGGCCGAAGGGAAACCGTCCGGCGGACCGGCGCGTGCGTGGCTTCATCGAAGCCATGGCCAAACGCGGAGTCGAGGAGCCGGAGCGTTGGGTCAGCCGCCAGTCCTACACCCTGGAGGGCGGTCAGGCGGCTGCGAATGTCTTGCTCCAACAGGGGGTTACAGCCATTGTCGCCGCCAGCGACTACATGGCGCTCGGCGCGATCCGCGGGATCCGCCGGCAGGGCGGCTCGGTGCCCGACGACATCTCGGTCGTCGGCTACGACGGATCGATGATCACGGAATTCGTGGATCCGCCGCTGACCACGGTGCGCCAGCCGGGAGACCGACTGGCACTCGAGGTGGGCCGCAGTGTTCTGGCTCTGGTCAGCAACCGGGACGTCCCGACGGGGGAGCTTCTCTTCGACCCCGAGCTGGTGATCCGCGCGACGACGGGGCCCGCGCCGGGGGCCGGGCCCCGTGGATACCGGCAGCGGCCCCCCGACCGTGCCCAGACGTGAACCGCAGGGTTGCGGCAAGTGGGCGAGTACGCCCGGACGTCTGCCCGTGTGTGGCTGTACCACCGCTTCCCGCTGTCGTTCCGCAGACGGTCCGCATCCACTGTGCCTCGTCGCAGACCAGGACCCGGAACTCCTCGGCGAGGGCGTCCTTCGGGAGGGTGTCGAACTCGATGGGGCGCGCGGGCGGCTCACCCGGCAGCCCCAACGCCTGGAAGAGGCCGTGACGGCCCAGGTATCGGGCGCCGGGCCGTGCGGAACGAAATCGGGACGAGCCGGCGCACGGCGGTCCGCCTGAGCCGCAGCTCCCAGTTCCTCTTCGGCCTGTGCGGAGGTCGGGGAGACGAGAGGGCGGGGTGGGGCTGCGGGGGTCGAGGCCTCGAAGCGTCGTCGGCGCAGTTTCTCCGCGGCCTTGAGATCGGCCTCGAGCCGGCGGGCGGCCGCGGTGCAATGCGGCCCGGACCGAGCGGATCTGCTCACGGCTGGCCGCAGCGGCCAGGAACGCGGAGATGGCGGCCGGTGGCGACGTCGAGGGCGGCACCGGCCTGCTGGAGATCAGCGCACCCGGAGCGAACAAGGCGGCCGCCCTGGCGGCTGTCCGGCCGCGGGACGATGCGGGATCAGGGTGCCGGTACCCCGGTACCCACCGAACGCCAAGGCTCGGTCCGCCCCACACTCCGATCGGGGCGCCGCAGCAACGTGATTCGGGCCCTGCCCGTTGTCGACGTGACCCTCGGTGGTGTCGGTTCTCCGTTCCTTCCGTAGTGCCTGGAACCGGTTGTTCCCCTCCGGGGTTCCGTCCCCCGGCCGGAGCGCGCTCACGCCCGAATAGCATCTGTCAATCGCCAACCGCTCAGGCTAAGTTGCCGCCGTCAACGGGATCCCGGGCGGGTGGGGAGGACGTCACCGCCCGTCCCGGGCACCGCGCGTCGATTCGCAACGCGCGCGAGCAACTGTTCGGCCCTGCCGAAAGCATCCTGCTCCGCGACGGGCCGAATGCGCTGACCAGCCGGGCGGTCACCACGGAGGCGGGCTGCGCCAAAGGCGTCCTGCACCGGCATTTCGCGGACTTCGACGCGTTCCTCGCCGAACTCGTACTCGCCCGCGTCGCCCGCGTCGAGGAGCAGGCCGCCGCGCAGCGCGACCGAGTCGGGACGGGCGACGTCGCCGACCTCACCGACGCGCCGACGGAACTCCTCGGGTCGGTGGCCGTCGCGATCGTCGCGCTCACCTCGCGGGACGGTCTGCGCGCTCGACTGCGCCAGGCCCAGCCGACCGGCGTACCGGTCCTGAAGGAGGCGACGGTCATGATCGCCTGCTACCTCGCCGCCGAGCGCGAACGGGGCCGCATCGCCTCCGACGCCGACATCGACACTCTCGCTCCCACGCTGATCGGAGCCGGGCACCTGCTGTTCGCCGACCGAACGGGCACTGCGCCGCAGGCCGATGCCGTCCGCGGCATGGTGACCGCCGTGATCGCCGACGCCGCGTGCGAACCGCGCGGGTGAGGACACCGGCGGCCTGACGCCCGTTGAGGCCGGTGTTCATTCGCGGAGGCCCCAGAAGCGCCCGCGGAGTCCGACCTGCGCGAAGTAGGCCGCCGCCGAAGCCGGTTCGCGCCGGGTGTATCCGGGACTCATGCGGTCGGCGTACCAGCCGCGGGCGAGTTCCCACAGTGTCGCCAACTCCATGACGTACCCGGGCGGCCGACCGGTGTCCTTGAGCCACGTGTCGATGCAGTCGGTCGAGCAGAACAGACGCTGGTTGGCGCACGTATGCACGACGTCGTCCCATATCGGCTCGACAGGGGTGAGGAAATGGGCCCGTTGGTCGCCGGCGGGAGGAGCCTCCCTGCCGACGCCCCATGCGTGTGGTGTGCCGCATGCCGGGCAGCGCGTGGCAACCAGGACATCGGGCTCGTGTCGAGCAGGTGCGGGATCGCGAACGAGTCCCACGCACAGCCGCCCCACCAGAGCGTCTCGGCATCGGTCACGCGGGGACGGGGCGGATCACCGCGAGGAGATAGGCCGATTCGACGTGCACCGCGCCGCCGGACCCCTCGGCGCGGTTCCACTCGGTGAACACGGCCGCGAGGTCGTGGTGCAAGGCGAGCCACGCCCCGTCGGCCTCGAGGCGGTCGCGTTCGGCCTGCACGTGCCCGGCGGTGCGTACCCAGAAATCGGCCGCGTCCAACGGTGATTCGAACGCGAAGCCGACGTGCTCCACGGTCGCCTCCACATCGTGGCCCGCGAACAACCCGCGCACGTAAGCCTCGTCGCCCCAGCGCACCGGCGGCTGTGCGGTGACGGGCGGAGGCGGCAGGTAGGCGCCGATCGCCCGATTCGCGGCGGCCATGAGGCCGTCCGGTGTCCACGCCGCGGACACGATCCGCCCGCCCGGCGCGCAGTGGCGGACAAGGGCCGCGGCGGCCGCGGCGTGGTCCGGCGCGTACATGGCTCCGAAGACCGTCAGCACGCGGTCGTACGTGCCGGTGACGCGGTCGGTGTCGGCGTGCTGGAAGGCCATGGGAAGGCCTTCGTCGCGTGCCCGCCGTTCGGCTGTCGCCAGGAGTCGGGGCGTCGGATCGGCGGCGGTGACTTCCGCGCCGGTGCGGGCGGCGGCGAGTGCCGCGTTTCCGGTTCCGCAGCCGACGTCCAGGACGGTGGTGCCGGGTCCGGGCACGGCTGCGGCGACGGCCCGTTCGGCGGCCGGGACGAGTCGGCGGGCCATCGCGGGGTAGTCGCCCGCCGCCCAGGTCGAGGTGGTTGACGAAATGCTCACAGATCAAGCGTCGTATGCTCGGCCCGTGCGGGGCGGTACAAAAAATGGACCGGCGCGCAAACGGGCCGGCCCCCGACCGAGCCGGCGGAGGAGGTGACCGCGGACGATGCGGCGCGGAATCGAATACTGCCCGGTGACGGCCGGAGTCGAGGCGGTCGGCGACCGCTGGACCCTCCTCGTGCTGCGCGAACTGCTGCTCGGGTCGGAGCGGTTCAACGACATCCACCGGGGGCTGCCCGGCATCAGCCGGAGTCTGCTGTCCGCGCGCATGCGGCGCATGCGGGCCCACGGCCTGATCACGCGGACCCTCGACCCTGACGGACGTCCCACATATCGGCTGACCCCTGCCGGCACGGCACTCGAACCACTCGTCTGGCAACTCGGCGACTGGGCGCGGCGCTGGGCCTTCGGCGACCCCGAGCGCGAACAACTCGACAGCGGTTGGCTGGTGTGGCGCTTGCGGCAGTACGTGCGCACCGAGGCGCTCCCCGGGCGGCGCGTCGTCGTGGAGTTCGCGCTGCGACTTGCGGGTGAACCGGATGAGCGTGCGTGGCTCGTCCTGTCACCCGGGGAGGATGTCAGTGCGTGCCGCGTGCACCCCGGGTACGAGGTGGACGTGTGGGTGAGCGCCGACTGGGCGGAGATGCACCGGGTCGTGGCGGGAACCACCACATTGCAGGCCGCCCGCGAAGCCGGGCGCGTCCGGATCGACGGTGAACCCGAGCTCGCCGCCGCGTTCCCGCACTGGTTCGCCTGGCGCACACCCGCGCAGACCCCCGGGCCCGCGCCGGCTCCCGCGTCCCGGACGCCTGCCTGCGGCGCGTGTCAAGCGCAGTGACACCGAACCGCTGCCCGACCACCTGGGCAGTCAGCCCGTCGGCGACCTGCGCCGCTTCCGGTAGGCAACGCTTCTCGCCGACCTGCTCGTACACGCGGGGCGCCCCGTGGCAACCGACCGCCTGCTCGGCGACGTCCGGGGCGAAAACCTCCCGAACCGACCCACCGCCGCGTTATGTTGACAGTGCCCAGCCGGTGCCCGTCGTGCGTGATGATCGGGCCGCGGCGTAGAAGCGGACCGCCATCGGGCCGGTGACCAGGCCGTTGGAGCGGGCGACCGGGTCGGTGAGGGTGTCGGGGATCACCAGGCTCCCATCGGCGAGGATCGCCGAACCGCACAGGCCCGGCTCCCGGCCGATCTCGCTCACGCCGGGACGCCGGACGTCCTGCGGATCACCGGCGGCACACCCCTCACCGGCACCGCCACCATCCAGGGGAGCAAGAACATCGCCCTCCACCTGTACGCCGCCGCCCTCGCCTGCGACGGACCCACCATCCTGCGCAACGCCCCCGCCATCATCCACACCCACGTGTGCGCCGCGATCCCGCGCCACACCGGCGCCGAAACCCACCACACCAACGGCGAGTTCCACGTCACCCCCACCGACCGCCCGATCCCCGAGATCCACCCGTCACTGGGCGCGCGGGTCCGCGTCACCACCATCCTGGGCGCCGCCGTCCTGGCCCGCTCCGGCCACGCGAGTATGCCCCGCGGGTGGGACGCGTTCTGCCCTCTTGTCGAGCAGTGCCCTCGCCCACGTGTCGCCATCCGTGGCTGGGGCGGGCGGGCCTTTGGTGCCGGCTTCCCCCGTGGTCGACGCTGCGCGGTCCGACGCCCGCTCACCTGCGTCCGGCCGTCGGGTCACGCCCTTTGCCGGAGGGGATTCGGTTGGTGGCACGGCGCGTGGTCGACGAGCGGGGCGCCCGTCCTTGGTGCGATTCGTTCGGAATAGGTCGAAGACCGCGCAGCCCAGGCAGTGCTCGCCTGGTCCGGTGGTTGGTGCGGACGGCCGTCCGTGGCGTGCCCGGCTGTGGAGCGCGCGCCGGCCCCGGGCGCTGCGCTGCCGGGCTCATCGCGCCTGCGGTGGAGGGTCTTTCGGTGCTGTTGTCGCGGGCGGGGGCGGGGTGGGATCGTCCCTGTCGCGCCGGCTCAAGCGGAGTTCCCGTAGGCGTGGGAGGGCGCGTACGGTCGGGTCCACGGTGCGCACCAGGGTCCAGCTGAGGTCGAGGTGCTCCAGGTTGGCGAGGTGGGCGGTCTCCGGCGGCAGGTCGCGTACGTCGCATGCGCCGAGGTCCAGGTGACGGAGGCGGGTCATGCGCCCGATGGAGGGCGGGATGTCGGTGAGGCCGTTCATCGGGAGGATCAGTGTTTCCAGGGCGGTCAGGTCCCACAGGTCGGCGGGTGGTGCGGTCCGGAGTCCGTCGTCGTCGCTGAGGATGCCGTTGCCGAGGTCGAGACGGCGCAACGCGCGGAGATTCCCGATGCCTTCCGGGAGTTCGCCGACGTCACAGTGCTGCATGTCGAGTTCGCGCAGCTCGCGAAGCTCCCACAGCGCTGCCGGGATTCCGCCGGTTTCCACCGCATTGCCGTTCAGCACCAGGCTGCGGAGGGACACCAGTCGGCCGAGCTCCGCCGGGATGGCCTTGAGCGGCGCGGACCAGGAGTACAGGGCTTCCAGGCGACGGAGTTCGCCGATCGCGGCGGGCAGTTCCGCGAGTTCGTCGCTGGTGATGTTCAGCTCGCGCAGCTGCGCGAGGAGCCCGATCTCCGGCGGCAGGGCGGTGATCGGTGCGGAGATCACCAAACTCTCCAGCCGTGTCAGGCGCGCGATCTCGGCGGGAATCTCGTGGAGGTGGTCGGCATGGACGGCGAGGCGGCGCAACCGCCGCAAGCGCCACAGCTCGTCCGGTAGTGCGGGCAGATCGCATTCGCTGATGCGTACGTCCTCGATATCCGGTTCGGCCCGGGACAGTTCGGTCGCTGCCCTGTCGTATGCCCGCTGCTGCCAAGCTCCCCATCCCATGAGGCCCACGCTTGGGCATGCGAGGTTGGACGTCAAGCCGAACAACACCCGGGCGGGCCACCATCGCTTTGATCCCCAAGGTGCTTGCTGCGCGACGAACGTTCGATCGGTTCGGTCGTCGCGTGCGGGCCCGGGCCCGCCGAACGGCGGCCTGCGCCCGGATATCCGGCTGCCGCGAGCGGCGAGGGCCGAGGGCACGGTTCGCCGGCGGAGCGGATGATCGACCGCATCGTCGCGACCGCCCCGGGGACCCCGGTGCCGTCGTGGGCGCGCAGCGAACACGAGCAGGCCGCCCACGAGTTGGGGGTGACCGCCGTCCTGGTCCTGAACCGGCGCGGTGCCGCCGCGAGCCTGTCCCGGCTGGTGGACACCCGCCGCATCGACCCCGAGGGCGCGCTCGTCTACGGCTGCCTCCTGCACATCGCCGGCCGGGTGGACGCCGCGCAGTTCCGGTGGCAGTTCGCCGCCGCCGGCGGCGGCAGTTACACCGCGGCGACATGCCTGTGCCTGCTCCACCGCGGCCTGGACGAGTGGCGCGACGCCCAGTACTGGCGCGAGCAGGTCCGGACACCAGTTTCGCCCAGCCCACCGGATCGAAATCATGGGTCACGTGCGACAACGCCAGGAAACTCCCCGCGGGCAACGGCCCGGTCAACCGCGCCACGACACCGTGAGGATCCTGCTCGTCGGGCACGAAATGCATGATCGCTATCAACAACACCGCGATCGGCCGCGTGAAGTCCAACGTCGACAGCAACGCCGGATGCGCCGGAATACTCTCCGGCTCACGCACATCCGCCTGTATATAGGCGGTCGCACCCCGCGGATCCCCCTCAACAACGCCCGGGCATGCGCCAACACGATCGGATCGTTGTCCACGTACACCACCCGCGACTCCGGCGCCGCCGCCTGCGCCGCGTCGTGCGTGTTGCGGCCCTCGATGGGGATGCCCGTGCCGATGTCGAGGAACTGCCGCACCCCGCGCCGCGCCAACTCGCCCACCACCCGCAGGAGAAACCCGCGATTCTCCCGGGCGGTGGTGAACAACGAGGGGAACGCCCGCAGCGCGTTCGCCGCCGCCGCCCGATCCGCGTCGAAGTTCGTCTTCCCGCCCAGGTAGTAGTCGTACATCCGCGCCGAATGCGCCACGTGCACGTTGATCTCGGGCGTGTCCCCCCGCCCCGTCGCCCCACGATCGATCCCGCGCGTCCATACCGGCCCCCTGATCTCGATCACGCCCCACCCGCACGGGAACGAGAATGTGCTCCACCACACCATGCCTTGCCGCGCCCGACCGCGATCGAAACAGATCCACTCGATCCGATCCGATCCCGGGCGGGACGCCGGCAACCATTCCCTTCGCGGCCCCGGACCGGCGGATCGACGCGGTCGGCTCCTCGGGCGGCCGGCGGGCTCGGCGCCGGAGCCGAAGAGGACGACCTCGCGATCGAGTCCCCTCCGACGCCGATGGCACCCACGGCATCCGGCGCCTCGCCGCCCCCGGCGAACCGCCCGGACCGTTGCTCGTTGTCGACGGCTGCGAGGGCCTTCACCGGGGGAATGGGTCACGGACCGGCAGGGAGCATTCGGCGCCGACCCCGGACCGACACAAATAGGCATGCAGGGCCGCGCCGGCTCGCCGCGGGTCGACGTCTACCGCACCACGGCGGTGTCCTTGCACATTCCGCCCCGGCCGTCTTGCCGGTGGGTCAGGCGGTGGATGCGAGGAATTCCCGGACGAGGGGTACTGCGGGAGCCCCGCCCGGGCCGTCCCCGCACGGTCCGCGACGAGCAGGTCGCCGACCTGATCGCGCGGACCCTGGAGACGAAGCCGGCGAACGCCCCCCTCTGGTCGACGCGATCGATGGCCGCCCGCACGGGCTGTCCCAGTCGACGGTCTCGCGTGTCTGGCGGGCGTTCGGGCTGCAGCCGCACCGCTCCGAGGCGTTCAAGCTCTCGACCGACCCGTTCTTCGTCGACAAGGTCCACGACGTGGTCGGGCTGTATCTCGACCCGCCCGAACGGGCGTTGGTGCTCTGCGTCGACGAGAAGTCGCAGATCCAGGCCCTGGACCGATCCCAGCCGGTCCTGCCGATGATGCCCGGGGTGCCCGAGCGCCGCAGCCACGACTACGTGCGCTCGGGCACCACCACCCTGTTCGCCGCGCTCGACACGACCACGGGCAAGGTCATCGGCTCCCTCCACCGACGCCATCGCGCCGTGGAGTTCCGCCGATTCCTGAACAGGCTCGACAAGGAGATCTCCGCAGACCTCGACGTCCACCTCGTCTGCGACAACCACGCCACCCACAAGACACCGGCGGTGAGGAACTGGCTCCTCGCCCACCCGCGATTCCACCTGCACGTCACACCGACCGGATCGTCCTGGCTGAACCTCGTCGAGCGTTGGTTCGCCGAACTCACGACCAAGCGCATACGCCGCGGAGTCCATCGATCCGTCCAGGCCCTGGAGAAGGACATCCGAACCTGGATCGCCGGTTGGAACGACGACCCGAAACCCTTCGTCTGGACCAAGACCGCCGACCAGATCCTCGAATCCCTCGCCACCTACTGCCGGCGAATTACTGACTCAGGACACTAGCCTAGCCGCCACGGCGACCCACTGAGCGCGACACGACAGCCGACACTTACCGCCGCCCCGACCCGCTGTGGGCGACCAGCGCCAGCACGCGGCATGGGCTGCCCGACCCGTCGACGATCGGCAGGGGCGCGGCGATGAGGACCGCGCCGGTGACCGGCAGTCGGTCCACGTTGCGCAACTGGGTGAGGCCGTACTTGTCGGCGCCCAGGAAGAAGTCGTGGCACGGGAAGGGCGGGTCGAAGGCGAACGCGCGGCCGGCGTCGGTGCCCACGGTCTCCACGCCCATGCCCAGGATGGCGCTGTCGGCGAGGTAGCGGGCGGCGTCCGGGGTCAGTCCGGGCGTGTGCGGGCCGTTGTCGTCGGCGTTGGCGAAGTCCGTCGGGTCGTCGCCGCGTGCGGCCCAGCCGGTGCGGTAGATCAGCCACCCACGGTCGGGCAGCGTGCCGTGCTCCGATTCCCAGGTGCGGATGTCCGCGACGTCGAGCAGGTAGTCGGTGTCGGCGGCGACCTCGACGGTCTTGTCGATGACGACGGCGGGGCCGACGAGCCGCTGCGCCGGCACCTGCGACACGTCGTCGAGGTGTCGTCCGCTGACCCAGTGGATCGGCGCGTCGAAGTGGGTTCCGGTGTGCTCGCCGGTGCGGAAGTTGTTCCAGTACCAGGCCGGGCCGCGGCTGTCGTACCGGCTGATCTCCTCCAGTTCGAAATGGGCTGTCTGGCCGAATTCGGGCGGCAGGGCGAGGATCGGGGTGCCCTGGTGCAGCGGCGAGGTCAGGTCGATCACCTGGATCGATCCGTCGACCAGGCGGGTCGCGAGGGTGGTCAGGTCGTCCATGCGGGTCTCCGTGCGGTGTCGGGAGGGCCAAGGGTGGTTCTTCAGGCGGTCCGGACCTTCGATGCCGGGTCGAGGGCCGCGACGGCGTCGCGCAGTGCGGTGCCGTCCTCGTCGGCGAGCGCGGCCGACCGCAGTCGCGCGAGTGTCGCGGCGGCGTCGGTGTGCTCGGACAGCGTGCGTGCGGCGTCCATCAGGACGGCGAAGCTTTCGCTGCCGTGCTTGTGGGTGTCGCCGTAGCCCTTGAGTACCCGTGGGCACTCGGCGATCTCACAGGCCAGGGCGTAGTCGGTCGACGCGGTGTCCACGACCAGGTCCAACCAGGCGTCGATGGCGGCCTGTTCGTGGCCGAACCGACCCGAGCGCGGCCGCAGCGGCCGCATCCGTGCCATCGTCCACAGCATCGTGAAGCCGACGACGGACGTGGTGTTCACGACCATGCCGTTGCGGGTGAGCCGCGCGACGAGCTTGCCGAAGAGCGCCGACCCGGCCAGCCGGCCGCCCAGCGAGGAGGGCAGGGTGTCGGTGATCTCCTCGAGTTGCGGGTGCAGGTACTCGCGGACCTGCATCAGTTGTCCCGGCTCGGCCCGGGCCTCGTCGCGGATGCCCTCGATCCGGCGTCGGCGAATCTTTTGCAGTGCGACGTGGACGGTGTCCTGATAGCACATCCACAAGGCGGTGTGCCGGGCCGCCTCCGTGGTCAGCCTCGCGTCGCCGTCCCGGTCGCGTTCCAGCGCGGTCAGCCGGGCCACCCGGTCGAGATAGCGGTCGGTGTACGCCGGGCTCTGGTACACCGCTGTGCGCTCGCAGCCGCGGAGCAGCATCGAACGGGCCGCTTCGGGGAATCGGGCGACCCGCGCGGCCCGGTCCCGCAGGCCGGGGCCGACCAACCGGCCCGGATCGGTCCTGGCGAGCCCCCGCCGCCGCTCCTCCTCGGCGGCCGCGGCCGCGACCACCGGGTCCGGTGGGGGCTTCCTGCCGATGCTCACCGCCACCGGGCCCGGTCCCGACACGGGCTTGGCGGCCGGTTGCGGCGGGGGCTGCCGGGCCGCGTCGTACCCGAGCGAGAACGCGGCCAGCGAGGACTGCACGCCCTTGCCCGATGCCCGTACGGCATCCTCGAACCGCGCACGGGCGAACGGGAGTTCCTCCGCGCCGGCCAACGCGCCGAACAGCGACGCGCTGATCAAGCTGCCCGCCTGGCCCGACAGCTTCATGAAGTCGGCACCGACGAAACGCCGCGCGCCCCGGTGCGCCGCCTCCAGCAGCAGATCACTGTCGGCTCGCCCGTCGCCCATCGCGATGCGCTCGGTGATCGCATAGACCCGGTTGGTGGACGCGATCAGCAAGGTGCGGTCCGGCGTGCAGAAGCCGCGCTGGATCGCGCGCCCCGCCTCCATCAGTTCCGACGCGATGACGATGTCGACCTCGCCGGGCGTGGGGAAGAGGCCCAGCACCGGTTCGGGGCGACCCCCCTCGGGCGGGCCGGCGGCCGGCGGCGGGAACATCTCGGCGTAGTAGACGGTCGCCCCGGTCCGTTGGGCGACCCCGGCGACCGAGGTGCTCTGCGCGGTGTAGCCCGCAGCCTCGCCCACGGCGACGATCCAGTCCGCGAGGACGCCGCCGCCCTCGCCGCCCATGGCCAGGATCGCGATCGTGATCGGGCGTGGTCCGAAGCGTCGGTTCGACATCAGGCCACCTCGTATTTCGCGGCGCGGCGCTCGACGGGTCCGGACAGCGCGGAGATCCAGGCCGATCTGATCCCGGCCAGGACCCGGTCCCGCCGGGTCTCGTTGACGACCACGTCGGTGCGGTAGAACGACGGGCACAGCGACGCCGCATGCGCGTTCGCGCCGCACACGCCGCAACCGACACAGCTGTCCGTCACCGTCGCGACCGGGTCGGTGCGCATCGGGTCCGGGTTGGCCTTGACGGTCAGCGACGGGCAGCCGGAGATCCGGATGCACGCGTGGTCGCCGGTACAGGTCTCGGCGTCGACGCCGAACCGCTCGCGGATCACCCGCCTGCCGTCCTTGATCGCCTTGTTCGTTCGGGGTTTCTCCCGGCGCTGCCGATTCAACTGGCACTCGCTCTGCGCGACGATGACCTTGGGCCCCGGTTCCCTGCCGGTCAGCGCGTCGACGAACAGGTCGCGCAGCTCGCCGACCCGGTAGGTGTCGGTGACGGTCCTGACCCACTTGACGCCGATGCCGCGGACGGCCCTCTCGATCGGGTGCCGGGTGGATCGCCGGGGGTTGTCGGCGCCGGAGGAGAGCACGTCCTGTCCACCGGTCGCCGCGGTGTACGCGTTGTCGACGACGACGAGGAGCTGGTCGTTGTCGTTGAAGACCGCGTTCCCTACTCCGCTCGTCAGACCGTTGTGCCAGAACCCGCCGTCGCCCATGATCGCGATGGTTCGGCGGTCCGCGTCCTTCGAGTTGAGGGCGGCCGCACCGGCCGAACCGAGGCCGTAACCCATGGTCGTGGCACCGAGGTTGAAGGGTTCGTTGATCGAGAACAGATGGCAGCCGATGTCCGCGCTGATGTGGTGCAGGCCGGTCTCTCGCTCGGCGAGCTTGAGCGCGCTGAAGATCGGACGCTCGGGGCAGCCGGTGCACAGACCCGGGGGGCGGGCCTGTACCGCCTGCGGTGCGACCCGCACGGCAAACGGGCTGCGCGGGTCGCTCTCGGGCAGCAGGAGCGTCGGCTCGCCGTCGAGCACGTCCGGGAGGTGGGTGGTCAGGAACGCGGACACCCCTCCGGTGACCGCCGAGGCGGTGTACTCGCCGGCCATCGGCAACAGGTCCTTGCCGTGCAGCGCCGTGGCCACCGCGGCGCGGCGCAGGATCGCGTGCAGGTTCTGCTCGAGGTAGTCGGGCTGGCCCTCCTCCAACAACAACACCGCGCGCTTGTCCGCGCAGAAGTCGAGGATCTCCGCGTCCACGACCGGATACGCCACGTTCATCACGTACAGCGGGATCCGGGTGCGGCCGTACGGATCCGAGCAGCCGAGCAGTTCGAGCGCCCGGTTGAGGGTGTTGTACAGGCCGCCCTGGACGATGATCCCCACGTCCGCCCGCCCGTTGCCGAACACCTCGTTGAGACCGCGCTCGCGGATGAAGTCCACCGCGGCCGGCAGCCGTTGGTGGACCTTCTCCTGCTCGTGCGCGAAGCTCGCCGGCGGCAGGACGATCCGGCCGAGGTCGCGTTGGGGATTCTCGATCGCGTCCGTGACGGTCGTTGCCGGCCGCACGTTGTCCTTGGCGACGAAAGTGCCGTGCAAGTGGCAGGATCGCAGCCGCAGTTGCAGCATCACCGGGGTGTTGCTGACCTCGGACAGCTCGAAGCCGGCTTCGACCGCCTCGACGATCGCGGTGAGGTTGGGTCTGGGGTCCAACAGCCACATCTGCGACTTCATCGCGAAGGCGTGCGAGCGCTCCTGCATGATGCTGGAGCCCTCGCCGTAGTCCTCGCCAAGGATGATCAACGCCCCGCCGGTGACACCGCCGCTGGCCAGGTTCGCCAGCGCGTCGGAGGCCACGTTGAGGCCGACCGTGGACTTGAACGTCACCGCGCCGCGCAGCGGGTAGTGCACCGAAGCGCCCAGCATCGCCGCGGCGGTCGCTTCCGAGGCGCTGTTCTCGAAGTAGACGCCGAGCTCGTCGAGGATCTCGTGCGCGTCCCCGAGCACGTCCATCAGGTGGGAGATGGGCGCGCCCTGGTAGCCGCCGACGTAGGCCACGCCGGACTGGAGCAACGCCTTGGTGACCGCCAGGATGCCTTCGACCCGCAGGGTGGTGCCCGCGCCGTGGCGTAGCTGTTGGACCTCGGTGGCAAAGGACCGCTCGGCCATGGCCGGCTCCTCTTCGTGCGTTGATGGATGGTGCGGCCGTGGGGGCACGACCGATGCTCACTCGCGTCGTTGGTACCGGTTCGGATCAGCGCCGGCGCAGGCGTCGCGGCGGGTGCACGAGCTGCTGCGCCACGAGGTGTCCGGATCCGCCGCCGAGCCCGGGGCCGGGATGGGTGGAGGCGCCGATCTGCCACAGCCCGGCCACGGGGGTCGCGTGGCGGGAGGCACCGGGCAGTGGTCGCCACAGCAGGTTCTGGTCGAGTTCGGCGGAACCGCCGTAGGGGTCGCCCGCCACCGCGTTGGGGTTGTCCGAGGCCAGGTCGGGCGGGGTGACGGCATCCCAGGAGAGCAGCTTGTCCGGCAGGTCGCGCGCGTGGCGTGCCACGCGGGACAGGACCCGGCGTACATACCCCTCGGTCAGCTCCTTCGTCCAGCCGCCGGTGACGTCCAGTTCGCCCGCCGCGTCGCCGCCGGGCTCGTACGGCAGTTCCTGGAGTTGTAGCCATAGGGCGGCGGCGCCCTCGGGCACCCGCGACGGGTCCAGGACGTGCTGTTGGCCGACGACGACGGTGGGGCGGCGCGGCAGCAGGCCCGCCTCGGCTTCGGCGCACGCGATCGCGGTGCCCGCCGAACCGTCGCTCAGGTGCAGCAGCGGGACGGCGGCGAGGCGGTCGTCACTCCAGTGGAGCGGGGCGGAGAGCGCGACGTGGATCTGCATCGCGGCGCGCCCGTACCGGTAGCGCCGCGCCTGCTCGCGGACCGCGGCCGGAACCGGGGCGGTCGCGGGCAGCAGGTCCCCGTACAGCGCGGTAGGGGTCACCGAGGCGAGCACGGCGCGGCGGGCAAGGATGCTCTCGCCGCCGCAGACGACCCCGCCGACTCTGCCGTCGGTGACGATCAGGCGCTCCACCGGGGTGCCCGTGCGGATGTCCACCCGCAGTTCGCCGAGCAGCGCCTCGAAGGCGGCGACGAAGTTCGCCGCGCCGCCCGCCACCACGGGCAGGCCGAAGCCGTGCATCGTCGCGGCCAGGATCGGCAGCATCAGACCGCCCGAGGCGTGGTCGGGGGAGAGCCCGGCGTGGAGCAGCCACGGGGTCCACAGCAGGTCCACCTCGTCGCCGCGGAACTCGCTCCGGCAATACGAGCGGGCGCTGGTGAGGGTGGCGCGCAGCCACGCCTCGGTGCCGGTGAGCCGCTCTCGGCGCAGCATCCGGGCCGCGTGCCGCAGGGCCCGGGACGAGCGCGGTTCGCTGCCCAGGAGGCCGCCGATGGCGTCGGCGTTGTCGAGGAAGCGCTGCAGCATGGCGAGGTAGGCGGTGCGGTCCTCGGCGTGGGCGAACGCCTGCGCGGTGGTGGTGGCGTCGCGGTGGGCCAGCACCGCGCGGCCGTCGTCGGTGACCGTGCCGGTGACGATGCCCTCGGTGTTGCGGTACTCCAGACCGTGGCGGTGCAGGTCGTCGCCGAGGGCGGCGTAGGCCGCGCCGGACACGAACAGCGGATGCCACGAGGAGTAGGTGTCATGCAGGTAGCCGGGCAGGGTCCGCTCCTCGGTGGCGATGAACCCGCCCAGTCGTCGGTGGCCCTCGACCAGGGCCACCGACCAGCCGGCCTTGGCCAGTTCAGCCGCCGCGACCAGGCCGTTCACGCCGGATCCGACAACGACGGCGTCGACCGTGCGTGCCATGGGTACTCCTTGGGCTGGTCGTTCGGGGGAGGGCGCGACAGGGGGTGGTACCCGGGACGGTGCCCATTCGGGCGGCGCTCTCCCGCGGGGCGTCGCGCGCGGCCGAACCGGACGCCGCCGAGTCGCGCCCGGGTCCGGGGCGGGCAGCGGCGGACGGCGAAACAACGGCGTCGAGCAGCTGATCGGTCGACGGGAAAATGCGTCCGCTCATTCGGGATCTCCACGCGGGGACGGCTTCGAGGCGTGCGAACGGGAGCTCGGGGGTTCGATTTCCACGGCCGGCCATGAGTTTTCGTGGCCGGCAATTGATGTTGCCAAGAAATTACGGGCACTCGAATTGCCGCACCGTCCGCAGAACGCGGGTCGCCGTCCACTTTCCGCCGGGTTCGCCATCTTGAGGCCCCCGTGGGTTCGGGGTCGACGGGAAGTCGTGGCCTTCCGCGCCCGCCTCGCCCGTCGGTCGGTCAGTCGCGCAGGGTCTGCGAGGGGTGCTCCCCGAACTGCTCCTTGTAGGCGATCGCGAAGCGTCCGGGGTGGAAGAACCCCCAGCGGTAGGCGACATCGGTGACCGTCGTGGTGCCCGGCGCGGCGGCGGTGAGCTCGGCGCGTACCCGGTTGAGCCGCACCACCCGCAGGTACGACACGGGTGTGGTCTCCAGGTGTCGGCGGAAGCCTTCCTGGAGTGCCCGTACGCTCACCCCCACGGCCTCGGCCACGTCCTCCACGGTCAGCGGTTCGGCGGCGTGGCCCTCGATGATCTCCATGGCCCTGCGGACCGCGGGCGGTGCCACCCTCGACTGCTCGGCGTGCAGCGCGGGGCTGAAGTTGTGCGGCTGGGCGAGCAGGAGCTGCGTGGTCAACAGGCCGACGAGCTGTTTGAGGATCAGCGGTTGGCCGAGCATGCCGCCGGCGTTGTCCGCCTCGCGCCGCAGCAGGTCGACGACGCCCAGCCAGGAGCGGGCGGCGGGCGTGGTGAGGTCCATGCCGAGGTGGAACCGCACAGGTGCCTTGGGGCTGCGGCCGAGCAGTTTGGCCAGGTGGTCCTCCAGGGCGGCCCGGCCGATCCAGACGATCAGTTGCGGGTTGCCGCTGCCCCAGTGCATGGCCAAGGGGTCGGTGGGCGCCGGCACGGACGCCCGCTGCGGGGTCGAGACGATCTGCGCGCGGCCGCAGGTGATCTCCGCGGCTCCGGCGAGCGGGATCTGGACCAGGTAGAAGGCCTCCAGGGCGCCCGGGGTGATCATCACCTCCGCCCCGTAGTCGAGGTAGAACAGGCCGGTCTCGCCGAACGCGACGCCGTGCATCCGCGCGTCCAGCCGTGCCGAGCGCCCGACCACCCGCAGGTCGTGGGCGCAGAAGGCACGCCCGACCTGCGAACGCGCGACGTCCACGTCGGACGTGTGGAACCGCTCGTGGGAGCCGAGCGGGAGCAGCGTGTCGAACATGCGGACCTCCGGCCGAGAGCGCGATCCGGACAGCGAGCAGCGTGTTGCGGATGGCAGCCCCTCGGCGCCGCACCTAATTTTTCAACACCTCGCGACAACGACCAGGAGACAGCATGAGTGGATTGCCGGTCAAGACCGCGCTGATTACCGGAGGGTCGACGATTATCGGGAAAGCGGTCGTCCGCGCTTTCCGTGCGGCCGGGGTGAATGTCGTCGTCGCGGATATCGATGAGGACGGCGGTCGCGCATTGGTGGACGAGTCGGCAGGGGGCGTCCTGTTCGTGCGGACCGACATCACCGACGACGCACAGATCGCCGACTGCGTCGCCCGCGCGATCGACACCTACGGCCGCCTGGACGTGCTGGTGAATCTGGCCTGCTCGTACGTCGACGACGGTTTCGTCTCCACCCGCGACCAGTGGGGCGCGGCCCTGGACGTGAACCTCGTCAGTGCCGCGCTCATGGCCAAGGCCGTCCATCCGCACCTGCTCGCCCAGGGCGGCGGGGCCATCGTCAACTTCACCTCCATCTCCGCCAAGGTCGCCCAGCCCGGGCGCTGGTTGTACCCGGTGAGCAAGGCCGCCCTGGTCCAACTCACCCGCAACATGGCGGTGGACCTGGCAGCCGACAACATCCGGGTCAACTCGGTGAGCCCGGGCTGGACGTGGTCGAAGGTGATGGACACGCTCACCGGAGGCGACCGGGACAAGACCGACCGCGTCGCCGCTCCCTACCACCCCTTGGGCCGTGTCGGAGACCCCGAGGAGGTCGCCCGCGTCGTCACCTTCCTGTGCTCGGACGAGGCGTCCTTCGTCACCGGCGCCGACTGGGCCGTCGACGGCGGCTACTCGGCCCTCGGCCCCGAAGGTCTCGTCCCCGCGATCCCCCGTCTCACCCAGTAATTTCGACCGGAGGTCCACGCTCATGCGCAAGATAACCATCATCGGGGCCGGGCAGGCCGGCCTCCAGCTCGGCATCGGGCTCCTGGACCACGGCTACCGGGTGACCGTCGTGACCGATCGCACCGGAGCGCAGATCCGCGAGGGCCGGATCATGTCCAGCCAGTGCATGTTCGGCACCGCCCTGGCCCACGAACGCACCCTGGGCCTGAACCTGTGGGACCGGGACTGTCCCCCCGTGGAGGGCATCTCCTTCGTCGTGCCGGACGGCACCGGCGGCACGGCGATCTCCTGGGCCTCGCGGCTGGACGCCGCGGCCCGCTCGGTCGACCAGCGGGTCAAGATGCCGGTATGGCTGGAGGAGTTCGAGCGGCGCGGCGGCACGACCGAACTGCGCGCGGCCGACGTGGCGGACCTGGAGCGCTACGCCCGCGAGTCCGACCTGGTGATCGTCGCCGCGGGCAAGGGCGAGATCGCCCAACTCTTCGAGCGTGACGCCGAGCGGTCGACGTTCGACCGACCGCAGCGCGCCCTCGCCCTGACCTACCTCACCGGGATGACCCCCAGAGACGAGTACTCCGCGGTCAGTTTCAACCTGATGCCCGGCGTCGGCGAATACTTCACCTTCCCCGCCCTGACCACCACCGGGCCCTGCGACATCATGGTGTTCGAGGGCGTCCCCGGCGGCCCCCTGGACTGCTGGGCGGGAATCGGTTCTCCCGAGGAGCACCTCGCGCTCTCCCTGGAGATCCTGCGCACCCACCTGCCCTGGGAGGCCGAGCGCTGCGGCGACGTCGCACTGACCGACCCCAACGGCGTGCTCGCCGGGCGCTTCCCGCCCACGGTGCGCAAGCCCGTCGGGCAACTCCCCTCCGGCGCCCTCGTCCTGGGCCTGGCCGACGTGGTGGTGCTCAACGACCCGATCACCGGCCAGGGTTCGAACAACGCGAGCAAGTGCGCGGCCTCGTACCTCGCCGCCATCCTGGAACACGGCGAACGGCCCTTCGACCGCGCGTTCCTGCGGGGGACCTTCGAACGGTACTGGGACTACGCGCAATACGTCTCGGGGTGGACCAACGCCATGCTGGGCGCGCCGCCCGCGCACGTCCTGAAGCTCCTGGACGCGGCGTCCTCCGCTCCGCGGATCGCGCACCGATTCGCCAACGGCTTCGACGATCCGCGGGACTTCTTCCACTGGTTCATGGACCCCTCGGCGGCCGAGACCTACCTCGCCGACGCGGCGGCCTGACGCACCGCGGAAGTGGCCCGTACCCACCGGGAACAGACGACGAATCACAGGAGCGACCCATGAGAAGCGTGGCCGTCATCGGCGCGGGGCAATCCGGCGCGCAACTGGCCCTGGGCCTGTTGGGCCGGGACTACGACGTCACTCTTGTCACCGACCGGGGACCGGACGAGGTCAGGCACGGCCCGGTCATGTCCAGCCAATGCATGTTCGACACGGCCCTGCGCACCGAACGCGCACTGGGCCTGGACGACTGGCAGGAGAAGTGCCCACGGATTCTCGGTGTCTCGCTGTCCCTGGCCGGCGCCGACCCGAGCGCCGACGTGCGGTGGCAGGCACCGTTGGACGCGCCCGCCCAGTCGGTGGACCAGCGGGTCAAGTGCGCCGCCTGGATGGAACGATTCGAGGAGGCCGGCGGGAAGCTCGTCGTGCGGGCGGCGTCGGTGGCCGACCTGGACGAGTACACCCGCAGCCACGACCTGGTCGTGGTCGCGACCGGCAAAGGAGAGCTGGGCCGGATCTTCCCGCGCGATCCCGAACGGTCCCCCCACGACCGTCCGCGCCGCGCGCTCGCCCTCACCTACGTCGCCGGCGCGCGGCCCCGCCCCGGCGGGCCGGTCGTCGACCTGAGGATCGTCCCCGGGGTGGGGGAGTACTTCACCTTCCCCGCGCTCACCGTCTCCGGCCCCTGCGAGATCATGGTCTTCGAGGGGGTGCCGGGCGGCCCGATGGACTGCTGGGACGACGTCCGCACGCCCGACGCGCACCTGGCCCGCTCACTGGAGATCCTGCGGCGCTGGTTTCCCGACGAGTACGAGCGCTGCCGCACCGCGACGCTCACCGACGACGGCGGGGTGCTGCGCGGCCGGCTCACGCCCACCGTGCGCCGCCCCGTCGCCCGACTGCCCTCGGGGCGCCACGTGTTGGGCATGGCCGACGCCGTCGTGCTGTGCGACCCGATCACCGGCCAGGGAGCCAACAACGCGGCGCAGGCGGCCGAACACTACCTGGACGGCATCCTGCGCCACGGCACCGAGGACTTCACGCCCGGGTGGATGCAGCGCACCTTCGACGGCTACTGGCGCGGGTGGGCCCAGTGGGCCGTCGCGTGGACCAACTCCCTGCTGGAGGGCGTCCGTCCACACCAGTGCCGGCTGCTGGGCGAGGCGGCCGAACTGCCCGAGGTCGCACGTGCGGTGGCGGACGGTTTCGACGACCCCCGAACGCTGTATCCCTGGTGGTCCGACCCGGCCGAGGCCGAGCGCCTGCTCGCCGACAAACGCGCCGCGGTGGACGCCGCCTTCGACGTCCGGGACCTGCGCCGGGCCTTCGGGCAGTACGCGACCGGGGTCACCGTGGTCACCGCCCGCGCCGCGGACGGGCGCAAGGTGGCGATGACGGCGAACTCCTTCACCTCGGTGTCGCTGGACCCGCCCCTGGTGCTGTGGTGCCCCTCCGCGAACGCGCCGAGCCTGCCCGACTTCACGGCGGCCTCACACTTCGCGGTCAACGTGCTGGCCGCCGACCAGCACCACCTCTCCCGCCGGTTCTCCACCGCGGCCGACGACAAGTTCGCCGACACCCCCACGGCCGAGGGCATCGCCGGAACACCGCTGCTGGAAGGGGTCGTTGCCCGGTTCCAGTGCCGGACCGTGCAGTGCCTGGATCTGGGCGACCACGTCGTCATGATCGGCGAGGTCGAACGGTACGAGGCGCCGGGCGGGGAGCCCCTGGTCTTCCACTCCGGCCGCTACCACCTCGCCGCGAAGCACCCCGACCTGTGACCGACCGTCGACTCCGCACGCGCCGCCACGTGTCGAGCCGCCGGCGCACGACGCCGACGGCTCGACAGGTCACCGGTCCGAGTCCTCCCACCGGGCCAACATCGCGGCCGGGTCGTCGTCCCCGGGTGGGGGGATGTACCGCGCGCCCGGAAAGGCGTGCGCGGGCGGCGTGTAGGACCCGCGCTCGATCAGGCGGGCGATGTTGGCGCGGTAGATCTCGTCGACGTCGGCATGACGCGTCGGATCGTGGTCGAGCCACAGGTTGGCCGGATGGACGGGTCGGTCGTACATCCGTCGGAAGAGTTCGGTACGCAGGTCCTTGAGCCAGTTGGAGTTGAGGTTCATCACCCGGAACTGGCGCAGCGCCTCGATGTCCACGATGCCGGCGACGAAGCTGTTGGCCCCGGAGCCCGTGTGTCCGATCACGGCGCCGAGGTGGTCGACGATGTGCGAGTGCCCGCCCCCGATGTCGTACGGGTGCCGGGCGTCGGGGGTCACGTACACCGGCCCTACGTTGGGGCAGACCATATAGAGGGAGTTGAACTGCGCGTGTGCCCGGTTCTGCAGGAGCCACGTCCCGCCGGGGTCCGGGCCGGCCTGGGTCATCGGCACCGCCTCGCTGGGCCGGTACACGACCTCGGCGCCGTTGAAGGCCAACGCCCGTACCGCCTCCGGGTATTCGCCGTCGCTACAGCAGATGGTCCCGATGTTGCCGATGTCTGGGGTGCGCAGGACGGGGTAGAACGCGTCGATCCCGTCGCCGAAGAGTTCGACCCACCGGTCGTAGACGTCGTGCGGGGTGCACGAGCGCTCACGACACCACACGTGGTTCTTGGCCGCCCGGTGCACGATCTCGCCCTGCGGGGAGATCACGAACAGCACGTTGAAGTACCGATCGGGGACGACCTCGGGCCAGCGCGCCTTGCACTGGACGACAAGGTAGGTCCCGTAGTGTCGCGCAAGCGCGGCCAGGCGGTCGGTCTCGGGGCCGGGAATGTCGATGAACAGGTCGCGGGCGGCCGGGACGTGCGGAAGGTCGAAGATCTCGTCGGTGAAGCCGGTGAGCGCGCCCTCGGCGAGCGCGATCAGCTTCACCGGCAGGTTGATCCCGATGGTCGAGACTGCGGCGTGCACGGCGTCCTCGATCGTGTCGAGGTTGCGGGCGATGTGCCGGCGCGCCCCGATGCCGTGCACGATGGTCGACAATCCGACAGCCATGTAGGGCGCGATCGGTGCGGTGTCGCTCATGCGCCGCACCAGTCGATCGCCGCCAGCGCGTAGGTCCGGGCCGCGCACACGATCTCGTCCACGGCGCAGCGTTCGTCGTAGGCGTGCGCCAGGGCGAGGGCACCCGGACCCAGGCCGACCGCCGGGATGCCCGCGGCGCAGAGCCAGGTGGAGTCGGCCGCCGAGGGGAACGCCTCGACGGCCGGCCTGCCGGCGTAGCGACCGCCGGCTCCCGCCCGTTCGCGGGCACCCGACACCACCGTGCACAGCGGATGGGTCGGATCCACCCGCGAGCCCGGATAGCACAGCTCCCAGGTGATCACCGGCGGGTGTGCACGCAGCCAGGGGTCGGTGGCGGCGATGTGCGCGACGTGCTCCTCGATCTCGGTGCGGATCGCGTCCTGGTCCTCGGCCGGCGGATGGAACACCGCGTAGACCATGCTCATGTGGTCGGGGATGAAGGCCCCACTGCGGGAGTGTCGGGCGCCGCCGTCGACGGATCCGGGGGCGATGGTGAACTGCCCGGGCTCGAAGAGCGGATCGTATTTGGTGATGGCCCAGTCGCTCTCCAGTCGCCGCAGGGCCTGATAGATCACGAAGCCCCGGTCGATGGCGCTGGCCGCGATCGGCTCCTTCGTGCCCGGTCCGCGCAGCATCCGCCCGCGCAGGCACGAGTGGGCGCTCTTGCCGGCGACGTCGATGCGCATCACCAGGACGCCGGGTGTCGCGGCCATGACCGACATCGGCCGGGTGGAACCGGTGGGTTCGGCCACGATCGCCGCGTCGGCGGTGTAGCCGCGGGCGAGTACCGCGGAGGTACCCAGGCGGTGTTCGAGGTTCTCCTCGCCGACCACGGCCTGGAGGATGAGGTCGCCACGCAGCCGCACCCCGCACTCGCGCAGCGCGCGCGCCGCGAACGCCTGGGCGACCAGGCCGCTCTTCATGTCCACGGATCCGCGGCCGCGAATCCAGCCGTCCTCGACGACCGCGTCGAACGGGTCGCCCGAGCGCCACGCCGTCGGGTCGCCGGGCGGAACCACGTCGACGTGACCGTTGAAGATCAGCGAACGGCCGCCGCCGGTACCGCGGATCACCCCGACCGCGTTGTCGCGTCCGGGGTCGACCGCGAACACGTCGACCTCGGCGCCGGCATCGGCGTAGACGCCCGCCAGCAGGCGGGAGACCTCGCCCTCGGCCCCGACCACGTCGTCGTAGACCTCGCCGGGGAAGGTCGGAGTGATGCTCGGGATGCGGATGGCCGCGACCAGGGTGTCCAACAACTCCTCGCGCAGGTCGTCCAGGCGCGTGAGGACCCGCTCGTGTTCGCTCATCGGCCGTTCTCCGTCTCGGGTGCGTCGACGGCGCCGCCGTCCTTGAGGTCGCCGCTGTCGTACACGGTGCGTCCGCCCAGCAGGGTGCGGAGCACCTTCGTGCCCGCGAGGTCCTCGACGGCGCAGCGCGAGGGGTCGCGGTCGACGATCGCGATGTCCGCGTGATGGCCGGGCACCAGGGCTCCGATGCCCTGCCACCCCAGGACCCGGGCCGCGCCCGTCGTCCACATCTGCAGTGCCTGGCCGCGGGTGAGCACCTGGTCGGGACCGGCGTTGCGGTGGTCGCAGCCGGCGAACCGGTGCGTCTGGGCGAGCTCGATCTGCTCCCACGGGTTCTTGGGCCCCCAGTCGGTGCCGCCGCCGAGATCCAGGCCCGCGTCGAGCAGTCGGTTGAGCGGAACGAGGTCGCGCCAGACCTGCTCGCCCATCCGCTCGCCGTACATCTTGCCTTTGCCCCACGCGAAGCCCGCCGACGTGGTGACCTGGAATCCGAGGTCGCGGTAGCGGCGGACCTGGTCGGGGTGATGGTGATCGCGTGTTGCAGGATCCAGCGCCGATCGCGGAAGTCGTGTTCGCGGACCACGCGTTCGGCGATCTCGAGGAAGTCGTCGTGCTCGCGGAAGGCGCCCAGGCACATGTTGGCGCGGATGCCGCGCTCGGCGCAGAACCGGACGAAGAGTTCCTCCTTCTCGACGGACAGGAACCGCACTCCTCGGGTGGGGCGCCCGAACGGGTCGGCGTACGGCTCGTGGGTCGCGAAGTAGCCCGAGAAACAGGGTCCGCCCGGACTCATGGTGATGCCGTCGATGCGCAGCAATTCGTCGTCGAGGTCCGGTGGTTGCGCGGTCAGGCGGTCCAGGCGGGCCAGGAAGTCGGTCGGTGTCAGCGGGTCGAACGGGGCGAAGATGACCGATTCGACGTCCGGCGCGGCCAGAACGCGGAAGGTGAGCAACCCCTGGGCTCGCAGGTGCCGGTAGACGTCGATGTGCTCGGGTTCCATGGCGTGACCCTCGTACACCGTGGTCACCCCGCGCGCGGTGAAGCGGGCCATCTCCTCGAGCGTGCCCCCGACGACGCGGTCGGGATCCAGTGCGGGCAGCCGCATCAGGATCTGGGACCAGAACGGGTCGTAGGTGTAGTAGTTGGTGACCGGCCCGCGAAGGATGCCGGTGAGTTCGCCCCTCTCGTCCTTGTCGATCTCGACGTCGCAGACGCGTTCCGGAAGGAACGCGGTCAGGCCGACGGCGCGCAGGCCCGCGCTGTTGAACGCCACCACGTTCGGCATCCGCGGCGCCCACGCCTGGATCATCACCGGGTGGTCGCCGGTCGCGGTGTCCAGCGTGTGGCGGTTCGGCAGGCGCCGCTCGGCGAGATCGGCGGACGAGCGCCGGACGAAGTAGTGCGGCTCCCCGACCGGTGTGCACATGATCCACTCGCCCGGGGGCGTCCGTGCCGCCTGCGCCCGGATCCGCGCCACGATGTCGGCGTGGTCGACCGCGTCGGTCAGGTCGACCAGGCCCGCGGCCAGGGCGCCGAAGTGCAGGACGTGCGGATGCGTGTCGATCAGGCCGGGCATCACGGTCGCCCCGGCGACGTCGATCGTTTGCGCTCCCGAGCCTGCGAGGCCCGCCATGTCGCGGGCACTGCCCGTGGCGAGCACCCGCCCGGCTTCCACCACCAGCGATTCGGCGTCGGGCGCGGACGGATCGAGCGTCAATACGTTTCCACCGGTGATGAATGTTCTGGTCATCCGCTGCCTCCGGTCCGACCGGCGGATCCGGTCATCCGGTGAGGCTAGGCGGGGGACCGGGCGGACACATCGATCCAACGGTTGATACCCGACCTTGACCCCTCGGGCGAGCCGCGGTTACCGTCGGTTTCCCCTCCCGAGGTGGCGGCGAGCCCCATGCATCCCAGCAGCACGCGATCCACGATCGGCCCGCAGAGCGTTGCCGAGTTCAAGGTGCAGACGATGGACTTCCTGGCCGAGTCCGTCTCGTCGACCGGCATGGTGTTCTACTCCGTCGACCCGGAGCTGAACGCGGTCGGCCATGTCTTCCGGGCGATTTCACCCGTGCGGAACACCACCTACCTGAGCTTCTTCCATCGGCTCGATCCGTTCCACCCACGGCAGTTCGCCGCCTTGGACACGCCGCTGGCCACGCTGTACGACCTGGGGGAGCGGTTCGACGCGTCGGAGTACTACCGGCGCTTCATGCGTCCCCTGGGGATCCGGTTCGAGGCCGAGCTGTACCTGCGCCACGGCGGGGAGCTGGTCGGCGGTGTTTCGTTGTTGCGGGACGCGCGCGAGGGCGACTTCACCCCGGGCGAGCTGCGGTTTCTGCGCAAGGCCCACCCCTATCTCGAATACGCCTTCGGTGCGTGGCAGCGGCCGACGGTCGACGCGGCCCCGGTGTCGGAGTGGGAGCTGACCGAGCGGGAGTTCGAGGTCGTCGCCCTGGTGCGGGAAGGCGTCACGAACGCGGAGATCGGCCGGGCGCTGTCGATCAGCGTGCCGACGGTCAAGAGTCACCTTCAGCACGTCTTCGACAAGACGGGGCTGCGTTCACGTACCCAACTCCTGGCCCACATGCTGCGCGACCGACCGGGTACCGCGGATCACCGGGAGCGCTGACGCCGGACCACGCCGGCGAGCTCGATGCGTCCAGCGGACGCCGCCGCCTCGGATCACCCGCACCTGGGACGTCACCGGCACACCTTTCTCGCACCTGACCTGTCAAGGCGGCACCTGGAGATTTCGAGTATTACCACGAAGACCATCGAGGACCGCGGGAGTTGGATACGGGCCGGTGGCGGCGGCGATTCCCGAAAAGGAACAAGTGCCGGCCCCAGTTGAATGGGGACAGGTGTTCGGCGACGAGGTCCTCGCCACTGCCATCCTCGACCGGCTCCTGCACCATTGCGACGTCGTCGCGATCAACGGTCCCAGCTATCGACCGAAGAACCGGCTCAAGGCCATCTAGCGCGAAACCGACGTCGCCTGACAACTGGGCACGTTCGGCTGTACTTGGCTGAGCACATTCCTCAGTACGCCGACAGCTGGGACCGCACCTGCCGCCACGAACTCCTCGACCGCACACTGATCCGGAATCAGCGTCACCTGCTCCGTGCCCTGCGCGAGTTCGAACGGCATTACACCGCGCACAGGCCGCACCGAACGCTCCAGCAGGCGGCACCGCTTCGTGCGCTGCCCGAGCCGATCACCGACCCCGACGAACTCCAGCGGTTGCGCATCCGCAGACAGGACCGACTCGGCGGCACCATCCATGAATACCGACATGCCGCCTGACCAGCGCGGATGGGGTTTCCGGCACCCACACCCCAGGGCGGCCAACCCCTGGATCGCCGCCAACCGGAACTGTCCCTCGGCCTGCGCACGCGTCGCGGCGTCCAGCCGGCCCCACCCCGGACGCGACATCGGCACCCGCGTACAGCACCGCCGCCCCCACAACGCGACCACCGCCGCCGCTGCACCGACCCCGCCGGCCCACACCCACCGGTGCCCGGTTCACCCCACCCATGACGCTTCATGACCACATGGAACCCCCCGGCCGGATCGCCCGGTGCGCAAAACGGGGGATCGGCCCGATTCCGAGGGGACTCCCCACTACGAGCCCCGGTGCGGGCCGCCATCGACCCCGCACCGGGGCTCGTACCTCGACGCCCGCCTGTGCTGATAACCGCCGACTGCGGTGGTTCCAACGACCCCCGCCGTTGGACATGGAAGAAGCACCTCGCCGCCTTCGCGTTGGAAAGCGGACTCGAGATCACGGTTTGCTGCTGGAGGTCGCGCAGGCCGACCCACATGGACCGGATGGTCTCCTCAGCTCCGCGGAGTGCGCGGACTGCTGCAAACAGGACGCCGAATGGCCACCGGGCGAGGGCCGACGGCCGGGAGCGGTGCGCGTTGCGACGGTCAAGCAGGGGTGGTCGTTTCGCCATCGGCCTCGGCCTCGCCGGGCGCGGTGGCCTGGGGGGTCGCCAACGCCCGTGACGCGAGCCGAGCCGTGTGCCGGTGTCCGTTCCGTGTCGGGGTCCGGTGATCGGTCGGTCGCGTCCGGGGCCTGGGTGGCGGAGGATTCGGGGGCGTGCGGCCGGCGGCTCGACGGAGTCGACCGGGACCCGGCGACATGGCGCCACTGCACGCCCAGAACACTGCGATCCCAGCGGCCGATTCGGATCGACGCGGGCTGCATCGGTTCGGGAAAGGGCCGCCCCGAGAGCAGGCTTTGCGCTATCCGGGACGCGACGCCGGGTGATGCAGCGTGGCGGCGACGACCGCGCTCAGCAGGGCCACGGCCGTGGCGATCGTGAAGGCCGCTGCTCCGTTGTCGTTCGGATCGGTCGCGGCGCCGGCGACCGCGGTACCCAGGCCGTACCCCGCCCACGTGAAGGTGTTGAGCCAGGCGAAGACCTCGGTGCGGTATCGCTCGGGTGCCTGCTCGGCGAGCAGGATGGGCACCAGGATGTCGCGGGGGCCGCTCAACAGTCCGGACGCGGTGACCGTCATGGCGAGGACGGTGAGACCCGGGGCGAAGATCCCCGTGAACAACGCGGCGGCGTCGAGGAGGCACAACACCACGAGTGCGAGCCGCCCGTGCGGCGAACCCGCGCGGGCGCCGTAGCCGAGCGCGCCGGCCAAGGTGCCGGCCGACAACAGCGCCATGAGCAGCCCGGCCGACTCGCCGGAGCCGAAAGCGGTGGCGTCGGCGGCAGTGGCGATGCGCAGGCAGCCGAAGCCGAACGTGGCGAACGCGGCCAGTACGAGCAGGACCAGAGTGGGCCGATGGACAAGCGGACCGATGAGTCGGGCGCGCCGGCTGCCCGGGTCCGCCGGCCGTTCGGTCGTTGCCGACGCGAGTGGCATCGGTGAGGAGAGGATCAGCAGGGCCACGCCCGACAACACCGTGACTGCGGCCACCAATACCACGGTTCGGGCCGACATCACCGGCAGGAGCGCGCTCACCAGCGCGGGGCCGACGATGAACATCAGTTCGTTGACGGCGCTGTCCAGGGCGTAGGCGGCGGGCAGCGAGGCGGCGGGGACCAGGCGCGGCCACGCGTCCCGGATCACCGGCCCGGCCGGCGGGTTGGTCAAGCCCAACAGCGACGCCGCACCGATCAGCGCGGGCGCGGGCGCGTCCAGGGCAAGGACGGCCAGCAGGAGTGCGTAGGCGCCGGTGTGAGCGGCCAGATAGCCCACCAGGACACGGCGGGCGCCGAAGCGGTCGGCCAATCGTCCGCCGATCGGAGCGCACAGGGCCAGTGCGAGTGCGTGGGCCGTCAGGGCGAGTCCGGCCGCGGTGTATGAGCCGAGGTGCTCCAGGGCGACCAGGAGTAGGGCGACGCCCAGGACGGGCGGGCCGATCTTGACGCACAGGTCTGTGGCTATCAGTCGGGGTACCCCGGGATGGGTCAGGAGTCGTCGGTACGGCGCGATCACGGTAATCTCCGTTACCCTCAAAAGTGATTACGCCTATTACGAAGCGAGAGGAAGTTACTCGTCAAGTGGAGATAGCCTGTAACGTGACGGCGCAGGCGCCGTTGATCGCCGAACTTGCCAACCTCGTGACACCCACATGGCGCGGCGGAAGCCCGGCACGGCCGGCACAGGGGGACGAACTCGTCACCGCGTTCTCTGCCGCTGCGGGCGAGCGCATTGCGGCCGCGCTGCGCGACGTTCCCGATGCGGCGACGCGACTGACCACGCTGGCCGTCGCGTTGCGCGACGCCTTGACCGCGCCGACCCCGGCAGAGACGGCGGCGCGGATCAACGCCATGATGAGCCGCTACGCCGCGCGGCCCTATCTGGTCGAGGACGAGGACCAGCCGTTCCACCTGCATTTCCACGGCTCGGGTGAGACGGCTGTGGAGGCACTGGGCGGCGAGTTCGCCACCGCGCTCGCGCTCGTCGTCGACGGCTACGGTTCGAACCGCTTGGGCATGTGCGAGGCGCGTCGATGCGAGGGGGTCTACATCGACCTGACCCGCAACGGCTCGCGCCGCTATTGCGGCCCGGCGTGCACGGCCCGCGCCAAGACGGCCGCCTACCGCAGCCGGCAGTAGCCGCTCGACCGCGACCGGTGCGCAACTGCCCGTACCGTCGCATCGCAAAGATCTACGTCCGACACGTCCTCACCGCTGTCGACACCGACATCGACCGGCTCAGCGGATGCATGCCATCGGGTACGACCCCCCTGAGTACGCAGAGACCCAGTCGCTTCGGCCGTCCATGCCGGGTGTCCGAGGAGACCGCAGCGGTGCCGTCGACAGCGTGTGGTCGCGGGCCCGGGTTGCCTCCCTGACAAGTCGCGGCCAGGGCCCGCCCCACGCGAAGCGAGAGCACTTCGACAACTGGCGCACTCGTCCAGCCGCTCTCGCAGGCTCGGAGACGGACAAGTAGCCGGAGGAAGCCGCGAAGGCGGGCCGGCGGCCCCATGACGTCCAGCGTTTCTCGTTCGAGCTCGAACCGGCAGAGGCGCGGTGGAGTCTTCGTCGCCGAAGCAGCGACGTGCACATCACGATCCGGGCGGCCCGGGGCGGCCGACCCCGCCGGGATGCGGTTGGATCGTCCGCAGGTCTGGCCGCAGGCCCCCTTCGGGCACTCAACCGGCGTCGGCGTCCTGTCCGGCGGCGGGCGTGCGGCAGCGGCGTACGTAGTACGCGTACGTGAGCGACAGCAGCAGGGGCCCGCAGATCATGCCCGGCGCGATGCAGACTCTGGCCAGGATCATCCAGCCGGTGCTGTCATAGCCGACTTCCTCCAAGTCGCCCACTCCCGTCCAGGCGAGAAGGGAGGGCGTCCAGAAGGCGATCGCGGCCAGTGCGCCCAGGGTCGCGGGAATGATCGCCGTCCTCGGTCGAATGCGCTTGCCGCCGATGACGGGGAGCCACGCGGGTGCGACCTCCCCCCAGCCTCGAACGAGGCCGAAGGACAGCAGTGCCAGGCACTCGGTGATCACGCTGAGCCCGAAGACATAGGGGATCGACAGCCACAACGGCGGCAGGGATCCCTGGTCCTCCATGCCCATGTCGAAACCGAAGGCGAACGGCAGCCGCCACAGGCACTGGGGCGGCAGGAGCAGGGGGATGGCAGTCGGCCGGGCAACCGGCCGGACAGCCGATCGGACGGCCGCGGGACAGCCGGGTGGACGAAGCCATCGCCGCCGTGGACGGATGGTTCGCGGCGACGTGCCGTCCGATGTGTCGGAGGCTGCTTCTACTGTGTCCGGCATGGGAGTTGCGTCGTTGGAGCGAATACTGCGTGAGGATCCGGGAGATGTCGCCGCGTGGCGTGCCTACGGTGAGGTGTTGCGAGAGCGGGGCGATGCCCGGGGCATGCTGATCGAGTTGGATCTGCGTCTCGCGCATGAGGTGCGGGACGACAAGCGGCGGGTGCTCCGGGGTGAGATCGAGTTCCTGACGCAGGAACATCGGGAGCGCTGGGATGCTGAACTGCCGGACGGCGTAGAGGCCGTGGCGCGGGTGCACGGCTTCGCCACGAAGGTGTCCGTGGCGTGGGAACCGGAGGCGCCCGCGCGGATCGCCGAGGCCCTGGCGGGGCGCTTTGTGAGCAGGTTGCGGATCCGACCGGGCAGCGCCGCCGAGGAGGCGGACGACGAATACTGGAGCGACGAGCCCGACTTCGACGAGTACGACGTGCCACTCCCGCCGCCGCCCCACGAGGCCGATGCCCTCGCGGATCTCGATCTCGGCGGAATCCGCGAACTGGACCTTTCGCACTTCCGCTTCGCCGACCCCGGTGCTCGACACCTCGCCGCCGCGACCTCCACCGCGCGGGTTGAAACGCTCGATCTGCGCTACTGCGGTATCGGCGACGACGGCATGAAAGCCCTGGCCACCTCCGCGACTTTTGCCCATGTCCGACGGCTGCACCTGCAACACAATCGACTTACCGGCGAGGGTGTGCGTGAACTGGCCCGCTTCGAGCGGCTTGGGGAACTCGACCTCCGATACAACCGCATCGGCGCGGATGGTGCTCGGGCCTTGGTCGAGGCGCCGTTTGCCGGGTCGCTGCGGCGACTGCTCGCGCACCGCCGGGACGTCTCCGACGCTGGTGTGGAAACGCTGGCTTCCGCCGCCGGGCTTCCGAGCGCACTGCGCAGTTTCTGGAGGAGCGTATGACTGGCATCGAACCCGGCGAACTCCGTGATCGCTTCTTCGCGTTGTCGACCGGTTCGGCCGACGAAGACGAGGTGGCCCGCTACCGCGCCGAGGTCGACGCGATCGACACCGGCGCCGCCACCGTCGTCGACGGACTGGCGGTCTCCTGGCATCCGACGGCACGCTTCAAGGCGGTGCGCTTCGTTGACGCGGAGCACATCGACGCGGCGGTGCGGGAGTGGTTCGCCCGGCCGAGTACGCAAGCGCCGCATCTGGCGGCCGTGTTCGTGGACCCGCGCGAGCTGTCGTTGCGGACCTTCGAGAACATCGTGCCCTTGGACCGACTCTTCGAGGGTGTGGCGCTGGAGTTCACGCTCGACAAGCCGGTGGAACTCGCGCGAGACGCCTACTCGGCACGGTTGCGGTTGCCGGACGCCGCTCGTGCCCGCATCGAGGACCTGGACGAGCTGAACCTCTACGTCCCGCCGCTCAACGGTGGCCTCCGTGGCGGCGAACGCTTCATCTTCCACTCGGCGCTGCTGGCCGATGCACTCACCGAGGCGGTGTCCCGGGCGCTGCCCGAGGCGGTGCTCGACGGCTTCTCGCATGTCAACCCGGTGTTCCGGTGCAACCGCTTCGAACCGGGCGACGCCAACTTCCACCGGCATCGGGACACGCCCTACCACGACGCGGCGCGCGGGCACGTTTCCCGGTACACGGTGCTGCTCTACCTCACCGGTGGCTCGGGCGAGCCCGCACTCGACCTGACCGGGGGCGTCGCACTCACCGACATCGGGGCCTTCGACTGCGTCGTCTTCGACCAACGGTACGAACACGAGGGCGCGCCCTACCGGGACGGTCGCAAGGTGTTCCTGCGCACCGAACTGATCCACCACCAGGCCGAGGCCGATATCGTCCACGATCCGAGGATCGGCGCGTTGTTCGGCAAGGCGTGTTACCTGACCGGTGAAAGCGTCTTCGCCCCGGAACTCGCCCGATACGCCGATGCCTACTACAACCGCGTTGCCGCTGCACACTGGAACATTCCGTACGGCGACGACGCGCGGCGCGAGCCGTTCGTCCACAAGCGATTTCGTGGGGTGGACTTCGTCGCGAACGGCTACGACTTCTGGTTCGGACGGCGCGAGGGACTGTCGCTCGCCGCGTGCGCCGCGATCACCCTGCTGGACTACTTCAACTGCAAGCTCGGCGAGACGGCGTTTCGCGACATCTGCGAGTCGGTCGTGATCGAGGCCGAGGGCGCTGACTGGATCCCCGGCTTCCTTGCCGGGCAACAGGGCGCAGCCACAAACGTGTTCGAAGGTGAACAGGCTGCGGATGCGGTCGCGTCCTTCGACAAGTCCCTGCTCTTTCCCGAATCGGAGGAGCCGAACGGCGTCTGCTGTCCGTTCCACGATTACGACCAATTCGACGCCACGCGTTTCGACGAGGTCATCGAACTCCAGGAGGTCGCACAGGACTTCGCCAAGGCGCACATCATGCCCGCGCCGATCCTGATGCTCGGCCAGGACGTGGTACTCGATCCGGACAAGTTCGTGGTCCGGGACAATCGCATCCATGTGCTCGGCAAGGATTCGCTGACCCCGGTGAACTTCGCGGCTTGCTGGAACTCGGGCGGCATCCCGGCCAATTACCTCGACGTGATGGCCACCGTCGATGCGGCCCACTTCCTCGTCCCGCCGATTCTCTATGCCGAGACGGACGACTGCTTCCACCTGCGCTTCGACTTCTTCCGCAACACCTGGATGATCAGGCATCGACAACTGCCGGTCCCCGTCCCCAGGATCCGCGACACGGAGGAAATGGACTTCGACCCGGACGACTGGGAGACCCCGGTCGATACGGCCACGGCCTACCCCTGGATGACCGCGATCGACTCCTCACTGCTCGTGGACCCCACGGGCGAACCCGAACCGACCCCGTGGTGGGCCAACGAAAACTCACGCGCCGACGACCTCCGCAGCCACCTCCTGGACATCGAGGAGGACGAGGAGGAAGAAGACCTCGACCCGGAGGATGACGAGGGCGAGGAGGAAGACGCGAACGACTGACCCGGTCGGTGTTGCCTGAGCCGACCGTCGTCCTGAGTCCGGGTGCAGGTATCGAGCGTCGTGTCGTTCGGCACGGAGGAAGGAGCGGATCGTTTCGGGTCCGAAGTATCCGCCGTGACGGTGTTGAGCCAGGCGAAGACTTCGGTGCGGTATTGCTCGGGTGCCTGCTCGGCGGAGGTTCCAGCCGGTGGTGCCGAGGGCGTCGAGTTCGAGGTAGCGGTCGAGCGCCCGGCCCACACCGGGGCCGGAGATGTCGCGCGGCGATGGCGCAGTCGGTCCGGTTTCGAGGTCCGGCGACGGGGTTCGACCTGCGGCAGCGCGTCCAGCGCGGCGCGTTGATCGGCGGACGGGGCGGCGGCGAGCAGGCGCCAGGTGCGGCGGTGTGTGCGTTCGCGGATCGTGGCGATCAACCGCTCCAGTACGTCGCTCCCGGCAGCAGGACCTCGTTCTCGACCCCGAGTCCGCCCGCGAACGCGGCAAGACCATCGGCGATGCCAACGTCGCCGACGACGGCATGCTCACCATGGTCCTCCACCTGCGCGACCAAGACACGAGCCTGCGCGACATCGTCGAGAAGCTCGTCGTCACCCGCGGCGCGAAGAAGGCCACCATCCGTCCCGCGCCACCGTCATGTGCGTGCTCCGCGACCACGACGAACAGGCGGCTTCCCGACCCGCTCCCGACCAACCCGAATCCGCTCGCCGCCGGCGGCACCCAGCCGCACGATCGGCCGGCGGAACGCCTGAAGGTGCAGAGTTATCGACTTCGAACGCTTCCCGGTCGCGCACGCTCACGAGCAGATACGGCAAATTCGCCGGCGGAGTCTGCTCGGTCGGGAAGTGTCCTCGGGCTTTGACCGCGCGTCGGATGCGGCGTGCACGGACTCGATCGCGTTGGTGGTGCAGACGATCGTGTGGATCTCGGTGTCGAAGTCGAGAAACGGGACGAACCCGGACCAGGCATTCCTAGGACGCCCTTGCTTGTCGGGTCGATCCCCGCTCGGCCGGCATGACAAAGCGCCTCCACCGGCCGTCACCGGTGCCCGTTCTCGGCCGCCGACGAAAAAATCTGGTCTCCGTGATCCATCTGCGGTAGGTCCGCCCACAGAAGGTGCTGTGCGGTCTCGGGCGAGCTGCCGTCGAGTGGGTCACAGGGTGCGCAGGCGCAGTGGAGTCGCGTACGCGCACAGCACCACTCCCGCTGCGGCGACGGCCTCCTCGGCTCTTCGCAACACGGCGATTGCGCGCGGATCGAGTTCCGCGCACGCCAGCACCTGGCACAGTTGGACGCGACCCGGCGCGGGCGCGGAGGGCTCTCGCCGGTACGTCATGACGTGCGCCTTCAAGGCCAGTTCGACTCGGGTCCGTACCCGGGCAACCTCTCCCGATGGGATGACCCACTCGGTCAGGTCGAGCCTGGTTTGCATGTCCGCGGGCAGCATTGCCAGCCAAGGCACCGCCATGGTGGCGGCCTCCCAGGTGGGCTCCCGAGGTTCGAGATGGTGTCGCACGAGAACCATTGTCTCCCGGTGGAGAACCTGCCCCGAAGGACTCGCTGGAAGCGCTCCCGGCTCAGCGTGCTCACCGAGTGCCTGGCATTGCTGTCCTTCGGTTTCGTTGGAGGTTGGGGGGAGGTCGCACCCGTGTGGCTCCTCGGCATCGGCGGCAGACGCATTCGACCGATGGCGGCGATCATTCCGCGACCGTGGCCCACTGGGCGCGATCGTCTTCCGGACACCCGTCTTTCTCGCCTGGACGGGAGTGGACGACCCGGAGGAAGTCGGCTACGACGGCTCCGGCTGGATGATCCTGGCCAGAGTCTGCATCGCGCCGGGCATGATCTGCGGGCCCTGCTCCGGGCGCTGACGTACGCGTACTTCGTACGCCGCTGCCGCACGCCCGCCGCTCGACAGAGTGCGGACGCCGGTTGAGTGCCGAATGAGGCCGACGGGCAAACCTGCGGACGATCCAGCCCCACGTCGACGAGGTCGGCCTCGGTCGCCGCGACCCGGCAACCCTGTCACGTCGCTCCCCATCCGTATCCGGTGGCCGCCTACGCTCGTGGACGACGAGGATGACCCGGACGCCGGGGGCCCGCAGTTCGGCGAACTTGACGGCCTCGTCCAACTCGGGCCGCCCGCCGGCGCGGGTGGAAATCTCCTCGGACAAAACCCGGGCCACGCCCGCCTCGGCCGGAGGAGTCGAGCCGGGACTCCAGGGCCTGCCGGGCCGTGGAGGCCCGAGCGTACTCAAGACGTGCGTGAGCGACCGACTCCGCGCCGGTACGCGCGGGCCGGGCAGCTGGGTCCGGACAGAGCCGGGCTTGCGGACAACGGGGGTCGGCTTCGCGCCCGCTGTGGCTGCCGCCCGCTGCCGCGCTGGAACATCGCGGGGACCGTGACAGTGGCTGCCTGGGCCGCCCCACTCCCTGGCGGCGTTGAGCGTCTCCCGTACCCGCGTGAGTTCCGACGGGGCGCCCTCCACCGGCCGGCTCGCGCTCAGCTCCTCTGGCAAGGGGTGTGTTGCCGGTTGGATCTCGTGGTCAGGACAGGCGTCGCAGGGCATCGCCGATGGTCGCGATGCCCTCGGCGATCTCGGTGGGCGTGCGCGCGGCGTAGCCGAGGACCAGGCCCGGTCGGGTGGGCCGTTGGCTGTGCCAGGACAGCGGTTGCACTTTGACGCCGCGCGCGAGTGACGCGGCGGCGAGGTCGACGTCGGCGAACTCGCTCGCGAAGGTGATCATCAGGTGCAGACCGGCCGCCGCGCCGTGGACGACCGCGCCCGGCATGTGGGTTTCGATCGCGTCGATCATGGCGTCCCGGCGGCGGCGGTGGCGGCTGCGGAGGAATCGCAACTGGCGTTCCATGTGGCCCGACTCCATCAGTTCGGCCAGGACCAGTTGGGGCAGTACGGCGTTGCCGAGGTCGGCGAACCGTTTGGCGTCCACGAGAGCGTCCCGGTACTTGGGCGGTGCGAGCAGCCATCCCACCCGGAGGGCGGGGGCGAGGAGCTTGGACACGCTGCCCGCGTAGCAGACGTGCTCCGCGAGCATCGACCGCAGGGCGGGAACGGGAGGCCGGTCGTAGCGGTGTTCGGCGTCGTAGTCGTCCTCGATGATCAGCCCGCCCTCCGTGCCGGCCCAGCGCATCAGGTCGCGGCGCCTCTCGCCGCCGAGCACCACGCCGGTCGGAAACTGATGGGCGGGTGTCAGGAGCACGGCCGCGGCGCCTTGGGCGCGCAGCGCTTCGACCCGGATTCCGTCGGCGTCGACCGGGATCGGCGGAGCCTCCAGTCGCCAGTGGTTAAGGTGCTGGCGGGCCCCGAGTGACCCGGGATCCTCGACGGCGACCTCGTGGATCCCGTCGTCACGAAGCACCTGGGCCAGCAGGCCGAACGCCTGAGCGGTTCCGGCGACGATGATCACCTCGCCCGGGTCCACCAGGATCCCGCGGTTGCGGGCCAGCCAGTTCGCGACGGCGTGCCGCAACGCCGGTGTGCCGCGAGGATCCCCGTATCCGAAGTCGGACGGCGCGAGGCCGCCGACCACGGTGCGTTCGGCGCGCAACCACGCCGTTCGCGGAAACGCTGCCAGGTCGGGCATGCCGGGCGACAGGTCGACGCGAGACGGTGCCGCCCGCAACGCGTCGTAGATGTCCGCGCCGGGAGCGGCGACGAACAGTGCGCTCATCGACGGCGGGTCGACGGTCTCCTGCGGGCCCCGTGCCGCCGGCGCGGACACGGGAGCGGCCACGACGACCGTTCCGCCCCGCCCGCGCCCGGCGACGTGTCCGTCGTCGATCAGCCGGCGGTATGCCTCGGTGACGACGCCACGAGAGACGCCGAGTTCGCCCGCCAGGACCCGCGTGGCCGGCAACCTGCTTCCCACCGGCAGCCGGCCGTCCGAGATCGCGAGCCGCAGTCGCCGCGCCAGCCAGTCGGCCAGCCCGCCTATCGGCGCGTCGCCGACGTTCAACTGAAGGAAGTCCGACCCCAACATTATGGACCGGTCGACAGCATCGCCATTGGACCTGTTCATCGGACCAATGTAACGCGAGGGTGAAGTCATGAACATCGATCCGGCCACCGCCCCTCCCGCCGTCGACGAACAGCCCTCATCACACGATCTCGCCACGCAGGCGCATGGCATGCGGAGGCGAGCTGTGGCGGAGGGCGGCTACGTGCACGGATACTCGCCGGTCGAGGCCCGCCGACTGAACGACCAGGCGGACGCCCTGGCGGCCCTGCTGCACGCCGGCACGACCTATCCGGCCGGCAGCCGCGTCCTCGAGGCCGGTTGTGGGGTGGGAGCGCAGACGGCGCGCCTGGCTTCGGGCAGCCCCCGGGCGCAAATCACCGCGGTGGACGTCTCCGAGGACTCGCTCGCGCAGGCCCGCGCCCACGTGGCGGCCAACGTGCCCGAGGCCCGAGTGCAGTGGCGGTGCGCCGATCTGTACGAACTGCCCTTCTCCGACGGGATGTTCGACCACGTGTTCGTGTGCTTCGTCCTGGAGCACCTGAAGGACCCCGAGGGCGCGTTGGAGGAATTGCGGCGCGTACTGCGGCCAGGCGGCACCGTCACCGTGATCGAAGGCGACCACGGGTCGGCGTTCTTCCACCCCGACAGTGCCTATGCCCGCGCTGCGATCGACCGCCAGATCCAACTCCAGTCCGCGGCCGGCGGAAACGCGCTGATCGGCCGGCGACTGGAGCCGCTGCTGTCCGCGGTCGGGTTCGCCGATGTCGCGGTCCGCCCGTGCACGGTCTACGCCGACCGGGCCCGGCCCGGGTTGGTCGAAGGATTCACGCGCAACACCTTCATCGCCATGGTCGAGGCCGTCCGCGACAACGCCCTGACGGCCGGTCTCACGACCCGAACCGAATGGGACCGCGGAATAGCCGACCTGTATCGCACGACGGAACCCGGCGGCACCTTCCACTACACATTCTTCAAGGCAGTCGCCGTGAATCCGGGCTCGCCCACTCACACGCGAAGCACCGCGTCAGGTCCGTGGGCCGTCTCATGTGGATGACGCTCGGTCTCCTCGCAGTGGTCGCGCTCATCGGCGTCGCCGCGGCAACCGGACGCGGCGTGCACGACAGTCGCGATACCGCCTACGGGCTGAGGGTGCCCGCCGCGACGCCTCCGCCGCCTTTGTCACGATCGCCTGCGACGCCCTGTGCCGCGAGCCGCCGCCCGCCCGTCCCCAAACCCTCCGCCGCCCAGGCCCCGCGCGCAACCGAGCGATCGCCGGAGCCCGACCCGGAGCGGACACCGGCATCGCCCGGAATCCGAGACGTGGTCGACGCCGGCGCCGTTCGCGTCACGGGCGCTCGCGCCTCCGATACCGCCGCGCCCGCCGAGGCCGCGCGCGCGACCGATGGCGAGGTGACCGACCCGGCCCTGCCGTCGCAAGGCGCACCGCTTCCGGCACCGCTTCGCATGACGGCCCGTCGGGTCGACTGATCGGGCGGCGGAACTCACGGTGACCCGTTCGTCGACATCGAAGCGACCGGCCGGGTCCGCTATGTCGTCCTGGCCGGCGGCGTACCGGGTGCGGTCACCATGCCGGGCGGATCGGTCCCGGTGGTGTGAGCCGGGTCAGGTCGGCGACGAGTTCACCGAAGCGCGCCTCGCCCAGTGTCTCCTGCCATGTTGCGACAGCCGCCCGGGCGGCCTGATCGGCAGCGCGTGTGGCGGCCCAGCCGGCCTCGGTAAGTCTCAGAAGCCGGGCGCGGGCATCGTGGGGGTGCGGATGCCGTGCCACGTATCCCTTGCGGACCAACTCCTCGACCAACTGGGCGGCGGCCTGCTTGGTCACCCCCGGATGCTCGGCCAGGGTGGCCGTGGTGGCGTCGCCCACCGAGATGCGGGCGAAGACGAAGCCGTGTGCCGGCCGCAGGTCCTCGAAACCCTGCTGGGACACGCGAGCGTGAATCTCCTGCACCAAATGCCCGGAGAGTGCCAGCACAACTGCGGAGAAGGCCAGAGCCAACTCGTCAAGCTGCTTGTCTTCATGGACAAGTATCTTGTCCATAGGAGACCTACATGCCCTTCATCCGAAACGACGAGGCCGTCGTGCACGAGATCCACGGTGTTCGCTTCGTTCACCCAAAGGCGCATGTGCGTTGCCATCCGTGGCCAGGGTAGGCGCCCAGTGGTGCGGCTCCCCCGTGGTCGACGCTGCGCGGTTCGACGCCCGGTCATCCCCGTCCGGCCGTCGAACCGCGCCCTTGCGCCGAGGGGATCCGGCTGGTGACAGAGCGGTCACGACTCCTCGTGAACGGCGACATCCCCACGCCACGAGTCCACCACTGCCGCCCGGGCAAGCACGACTCGTCTCGCCAACACCCGTAACGCCCCAGCCCGCACCACCCGAACGTCGGAGGGCGCTGCGTCAGGTGAGCGGCCCCGACGTTGCTTGCGGGACGTCGCCGACTCGATCCACCAGGCCCTGCCGGTCGATCGTGGTCGAGACCAACACCGTACCGGCGACGATGCCGTCGCCGTCCCTGGTCTGGATGGTGCGCATCCCGAGGTAGCGGAAGGTGTCACCGTCGAAGATCCACTCGACGCGGTACACGCTGCCCGGGTCGTCGAAGAGCAGCGCGACGCCGTGCCGGCCCTTGGCGTCGACCGCGTCGTCGACCACCGAGACGCCTTCGAGGCCGGCGATCACCCGGTAGAGCGCGGCGCGTTGCGCGGGCGGGGTGAAACCGGTCACGACGAGATTCATCAGGTGGTGAAACAACGGCACTCCGTCCGCCGCGAGCGGACGGACCACTTCCAGCAGCTGGGTCGGGTCGGTGGGCAACGCCGCGAGCCACGCGTATCTGGACGTGCCGTAGCCGGGAACCGACGGGCCGGCGGCTTCCACGGTGCTCTTCATCAGCTCGAGCCTGCCGTGCTCGGTCTGTTGGACGCGCTCCCACAGGACATCCGGCGTGGACCCGTCGGTCGAGCTCCACGACTGCTCGTCCACCGGCACGCGGTAGCCGACGGTCTGCACGCCGTTTCCGTGATGTTCGGTCCGGTACGTGAAGCCGCTTGTCGCCGTGTACGCGAATCGACCGGCACCCGGCGGTTTCGTCGCCTCCCGGCCGGCCGCGACCGCGAGGTGTTCGAGCACCGCGGCGGCCTCGGAGCGCGATCCAGGAAGAATCTGCACGATCAGCGGCGGCGCGGCGACCGGGGTGGTCGGCCGATCGTGGTTGAACCCTTTGGAGACCACGCCCGCGCCGACGAGCACGGCCGTGGCGACCAGGGGGGCGAGGACGTAGCCGAAACGGCGACGGGCGCTCGGGCGCGGACTCGCCACAGGGTTCGTGACCTCGGCAAGGTGATGCAGGAAATGGGCCCGCAGTTGCCGGTGTCGCTCGTCGGTCAGGTCGGCGACCACCGGTGCGCGGAGCGGACCCTGGTCGATGTGCTCGGTGTGGTCGGATTTCACGACGATTTCTCCCTTTCCTGCCGAACCGCCGGAAGGCGGTCGGCTCTCGGCTGCCGGCGCGGTGGGGACGGTTGCCTCTCCTGCGCCATCAGGTCGCGCAGTTTGCGGCGGGCGCGGGACAGCCGCGAGCGCAGTGTGCCGATCGGTACGCCCAGGGCTTCGGCGGCCGCGGCGTAGTCGAGTCCCGCCCAGACGACGAGGGTGAACACCTCGCGTTCGGGACGCCGCAGGCGCGCCAACGCACGGTGTGCGGCAGCCAACTCCTCGGCGTCGGCCGACCGTTCGACCACCCCGTCCGCGAGGTCCGGGACGTGCTCGCAGGCCGGGATCCGGGCCAGGGCCGCCTGATAGCGGCGGGCCGCGCGGGCACTGTTGCGCAGAACGTTGACGGCGATCCCGAACAGCCATGGGCGCAGGCTTTCGCCTTCGGGGGCGACCTTGGCACGCAGCCGCCAGGCCTCCAGGAAGGTGAGCGAGACGACGTCGTCGGCGAGGGAAGGATCACCCGTGACGCGGGCGGCGTGCCGGTGTATGACCCTGGCGTGGGCGTCGAACAGCGCGGCGAACGCATCCGGGTCGCCTGCGCGTATTCGGGGCCTGAGTTGGTCTTGGTCCACACCATGCTCTGTCCGCGCGGACCTGAGGGTTCCCGGGTTTCGGCAGATTTTACGACCGCTGGCGCGACGTCGGTGCGCTGGGGGATGATCCGAATGCGTCGGCTCGGTGTCCGAGGGGTCCGGTGGTCCTCACACCGGGCGGACCACTTCGGGAGGATGAACCGCGTGTCCGACGACGACCGGGCCCCGATCTACCAGAGCGTTGCCGATGTCCAGCTCGAGCGGCGCGTCGCCGCGCTCGAGCGCTTGGCCGAGACCCGGGATGTCCTGGACCGCACGGAGGCCTTGGCCGCCCGCCGGCGCCGGCGCGTCGAACAATCCCGCACGGACCTGCTGGAGAAGATCTCCCGCGTCCAGGACGACCTTGGCGAGACGCTGAGCGAGCTCACCGCGTTCGTCGCCGAGCAGCGTGCCGCGAACGCCCGGATCATTGAACTGCTGACCGCCCTGACAGGCCGGGACCCGAACTCGCGCCAGCCGGGTCCCGGGCCGCTCGGGCGATGCCGACCCGGCGGCGCCTCGGTGCTATCTCCTGAACGCGGGAGGTGGTAGCGGGGGACGAGGTATCCGCCGTGTTCGTCGTCGTGGCCGACTGCTCCGACCGCGACCAGGCGCCGGGCGGCGTCGAGGACCTGGTCGACGTCGGTCGGTGCGGTGTCCTCGCCGGGCAGCGGGATCGGCCGCTCCTCCAGGTACAACAGCACGAGCGCGGCCATGGTGGGTTCCCCGCGGGCCGGGATCAGTCCGTGTCCCAGCGCCCACAGGGATTTCGCGGCGTCGACCTCGACCGGCTCGCCGTCGAAGTCGAACCGGTACATCGCCGGGAACACCCGATCACCGATCACCTCGACCCGCTCCCGGAACATCACACCCGGCGTGAACGACGGCGCCTGCGCCCTCGACCGCGCCGCAGGGACACCACTCGCACGAACCCGACCTCTACGACCCATGCCCTGTGAACTCCCCCGTCGACGCGGCGGCCACGCCTACGCGGCCCGGCCGGCCGCCGGTGGCCTCATACGTCCAGCCGGAGGCGGACCCGCTCGTCGAGGTACGCGTCGTAGATCTCGTCGTCCAAGACGACGCCGTCCGTCGCACCCGCCGGCCGGGCAGCCACCCCGTATGTCCGGGAATCGATCCACCCGTGTCACAGGGATTCGCGCGTCGTTGTCGGCCCTTGCGGCACGGACATCCCCGATGCAGTGGTGTGCCGGACCGAAAAGAGCGAAGGGGCCGTCCCAGGTAGCGATGCCGTGATGACGGCGCGAGCGGGCCAACGGGTCGAGGCGATCCTCCTCGCCGTGATCGAGCCACCCGGGGAGCCGCCTGTTCACGTCTCCAGACGAGCGGGGTCGGGGGCCACGTGGTGGCGTCGGTGATCGCGGTCTCCAGGCTCTGGTATCGCCATCGGGATCCGCGCGGTGGGCGATGTGCCAGCGGCCGAGGGGCGCGGGTTCGACGGTGACGGGGTGGCCGTCGCGTTCCCCGACGAGATAGGCACCGGATTCCTCGTTCCACAGGTGCGCGTGTCGCGCCTGCGCCTCGGCGAGCACCCGATCCCGCCTGCGCTGACGGGCGGCGTTTCTGTCGCCTGCCAGGCGGGAGAGTATGCCCGCGCGGACCTGGGTGTAGGTGCGGTCGGCATATGTGGTGCCCTACCAGGTCACGGCCCGCCGCCGTCCGCGCCGCCCGAAGCGGACGGCCGTCCTCGTCCGGGCGCCGTTTCCTCACCCGTCCTCCTTCGGCGAGCGTGGTCCCCCGGGGGGCGAGGGGGCGGCGCGGTGCGGTGCCCAGGCGGGCCCTCACGCGATGTCGAGTACGTGAAAGCCGGCCGTTGGGCGCGCGGCACCCGATCGACGCCGTCGGCACCGATCACACGCGTGCCACAGGTCCCGGCCCACGGGATTTCCCGATTCGTCCGACAGACCCAGTCGGCCTCGGTAGCGTCGATATGTGACCGATGGACCACATCGCCCGCTCCAGGTGTTCGGCGCGCCGAGCACAATCGTGCGTTGCGAAGACTGCTGGTGGACGCAGGAGTTGGACGAGTGCCTGCACGAGGACGACCCGCAGGGCGTCCTGGACTGGCACATCGCCCATCCCCACGACGCGGTGGACCACCTGCGACCGCCCGGGCGCAACAGACGCCTGGCCATCCCGACATACCTGCGCTGGCTGAACCACGGCGGGCTGGTGATCGGCGACGAACGCACCGGCGGCCTGGGCACCGGCTACAACACGCAGTGCCTGGCCATCTACGAGTCCTCGCGGTCGACGGCACCCTCGACGCCGCAGTCGCCGCATTCACCCGCGCCCCGAACACCCCACCGGACCGTGTCCGCCGCGAAATCGACTTCCTCACCAACAGCCCGTACCGCAAAGGACTCCTGTGGTCGGCCCGCAAGGGACGCCGCCCGGCGGTGAACGCTCTTCGAAGGGCCACGGCGGTGCATCCACAGGGGCGGCGGCGCGGCCCCGCGCTCCTCACGAGCACATCGAGGGTGCGGTCTCCGCCCGCCGTCCCTAGGCTCGTAGGCGGGAAGCGCCGACACCGGCCCGTGGTCTTCCCGTCGCCCATGACGTGGAGCCGCTATGACGACAGCCCGCGATCTGATGATCACCGCCATGGACGCGGCGCCGGACGGCACTGTCAGGCAGGGTGACCTGTCCCTCGCCCTGGCCGGTGCCGAACTCGTCGACCTCCTCGCGGCGGAAACCGTCACCCTGGACGGCGACCTGATCGTTCCCGGTATCCCGATCGCCCTGGACGACCCCCTCCTGAACGAGGCCGTGTCGATGCTCAGCCGAGAAGGGCCGCCGGAGTCGGTCGAGGACTGGCTCTGGCGCAGGGGCCGAAACCTGGCTGCCACGTATGCGGCCACCTTGGCGTCGGAGGGCCAACTGTCCCGACGACGTCGCCGATGGGCCCCGTTCTCCACCGGCCGGGTCGTGGTCTCCGATTCCGCAGACCACCGGCACGCCAAGGACCGGTCGGCCGACCACGAACCCGTCCTCACGGCACTGGCGGCCGCGGGGGCAGGCATCCCCGGCAACGACGAAGGCGCGCAGTCGGCTCCGTCCGAGGGGCCCGTGGCGACCGTCCTCACCGCAGTCGAGGACGCGGTGACGGAGCTGGCCGCCGTACGACAGCGGCGCACCATCGAGCAGGACGCCTTTGACAACACCTGGCGCGCTCCCTAGGCATGGACGCGCGTGTCGCCGGTGTGTCACACGAGACAGCAACCAGTGCGTCGTGCACGACCTGTCCCCGCGAGGTACAGGGTCCGTGCCGAGCGCCTCGGAGAACGGAGTCGTGCACATGCGGGAGTTCCTGGTCGAGATCACCACGACGATTCCCGAGGGCACCGGTCAGGACGAGGTGGACCGGCGGCGCGCCGCCGAAGCCGCCCGTGCCCACGAACTGGCCGTCTCCGGAAACCTCGCGCGGTTGTGGCGGCCGGTGGGCGAACTGCGCAGCATCGGGATTTGGCGGGCCGCAAACGAGGACGAACTACAGGAGAAGGTTCTCGGCACACTTCCGCTCCGCCCGTGGATGACCATTGCGGTCACCCCGCTGGATTCCCACCCGAACGACCCCGGCAGGGCCGACGGCACGTCGTGACACCGCATCACCGGGGGCGGCGAAGCCGTCAGGCCCGGATGTGCGGCCGGCGGCCATTGCGCAGCGCGCCGAGACGTCCGTGGCAGGCGACAGGTGAGGCGGATCCGATGGGTTGCGGGCCGGGTGGTTCGCGGTGGACGCGTAGGCGAATTCGCCGGTCCGGAAGGCTCGCGCCGGAGCCGCCGAATCGGTGAGGCGGATGTCCGCGCTGCCGTCGGCCCTGGCGGTGCCGACTCCCTTGCCGGCGGGCCCCCGGCTTCGAGCCTGTTCGGTCGCGGGCATGGACGTCGACGGCCTGCCCGGCCCGGCCTCTCCGACGTGGACCGGGACCGGTCGCCGGCGGCGGCTCACGTCTTGCGTGCCACGGCTCCGTAACAGGACACGAGCGCGGGGTCGGTGTGTGTCTCGCCGGTGGGGCGCCATTGCGACACGGGCACCACGCCGGGTTCCTCGATCTCCCGGTCGCCCAGGAGGTCCGCCACTTCGTGAAGGCTGCGTGGGCGTACGGTGATTCCGGCGTCGGCGTAGGCGCGGACGAGTCCGGCCCAGCCCTGGGGGTCGTAGTCGTCGGTGGCGTGGGAGATGACCGGGCGACTGCCCGAGGGCAGTCGCCCGGTGAGGCGGCGCAGCAGGTCGAGGGGGTTCTGGTCGTCGGGGATGAAGTGCAGGATGGCGACCAGGAGGAGGGCGACGGGTTCGTCGGTGGTCGGTGTGCGGGTGAGTTCGGGGTGTTGGGTGATCGACTCCGGGCGGCGCAGATCGGCGTTGATGTAGGCGGTGCTGCCGCGGGGTCCGCTGGTGAGCAGGGCTTGGGCCAGGGTCAGGACGATCGGATCGTTGTCGACGTAGACGACCCGGGCGTCGTCGCGGATGGCCTGGGCCACGTGGTGTGTGTTGCGCCCGGGGGCGGGGATGCCGGTGTCCATGTCCACGAAGTTTCGGATGCCCGAGCGGGCGAGGTGCTCGACGGCGCGCAGGAGGAATGCGCGGTTTTCGCGGGCCGTGGTCCGCAGGGTGGGGAATGCCGTGAGTGCGGCGTCGGCCGCCTCGCGGTCCGGGTCGAAGTTCGTGGTTCCGCCGAGGTAGTAGTCGTACATGCGCGCGGGATGTGCGCGGTTGATGCCGATCTCCAAGGATGCGTGTGTTTTGGGTGCGGACTCGTCCGTCACGGTGCCCCCTGATCGTCGTCCGGGCCCCGCATGGCCCGATCGTCTCGCGTGATCATCGCGAATCGGCGTCGTCTGCGGGGCGCATCCGGGCGTAACCCATCGCGAGGGGTGTCACAAGCGCACAATGGGGTGGCGTGCGTGCCGGGACGATCGGAGATCGCCGCGCAAGAAGGCGTTGCGCGCCGCCCGCACCGACGCCACCACCTTGCAGGTCAGACTCGACGCACTCGCGTCGGCGATCGCGAGCCCCCACCCCGAGAACCGGATCCTGCGACGACCGCGCGAGCCCACCGGCCGTCCTGCCCGCAACCGACATGCCGACCGATGCGACGGATCGCGACCCGACGATTTCGTGAGCCGCCTTCCCGCGCCTCCCCAGCGACGCCGACCCGCCCGCGCTCGACGGGTGACGGGCGAACCCGCGTGGTAGCGGGGGTCCATGACGATGCGGGTACCCGACGAACCGATACTGGCGAGATCCGTGCAGGAATTGCCTGAGAACGGCTGTTTCGAGCCGAAGTGGGACGGTTCTCCAGACATTGGAACGGTGTCTCGTCCGAGTGACTTCCTACGTCCCCGGCGGCGCTGTGTCCTGGCCACGGTGTCGCCACATGCGCGCCGAGGCCGCCGCCGACGTCGACGCCGTCATGGCAACGGGCTCCCCGAACGCCTCCATTCCGCAGGCGCCGTGACTGCCGGGCCCGAACGGCCGGCCGGTCAGGCGTCCCGGCGCTCCAGCAGCCACCCGGCCGACCCCAGGGCGAGCACGAGGTAGACGGCGCATTCCACCACTGCCATGGTGATCGAGGGACGTCCGTCCTGCCCGGGGCCGGTCGTCGTGCTCAGGGCCTGGAACACCGACTGGAGCGTCCAGCTCTGCGCGGTGTCGCTCGCGGCGGTCACCATCGGCGCGACGAAGAACAGGCCGAACAAGGCTGTGACCGCGCCTGCCGAGTGCCGCACGATGACACCCATGGCCAGGCCGAGTACGGCCATCACGGCCACGAACGCGCCGGTCCCGGTCACAGCGCGCAGCACGTGCGGGTCGCCCAGGCCGACGTCGAGATGCTTGTCGGCCAGGATCGAGCGGCCGACGAAGTACGTCGCGAACGCGATCGTCTCCCCGACCGCGAGCGTCAGGCCGCCGGTGACCAGCACCTTCGCCGCCAACACCCGACGACGGCGGGGCACGGCGGCGAAGGTGATCCGGATCAGGCCCGAGCCGTACTCCGAGCTCGTGCACAGCACCCCCAGCGCGCCGAGCGCGAGCACCACGACGTAATAGCCGCCGCTGAAGCCGAATCGGACCGGGTCGAACGCCGCGCGCTTGTCGGCCGACATGTCGTCCCAGTCTGCGACCAGATTGGCGTAGTCGAACGCGCCGAGGCCGAGCGCCACCACAGCCGCGAGGCCGACCATCAGGTAGGTGGAGCGGATCGAACGCAGTTTGATCCATTCCGAGGCGAGCACGCCCCCGGGGATGAGCACAGACATCATGACCGCGGGCCCTTCCGTACGGTGCCGCCGCGGGTGGTGTCGTCGGCGGCGGTGTCCGCGCCTGCGATGTCGCCCCGATACTCGACGCTCTCGTCGGTGATCTCCAGGTAAGCCTCCTCCAACGACGCCTGGCGAACCGCGAGTTCGTGGATCACCAGCCCATGGGCAGCGGCGATCTCGCCGACCCGGGAGAAGTCCGGGCCCACCACCGCCAGCGCCCCGTCGGGTTCGGTGACCACGGTCGCCCCTTCGGCGGTGAGCAGCCGGGCGAGTTCGGCGCCGTGCGGGGAGCGCACCCGCACATCGGTCCGCGAGCTGCCTCGCACGAACTCGGCCATGTCGGTATCGACGATCAGCCGACCCTTGCCGACCACGATCACGTGGTCCGCGGTGAGCGCCATCTCGCTCATCAGGTGGCTGGACACGAACACGGTCCGGCCCTGCGCCGCGAGGTCGCGCATGAGCGTGCGGATCCACCGGATACCGTCCGGATCGAGGCCGTTGACCGGCTCGTCCAGCAGCAATACCCGCGGGTCGCCGAGCAGCGCGCAGGCGACCCCCAGGCGCTGCCGCATCCCGAGCGAGAACCCGCCGACCCGGCGCCGAGCCGCGTCGCTCAGGCCGGTCGTCTCCAGCACCTCGTCGACCCGTCGGCGCGGGATGTCGTTGCTCGCCGCGACGCTCGCGAGGTGGTTGTAGGCGCTGCGCCCGCCGTGCCCGACGCCCGCGTCCAGGAGCGCGCCGACCACGCGCAGCGGCCGATCCAGGCTGCGGTAGGGCCGGCCGTCGACGAGCGCACGGCCGGAGCTTGGGGCGTCCAGGCCCAGGATCATCCGCATCGTGGTGGACTTGCCCGCCCCGTTGGGACCCAGAAAGCCGGTCACCCGGCCCGGTTCGACGGTGAACGTCAGGTCGTCGACGGCCACCGTGGCGCCGTACCTCTTGGTGAGTCCGAGGACTTCGATCATCTCTTCTCCCAGTTCGCGGATACGTCCTCCACCGTGTAGGGGCGACGCGCCCGCGTCGTCCCCCTGCGGCCATGGCCGGCCGAGCGGCGTACGACCGTGGTCATAGGTCTCGCGATCGATGGCCGGGCGGACCGGCACATCTACGCTGAGCTGCATGGATTTCGAACCGGCGCGGCCGCTGACCAAGAGGTTGCGGCCCGGTCACTGGGTGGCGTTGGACGTCGTCGTGGCACTCGTCGCGACGCCGATCGCAGGGGTACGGGTGGTGAACGCGTATCACCACTACGACCCGCACGGGCGGGGCTACCCGGAGCCCTCCGCCGGCGAGCTGGGCGTCGCCCTCGCGGCGGTCGTGCTCCTGGGTCTCGCGTTCGCCGCGCGCCGGGTGTGGCCGCTGCCTGCCGCCGGCACGATCCTGGCCGCGTGGCTGGTGGTGGTGGCGGTCGACGGACGGCTCACCATCGCGCTCGTGGTGGGCGGTCCGTTCGTGGTGCTCGCGACGATGGCGGTCGTGTACGTCGCGGCGATCCGCTATCGGCCGCGGTCGGGGCTCGTGGTGCTCGGTTCGGCCCTGGTCGGCAGCGCGGCGTGGTGGTTCGGGTCGGCCGAGCTGCGGCGCAACGGGTGGTTGCCGGTGCTGTTCTCGGTGTGCGCGTGGGCCGTCGGGTACGCGGCCGGGCGCCATCGCGCGTACGCGGCCGAGGTGCGCGAGCATCACGCCCACGTGGTTCGGTCCGAGTTCGCGGAGGAGCGGCTGCGGATCGCCCGCGAGGTGCACGACGTGGTGGCACACAGCCTGGGAGTGGTGAACGTGCAGGCCGGATACGGCGGTTTCGTGCTCGACACCCGGCCCGAGGAGGCCCGGGCCGCGCTCGCGGCGATCCGGGCCACCAGTCGCGACACCATCCACGAGATGCGGGGACTGCTGGGCGTGTTGCGGGCGGGAGCGCCTGCGGATCGGCTGCCCGCGCCGGGGTTGGCCGACCTGGGGTCGCTGGTCGAGCAGACGACGCGGGCGGGCGTACGGGTGGACCTGATCGTCGTCGGCGACCCGCGCGAGCTGCCGGCCGGCATCGAATTGTCCGCGTATCGGATCGTCCAGGAGGCGCTGACCAACGTGGTGCGGCACGCGCACACCCGGGCTGCCCGGCTGGAAGTCACCTACCGGGAGGACGAGTTGGCGATCGAGGTCGTCGACCGCGGGCGCGGCGGCCCGATCGCGCCCGGCGGGCACGGATTGGCCGGGGTTCGCGAGCGGGTCGGTTTGTACGGTGGCGAGTTCAGCGCCGGGCCGTTGCCCGAACGGGGCTTCCGTGTCGCCGCCGTGCTGCCGCTCGCCGGGCGGGCCCGGTGAGCGTGCGGGTGCTGGTCGCGGACGACCAGACCCTGGTACGGGTGGGGCTGTGCGGGATCGTGGCCGCCGCGCCCGGCTTCGACGTGGTCGGCGAGGCCGGCACCGGCGTGGCCGCGGTCGAACTCGCCCGGCGAGAGTGGCCCGACGTGGTCCTGATGGACATCCGGATGCCCGACATGGACGGCCTCGAGGCCACCCGGTTGATCACCGGCGCGGGCGGCCCGCCCGGGGTGCCGGGGGTGCGGGTGCTGATCCTGACCACGTTCGACCTGGACGAGTACGTCTACGACGCGCTCCGCGGCGGCGCGAGCGGCTTCCTGCTCAAGGACACCCCGCCGGCGGAACTGCTCGCCGCGATCCGGGTGGTCGCGGCCGGCGACGCGCTGATCGCGCCGAGCGTGACCCGCCGCTTGATCGCCGAGTTCGCCGCCCGCCCGACCGCGGGACCCGTGCAGCCGCCACCCGGGCCCGATCCGCTCGCCGTCGTCACCGCCCGCGAGCGCGAGGTCCTCGCCCTGATCGCCGACGGCTGTACCAACGGCGAGATCGCCCGGCGGCTGCACATCACCGAAGGCACCACGAAGACCCACGTCGGCCACCTGTTGACCAAGCTCGGCGCGCGCGACCGGGTCCAGTTGGTGATCATCGCCTACCGCTCGGGACTGGCCGCGGCGGGCTGACCCACCGGACGATACGGCTTCCTGTCACGGCGATGTCCGGAACAACATCCCGTGATCAAGTACCTGTACAAGAACGGCATGGGGCGTCTCGCACCCCGCGCGCGCCGCATCGTCCCCGCGTGGCACCAGGACATCCGCCGTCGCCCTGAAGGGGCACTCCGCATCTCGAAACCCGCTCTCCGAATCTCGGTCGAGGACTACCTCGTGAGGAGCTCCACCCCGAGGAGGGCTGCGGTTTTGGTGTAGACGGTCCGGGCGAGAGCGTCGATCAGGGCCAGGCGCGAAGGGGTGTCCGGCTGGGAATCGCTGGAGAAGCCGCCGCTGGGGCTCGGTGTGGGCGAGGCGCCGGCGAGCCAGACTGGGGTCTGCACACCTTCGTCCGGGTGATGGCGAACGGACGGAACAGCGGGGCGGTCAGCTGCATCAGACCGCCGGCGTTGCTGTTCATCCCGGTGCCCTTGACCATGCCGGGATTGGCGTTGTACAGGCTCATGCCGTCAGGCAGGCGGTGTGCGAGTTCTCGCGCGGCCAGGAGTCCGGATCCCGCGAGCCACCCGCGGCATCAACTACATGGCGATCGTTCGGGCGTTCCACCTCGACCTCGCCCAATGGTCGATGGACGACCCGGTACGCCGGGGCGTCCGGGCCGCGCCCTGCCCCATCAGGGAAGACGAGATGTCACGCAGGAAGGAGCGGGCCGGCCGCAGGTCAAGGCGGCGTCCGGTGTCCTCGCGGTTCACCACGGTGCGGCAATGGTGCCGGCGCTCGTTGCGCCGGGTGGACGCCTCGAGGCTGCCCGGCCCCTGAGACCCCAGCCGAGGCAGGGCGGTGCCCGGTGCCGCCCAGCGTCAACACCCGTGCACTGATCCCTCGTTGGTGTTTGTGGTGCGAGCCCGCCGCACGGTGACCTCTTGTTAAGCCCGAGCCGTCCGAGCTCCCGCATGGACCGAGGCCCGTGGGGTGAGCTGGTGCCACGAACGGCTACTGAGGTGGCGGACCGGCGTTCGAGTCGAGTCCTGGGATTGGGTCGCCGCGTGGCCCGCATGGGCTCGTGACCAGCGAAAACAGCAAAGGAGAGGAACATCTTGATCTACTGCGGCATCGACTGGGCGGAACGGACACACGACGTCGCCCTGGTCGACGAGGGTGGCCGGCTACTGGCCAAGCGGCACATCACCGACGACGCCGCCGGCTACAAGATCCTGCTGGATCTGCTGCCGAGTACGGCGACACCGAGGTGGTCCCTATCCGGGTGGCTATCGAGACCTCCCGCGGCCTCCTGGTCGCCGTCCTGCGGACCGGGAAGCGGCAGGTGTTCGCGATCAACCCCATGGCTGCCGCCCGCTATCGCGACCGGCACAGCGTCTCGCGCAAGAAGTCCGACTCGGGCGACGCTCTGGTCCTGGCGAACATCCTGCGTACCGACATGCACGCCCACCGGCCACTGCCGGCGGACAGTGACCTCGGCCGCGCGATCGCCGTCCTGGCCCGCGCCCAGCAGGACGCGACATGGAACCGGCAGCAGATCTCCAATCAGCTCCGCTCGCTGCTGCGGGAGTACTACCCGGCCGCCCTGGCGGCCTTCGAGTCCTGGCGGAACGGTCTATGCCGCCCGGAGGCCCACGCGCCTCTCAAGGCCGCCCCGACACCGACCCGGGCCGCGCGGTTGACCCGCACGCAACTGGAGGCCGCGCTCAAGCGGGCCGGCCGACAGCGGGGCATCGCGGCCGAGGTTGAGCGGCTCCGTGAGGTCTTCCGGGCCGACTGGGCCCACCAGCCGTCGATGGTCGAAGAGGCGTTGGGCAGGCAGATGCTTGCGCTCCTGGTCCAGTTGCAGGCCGCCTGCATCGCTGCCGCCGACCTCGCCGAGGCGGCGGAAGAAGCTTTCCCTCAGCACCCGGACGCACAGATCATCGTCAGCTTTCCCGGACTCGGCATCCAGATCGGCGCCCGGGTGCTCGCCGAGATCGGAGACGACCGCAACCGCTTCGCCGACGCTCGCGGGCTCAAGGCGTACGCGGGAGCTTCGCCCATCACCAGAGTCTCCGGGAAGAAGTCGAGTATCACCCGCCGGTGGGTGAAGAACGACCGGCTCAACCACGCGGGCTACCTGTGGGCGTTCTCCGCGATCACTGCCTCACCCGGCGCCAAGGCCCACTACCGGCGACGCCGCAACGACCACGGAGACTGGCATGCAGCCGCTCAGAGGAACCTCTTCAACCGCATGCTCGGAAAGCTCTGCCACTGCCTGCAAAACCGCGCACTGTTCGACGAACAGAGCGCGTTCCCCATCGAACTCGCCGCCACAGCTTGACGGGTTAGGGGCCTGAGGTATCTGCCTGGCAGGGGCGGAGCCGGTGGTCGGGGCCGGGCATCCGGCGGTGCAGCGGCTGCAGTTCTTCCTCTCCGAGTCGACCTGCGACCACGAACGGATCAACGCCCGTCGACTGGAACTGCTGCGTGCCGAGCCCGCGACCGCCCCGCACGGGGCGGGGGTGTTGGTGATCGACGATTCCGGGGACCGCAAGCACGGCACCGCGACCACGCACGTGGGCCGCCAATGGCTGGGCCGGTTGGGCAAGACCGACAACGGGGTCGTCACGGTGACCACCCTGTGGGCCGACGAGCGGGTCTATCACCCACTGCATGCCGTTCCCTACACGCGGGCCCGGCACTTCCCCAAGGGCAGGAACGACCCGGGATTCCGCACCAAGTTGCGGATCGGGGCGGAGTTGGCGGGGCACGCCCGCGATGCGGGGTTCGCGTTCCGGGCGGTGGCCGCCGACAGCGCGTACGGCGACCAGGACGGCTTCCGCTGTGAACTCGCCGACGCCGGACTGCCGTTCGTGACGGCGTTGAAGCCACGGCACGGGACGTGGGCCTACGGCGACCAGGCCCACACCCCTGTCGACGCCGCCCGCGAGCTGTCCTGGGGCGGGCTGCGGGATCCGGGCGACTGGAACGCGGTGATGCGCACCTTCCGCGACGGGCACACCGAGACGTGGTGGGCCGCCGACGCGACGCTGGGCTGGTGGGGCCCGGACGGCACGACCCGGCTGGTGGTGGCAACCGCCGACGCTGCCGGCCAAGGCCACCTGGTATCTCGCCACGAACCTGCCCCGCCCGGGCGGCCCACGCGAGGACGAGGCCCCGCACCCGGCCGCCGACCTGACGGAGATCGTCCGCATCTATGGGATCCGTCATTGGATGCAGAGCTACAAGCAGGTGAAGGACGAACTCGGGTGGGCCGACTTCCAAGTCCGCTCCGACACGGCGATCCGCCGCCACCAGACGCTGGTCAACTGCGCGTTCTCGTTCTGCTGGGACGCCTGGTTCACCGAACAGGAGTCGACGAACGACGCGGTGCCGAAGCCTCGCGACGACACCGGAGAGAGGGGGCCCGAAACCGTCCCGAGACCCCCATCGCCGTCCTGGCCTCGAGCAATCCGGGCCGTTCGCGCCTGGATCCGCCCCCTGGATCGCGCTTCAACGCTATTGGCGGGCCTGGTCGGACGCGCCCCCACCACGCAGTTACAGGCCCTGATGAACTCGGTCGGCGCGGGCTGCGGCCTGCACCTTTACCTCCCGAACTAACAAACCACCGCCACTGAGGTTTGCGGATCCGTTTGTTGATCATCGCGTCAGACTGTTGCTGCGAGGAAACCTTCGAGGAGTGCAGGGCGATGTTGGACGTCCCACAGGCCTCTTTTTCGGGCGACGGTGACGAGTTCGTCGAGAGTGCGGGCGCCGGGGTTGGCCAGGGCCCCGCCCTTCAGGTGCGCCCAACTACCCTCGACCGGGTTGAGGTCGGGTGCGTAGGGCGGCAGGAAGACCAGGGTGAGCCAGTCGACGCGGTCGGCGAACGCGCGCATCCGGCGGCTGCGAGGGCGGCCGACGGGCCCGCGCACCCTGATCCCCTCGACGACCGCGACGAAACGCGGGTTTTCCGCGAACTGCCCCGGGGTGAGGGCGAACGACAACGGTCGGTACCGGCGTTCGGCCGACAGATGGATCTTGCCGGTGAGCCCGCACGCGAGCGACCCAACCTGGCCGCCCGCCGTCGCGCCCGGTGTCGTCGTCGCACCCGCCGCCGTTCCTCGCGGGCCGGCTCCGCCACGTCGTCGGCGCCCGGAGCGGTCACGGCTGCCGGCGAACCCTTTTTGCCCCTTTCGCGGATTCCTTTTCCTCGTCGACGATCTTCTCCACCTCCTGATGGAGATTCGGGTCGACGACCATCCCGGCCGCGTCGTGATGCGCGCGCACGACCGTGGAGTCCACGCTCACCAGGCCGAGTTCGACCTGTCCGCGTGCGGCGGCCTCGGCGATCATCGCTTCCATCAGGGCCTCGAACGTCCCCGCCAGGGCCCACGCCTGAAAGCGCTGGTAGACGGTCTGCCAGGGCCCGTACCGCTCGGGCACGTCCCGCCACGGCCTGCCCGTTCGGAAACGCCACATCACCCCGTCGAGACAGTCCCGCGGCCGCCCCGGATACGGGCCGCGCTCCCCGAACGGAAGTAGCGGCTCGATCAATTCCCACTCGCCATCGGCCGGATCACCACGCGTCATCCAAACCTTCTACCGAACCCTGGCTCCTCACGCAGTCGAACCCCGCATCCGGATGATTGGAACTCAGAACAGCCTTCAGTCCTCGGCGAGTTGGAGGAGTACGGCGAAGCGGGTACCGTCGGTTCCGGCGACGACTCCGTCGAAGGTGCATGGGGTGATCGGGTTCCAGGCGCCGATCGTCGTGTCGTGGTTGGACCACCAGAGCGCGCCCGGCCCGAGCAGGTCGACCACGCGCGTGGCGCTGCGCAGGGCCGCTTCGCGATTCACGAACTCGACGCCGTACGCGAGGTCCTGCGCGGCGAAGCGGGCCAAGAACCGCACGGCGGCCGCGGCGGTGATCGGTTCGAGCAGGCCCACCAGTTCGGCCGGCGAGGCCATGGGCGAGCCGCCGTCGGCGATGCGTTCCCAGCCCACGAACGCGTCCCGTGCCAGCTCGTGCACCTGCACGGTGATCGCGCGCAGCAGCCGCTCGCCGCGATCGGCCCCGTCCGCGTCACCCGACGATCGGTTCAGTGACCCGGACGTGGCGTACACGTTCCCGTCGGGCGGTGCCAAGGCAACCAACCATCGACCGATCTCGTTGTCCGGTTCCCCACCCCGCAGCGCCACGCGGCTTCACTCTCCTCGGGCCGATCCGCCGGCGACAATCTACCCTCGCCGCCCGCGCTCTGTTCCTGGACATGGACGACCTCGAGGGTCAAGGACGGTCCCGGCAGAACCTCGGCCCGGGTCCTGCGCCGATGCGGACGTTTCGACGAGGCGTTGGCCGTCCACCGGGAAGAAGCCCACATCCACCGCGAACTCGACCTCCCTCTCGGTGTCGCCGAGAACATCGCCAACGAATCCTTGGTCCCGGGTGAGGAACGCCGGACCGACGAGGCCCTGGCAACGTGGCGGCGGGCCCTGGCCCTGTTCACCGAGGAGGGCGATCTGTCCGGTGTCACCGAGTCGCTCAACGCGATCGGCCTGCTGTCTCTTGATCTCGCGGACTTCGAGGCCCTCGAACACGCGCACAAGGAGTCGGCGGCCCTGTTCACCCGGATCGTGAGCCTGGGGGTGGTGTTTGGTGTGTGGGTGGTGGGGTGGGCTGTGGTGTTGCGGGTTGGTTGGGAACGTTTCGTGGCTGTCCGGGTGGGGCCGTGAGGGGTTTGACCTGGGGATATCGCGGTTTCGTTGGGAACTCGCGGGTGTGTTTCACATACCCCGTCCGTCTGAAGCCCCGGATCGTGTTTGTGCTGGTCTTGTGTCCTGAACATGCAAGGGAGTTGGTTGTGGGACGGCTTCCGGTGTGGTGCTGTGCGGGAGATGAAGGTTTTGTGGCCCTTCGGAGTCGCCCTGCGGGGGGTCCAAACCGCCTCATGCTGCGTTGGCTGAAGACCGTCGTGGTGAGCGATGAGGAAAAGACGCCCGAGAGGCGTCAGGTGGGGATCGGGAAGACGAACGCAAGTGAATCGCTGCTGACGTGTCGAGAACAAAACGGACGGCATCGAAGCCGGGGTGTGACCAGAGCTCCGGGATGAGCCTGGCGGGTGCCCGTCTATTGGCCAGGTGGTGTCCGGCATGTGGGCGACGTGATCCCGGTTTGCGGCTTCCGTATGGGACAGGAGAAGGCGGGCCCCGATGCTGCTGCTGCGTGGTGGCGGCGAGAGGGAGCGCCCCAAGCAGCGGACCCTGCGAGGGGCTGAGCACCGATGCGGGGCGTGCCGGCGGACCGAGTCGTAGTAGTGATGAAGCCCCTGTAATGGGGGTGGAGCGAAGGGGTCGGGTCGTTCGTGACTGTGTTGATCGCATCAACCGGACGAAGTCCGGGAGGAGTTCGGTGGACCAGTTGAAATCACAGGTCAAGCCGTTTGAGATTTCGAAGTGGGAAGTCAAAGAGGCATGGGAGGAAGTCAGGGCGAATAGGGAGCACCGGGAGTGGACGGGCAGAGTGTCGACGAGTTCGAGATGGACCTGAAAAGCAACCTCTACAAGGTCTGGAACCGGATGTCGTCGGGCTCGTATTTTCCACCTCCGGTGCGTGCGGTGGCCATTCCCAAGCCACACGGTCAGGGCGTGCGAGTGCTTGGGATTCCCGCTGTCGCTGATCGCGTGGCCCAGACCGTGGTGGCCCGGCATCTGATGCGAAGGGTGAAACCCGTCTTTCATCCGGACAGCTTCGGATACCGGCCCGGGCGGTCCGCCTTGGACGCTGTGGAGAAGTGCCGGAGACGCTGCTGGAAGCGGGACTGGGTGGTGGAGTTCGACATCGCCAAGTTCTTCGACAGCGTGCCCTGGGACCTCCTGGTCAAGGCGGTGGAGGTACACACGGACGCCGTTTGGGTGAAGTTGTACGTGCGGAGGTGGCTCGCTGCCCCGCTCGCCATGCCCGACGGCTCTCTGCTGGACCGGGAGTGCGGGACGCCCCAAGGCGCCCCGGTATCTCCTGTGTTGGCGAACCTGTTCCTGCACTACGCGTTCGACTCGTGGACGGCCCGGGAGTTCCCCTCCGTCTGGTTCGAACGCTATGCGGACGACGCGGTGCTGCACTGCGTCACCGAGGGGCAGGCCCGGCAGGTGCTGGCCGCGCTCGGGAACAGGATGGCCGAGGTCGGGTTGCGGCTGAATCCGGCCAGGACCCGGATCGTGTATTGCAAGGACGGACAACGCCGGGGCTCGCACGAGCACACGGAGTTCACCTTCCTCGGGTACACGTTCCGCGCCAGGCGGAGTCGGAGTCGGCACGGGAACCTGTTCTTGTCGTTCGACCCGGCGGCCGGCAGGGACGCCCTGAAGAAGATGGGGCGGGAGTTGAGGTCCTGGCACCTGCACACCCGCTCGGATCTGTCCTTCCAGGAGCTCGCCCGCAGGATCAACCCTGTAGTGGCGGGCCGGCTCAACTACTACGGCCGTTTCAGGCCGTGGGAACTGATCCCCTTCACGATGCGTATCAACACCTACCTGGTGCGCTGGATCCGCCGGAAATACAAACGGCTCGCGGCCAAGCGGAAGGCCATCACGAAGATGCAGGAGATCGCCCGGCGATACCCCCGCATGTTCGCGCACTGGCGCTTTGCCCCCTCCGTGAACGCCGTGGCGATTTGATGACCAGGACGACAAGAGCCGTGTAACGGGCGACTGTTACGCACGGTTCTGTGAGAACCGGAGGGTGAGACTCCCTCCGGCTACTCGGCACAGGGTTTCGCGTGGTCGCGGATAGGTGGATGTGTCTACCGCCCGGGTGCGCGGGGCCCGTTGGTGGTGGGGTGGTGCCGGGTTTCGGCGGTGTGGTCGAGGCGGATCGCGTCGAGGCCGGCTCTGGTGATGCGTTCGGTGCCGTCCACGATCGCGGTGATCGCGGCTTGGCGGATGGGGCGGGAGGGGGCTGCCGATCCGGCCGGCGGTGCGCGCCCGGCTCTCGGCCGTCGTGACGCTTGTACGTCCGGGAGGACGCCTCAAAGGATGTGCGACCCGTTTTCACCCTCCGGCGGGATGCGAGCGATCGAGCCACATCCGGACATCGTCGGGTGTGGTCATGCCATGGGAGCGCAGAAGATCGACGATGTCGTCACCGCAGATCAGAACGAGGGGTTGGGCGGCTGCGCGGGCTTCGGCGTACGCGTTCTTGTCGAGTTGTGAGGTGGTCACCAGGACGGCGAAGGCCGCTTGATGGAGGCGGGCGAGTAGGCGATGCACGGCAGCTGTCCTGACGGGCTTGCCGCCGTTGTCGGCCACGAAGGCGAACCTCATCGGTGTTCGACGCATCTCGGGGCCGACGAAGTAGCGTCCGGTCGACTCGGATCGACCGTTGCGCATGGTGATATCGAGAGTGTGCGGGTCGACATTGCTGTCGATCTCAGCCCATATCTCCAAAGCCCATCGTTCGAACCGATACGGATCACCGCGGAAATATTCTCCGACGACGTCCAGGAGCGCTGTGCTCGCGGGGTCGGTGGCGTGGCGGTGTTCTCGCAGTTCACGCGGGCTTCGCACAGGGGTGGGTACCAGGGGTCGGCGTCGACCGGTTTCGATCCATTCACGCCATGCGCTCGGGGCGTCGGCCGGCACGGCGGTGCCGGCGTAAAGGCGATCGAGCCAGGCACGGGGCACCACAGGAACATCGAGAACGGTGAACGTCGCCTCGTAGTTCACAAATGATCCGGTGGGCGTGGAGACGATACGGTGCCGCAAGGGCGCGGTGCGGTGCGGGGCAAGGAGCGAATCCGTCCCGGGAGCGAGGAGCCCCCGAAACCGTACATCCCGTCCGGCTCCCGTTCTCTGGAACAACAGGAAGGGCGGGATTCGGGAACGCCGACCGGCTTCGACGTCGGCGAAGACCGTTCGCAGCAGAGCATTGCCCCCCAGAGGGGTATCGTGCAGATCCTTCCCGGGAGTTCTGTTGTCCCCGTGATAGATGCAGATCCCCGTGCGGTCGTCGACATCGTCGGGCCAGTCAGCCTCTTTTCCGGTACTGCACAAGGCGACGTAGGCCCACTTGTCGTCGCCACAGGCGACCTTCCGTGGACGGAAGCCCCCCTCGTTGGCGGTCCCGACCAACTCATATATGGGCTCCTCGGACATCGTTCCTCTGGGATCCCCCAGATAGATCGTGCCTACCGACAGATCGACCGCGCCCAGATCCGAACCGGACTGCGCCGCAACGTTGTTGATCACAGCGAGATGCTACGACCGACAACCACGTTCGGGGTCCGACCCCTACGTCCAAGCCCCCTCACCGTCGACGCCGAGGCACCCCCGTGCGCCAGCACATCACGCGGTTCATCGACATCACCACCAAGATCGTCACCGGCGTCGCCGTCACCCCCGTGCGCCCCACCCGCGCGTCCATCCCGACCGCGCTGCGCGCCGCAATACTGCGCCGTGACCCGTACGGCCCAGCCGGGGAAAACCCGAGAACCTGCGCATCGACCCCGGCAAGGACTTCCTGTCGACCACAGTCACCACCGCCCTGGGCGCGCTCGGCGTCACCACCCGCGCGCTCCCGCCATACAGCCCTCACCTCAAGGGCACCGTCGAAAACCTCCAACGGCGCCGTCGACCGCATGCTCTTCGCCGCACTGCCCGGCTACACACCCACACCCCAGCCCCGCCGCTGTGATCGGCGACCCGCTCGACGAACCGCACCGGGTGCGCTGGTTGTCGACCCGCTTGCCCAACCGCACCTCGACCGCCGCACCCGCACCTCGACCGCCGCACCCGCCCCCGACCACGCCCGCCCCTCGGCCGCCGTGCCGCCACCGGTCCGACGCGCGGCCCCGTCGGTGGTCTCCGCCGCGACGGTCTCGACGTGCCCGCGCGGCACGCCCGGGTGCCCTTCCCGCTCGCGGTAGGCCACGGCCGCGGTGAACGCGGTCTCCCAGGCGCCTTTCCCGCGCCGTCACCGTCGCCCGCCGGGCCGTCCGTCGACTTCCCGGCACCGGCGATCTCCTCTGCTGCGCCGCCCCCGCGCCGCCCCCGCGCCGCCCCCGCGCCGCCCCCGCCCTGCCCCGCGCCGTCGCTGTCCGCCGGTGCGCCGTGTTCGGGGCGGATGCCGCTCCACTCCGGCGGTCGACTCCGTGAACGGTCGGGGTGTGCCGAGCTGCGCGGGGAACGCCCCGCGCCGGACGAGGCAGGCCCGTTCGGCGAGCCCGGCCCATCGGCGGCGTCGTTCGTGGGATCGACGTCCGGGCCCGGCCGGCAGTGTGGCGGACCCGGACGGTGGGCCGATCCGTAGCCCGACGCGAGGATTCTCCGGTGTGACCCGGAACCGGCGTTTGCGGGACTCGATGCGGCACATCTAGGATTGTGGTCCGTCGAGAAGGAGCCTGCCAGGAGACGGGAGACGACGCCATGCCGGACGCCGCCGACACCGATACTCACGCCCATCCGCCCAGCGGAACCGTCGACGCCCGACAGGACGGTGCGCGTGAGCGCCTGCTGTGGATGGACGTTGCCGTGTGGCGCCGGGCCCGTGCACACGCGGCCGACGACGCCTTGGACCTCACGCCGGTGCTCGAGGCCCTCCTGGACGCCTACGCCGACGGCCGGGTGACGGTGACCCCACCCGCGGGTCGTTCCCTGGGCCCGACCCGCGACGGCACCGCCCGCACCGGTTGCCGCACGGGCCCGCTGTCGCACCACGTGTGGTCACGCGCCGACCACCGGCGCGCGACCGCGGGCGTGAAGTCCATGCCCGTCCTGTGCGAACTTCTGCTCGGCGGCTACGTCGACGGACACCTCACCACCACGTTGACCGCGACCGGCCACGTACCCCGCACCCACCGAGAGGACGACGCGGCATGAGCGAGCCCACCACACCCCTGCCGAACGGCGCACGCCTGCCCCGCCCCGAGCGCACCCCCGACGCCCTGCGCGTGGCCCTCGCCCGCGTCGCCCCGCACCGCCTGCCCGAGATGGAACGCCAGAAGAACGAGGCCTTCCAACTCGCCGCGCAGACCGTACACTTGGGCCCGATCCAGGGCTGGCTGACGGTGTGGGCGGGCGAGGTCGAGATCGAGCGCCGCCCCGACCTCCTCACCCGCCGCCACACGGCCGAACAGACCCTGCAAACCCTGCAACGCCACGACCCCGCCTGGCAGGCCGCCCGCGCGGAACTCCTCGCCGTCCTCGCCGAGGCCCGCGAGGCCACCGCGTGACCTGGGCCTGGGAATACGAACCCGACGAACCGTACGTGACCGAGGGCGCCCCACCGGTCCTGATCGCCCAGGTCGAGGACAGGGCCGCCGAACTCGTCCGCGCCGCCGAGGCGCTCTACCTCCACGGCGAGACCTACGAGGGAATATCACCCCAGGGCGGAACCGCCCTCGTCGCGAACGGCATGTTCGTCTACCAGATCGTCCCCCGCCACGAACGCGTCTACATCCTCCAAATCACCGCCTGGTGATGCCCACCTCCGTCGATCCCACTGCGAACCTCACATCCACCGAACACGAAGACCCCCGCCCGACATCGCGGTTCACCAGCGCATGCCGAGTTCGGTGAGCAACCGCACCCGCTCCTCGCCCAGCGAACTCCGGCGGGTGCGTTGGTTGTTGACCCATTTGCCGAGCCGCCCCTCGACGACCCCACCAACCTCGCCCGCGCCATCCCCGGACCCGGCCGCAGTCTCCGCCACCACCGTATCGACATGCGCGCGCGGCACAGGCACGCGGCACGGTGACGACGGTACGGCGACGGTTCGCCGAGATCGTGGAGCAGACCGGCGCGGACGAGCTGATGCTATACGCCTTCGTCTACGACGCCGACGCACGGATCCGCTCCTACGAACCGGCCGCGGAAGCCGCCGAGTAGGCCCAACGACGACACGCCACTGCCGACGTCACGCGAAGAAGCCGTCCACCCGGTCCGGCGGGTCGAGGTCGGCCCTCGGGCCCAGCCCGTGACGGCCGACTTCCCTCGCTGCCCGCCCCCGTCGCCCGCGGCAACAACGGCCGCACCGCCTCCCACGACCCGTCGGGGACTTTCCAACCCCGCCCCGAACTCCCATATGGGGCCACGACCCACCACCCATGAAGGACACGAGGCTGCGGCTTCGCGTCCACGGCGCGGGTGGCCGAGCAAAACCGCGTCGGGTGTCCCTCCCGAAAGCCGATGTGCGGGTCACGCGGTTCGTGTTCTAGCCTCCTGTCATGATTCGCTCGGCCACTCCCGGGGATGCGTCCGCGATCGGTCTTCTCAAGGTGAGGGCGTGGCGAGCGGCGTACGCCGGGTTCATGAACCGGGTGGTCCTCGACGCGCTGGACCCGGCCGAGGAGGCCCAGGACTGGGCCGAGTACGTGGCCGACCTGCCGCGGGAACACCGGCTGTGGGTCGCGGAGGAGGACGGGGCCGTGGTCGGCTTCTGCCGCACCGGACCCGCCGACGAGGGGCGGGACTCGGACCTCGGGGCCGCCGCGGCCGAGATCCTCGGTCTCTACATCGAACCGGACCGCATCGGGACCGGCCTCGGCGCGAGACTGTTTCGCCATGCCGTGGCCGACCTCGAAGCCCGCGGCCGCCGTCCCCTGTGCGTGTACGCCTACGCGCCCAACACCTCCGCGATCCGCTTCTACGAGCGGGCCGGCTTCGCCCCGGACGGCACCACACGGCTCGACGAGGAGGACGGCACGGCCGTCGTCGAAGCACGACTGGTGAAGTCGGCGTAGCACCGTACGGGCCGACCGGCCGGTCCCCTCGACCGCCGCCGGGAAGCGCGGTGTCGGGCGCCCTCGATCGACCGGAGGCGGCCCCTTCGACCCCACCGGTTCCGACGCCGGACACCACGACGTCCCGCAGGACATCGACACTCGAACCCGGCGTGCGAGCAGGCTCGGACGGCAATCGGCGTACCCGAGTCGGCGGCGATGCGGTGGATGTTGGCGAGGATGTCGGGGCGTCGTCGAATACCTCGTCGGTGATCGGGACGCCGAGCACCGAACGCACCGTCTCCCGGTCCGCGGCCAGGCGCTCGGCCCGCTGCGCGGCGGTGGGCTGCGCGGCGGCCAACGCCTCGACCAGTTGGCCGATGCTCAGCCCGCGTTCCCTCGCGAGTTCGGCGAGATGGTCGCGGGTCTCTCTCGGAACCTGGATCGTCGTCGACGTCATAGCACCACTATAGAAACGCTACAGAGGTGATTCCACGGCTTCCGACATCTCCGATGCGGATGGGCGCCAAGGCTCACCACCGGTCACGTCCGTACGACGGCGCAATGTCTGGGAGTGTCGGAACGCACGGTGTGGCGATGGTTGGCCGATGCCGCCACGACGCCCGCCACCGCCACGCACCCAGGTGCCCGCCACGGCGACCGGTTCGAGATCGTCCCGCTCATCCGGGTGTTGCCGGCCTACCGGCGCGGCAATGCCTGCGCGGTCCACCGTGAACTCGTCGCCCGCGCCGGTGCGTCCGCCAGGCCGAGGACGCCGGGCGGCGACCCCACCTCGCCTGCCTTACCACCGCCCCGGCCGACCGGTATGCCCCTCCCGGGTGGTGCGCCGCCCGCCGCCGTGCCGTTGCCGGCCCGGTGCCGTCGCTGTCGACGTTTCTGCGCGCACTACGCCGGGATCCGACGGCGGGGGAGCGGGTCGGTTACCGCCTGGGCCCCGAAGCGGCCCGGGCGCCGGCGTGTTCGCCAAGCGCCCGCGGACCTGGCGCAACCACACCCGGGAGGCCGACCACGTCCAAGCCCCGTTGCGGGTGACCGCCGACGGCGACCTCGTCCACCCGTACGTCACCTGGTTCGTCGACCGCGCGACCAAGGCGATCACCGGTGTCGCCGTCACCCCGGCTGTTCGATGCAGCCCTCCGACGCGGGCCTCGGTCCCGGCCGCGTTGCGCTCCGCGGTCATGCGCACCGATCCGTACGGGCCCGTTCGGCGGACTGCCCGAACACGTGCGCTTCGACCGCGGCCGGGACTTCCTCTCCCGCACCGTGACCACCGCACTCACCGCCCTGGACGCCGACATCACCATGCTCCCGCCCCGCCGCCCCCTCTTGAAGGGCGGCCATCGAGAACCTCAACCGCTGTGTCGAGCGGATGCTGTTCGCCGCCCTGCCCGCCCACCCCCCAACAACCCCGCCGACGACCCGACCGCACACCCGCCGGCCCGACACTGTCCTTCCGCGCCTTCACCGCCGAACTGCCAGCCTGGGTGGCGTGGTGGAACACCGAGCACCGCCCCGCAGCCCCCGCTTGAAGGGCGGCATCGAGAACCTCAACCACTGCGTGGAGCGGATGCTGTTCGCCGCCCTGCCCGGCCACACACAAGCCGCCCAAGCCATGCGGATGCGGGCGTAACGATGTCAGTGTGCGGGGAGGTACGTCGTCTGCAGGACGTAGACGCGTTCGCTGCGTACCACGATCAGGTACACGAACATGCCGTCGTCGATGTACGCGGTCGCCGCGCGGGGATTGGGCCCCTCGTACAACGTCCCGTCGAGATACAGGGCCTCGGCCGCGCGGACGATCTCCGCGACCGCGGTCTCGACCAGGGCGACGAACGCCTCCGGCGCACCGCCCACCACACTCGCCTGGTCGGGTTCGTACTCCCAGCCCCAGCTCACACGCCCACCGCGGCGTAGGCGGCCCGCAACAACTCGCCGGCGACCCGAACACCGCGGGCCCGCACCCGGGGATCGTCGCTGACGGTGTCGACCTGCTCGGCGTGGTGGTAGCGAAACGCCAGGTCCGGGTGACGCTCGATCTCCGCGATCGCCGCCCAGTGCCGCAACCAGCCCCGCAAGGGGTCGAGCCGGTTGATCTCCAACGCCTTCGCGGTCGCCTCACGCTGGGACCGGTCCATCTCGGGAAGCCAGTGCGGCGCCAACAACGCGATCGCCGCACGCACACCCTCGATCGTGCACTCCGGCCGCGCGATCACCGGAGTCGAATACTCGGGCTCGGCAGTCACCCCACACCCCTCCCTCACGACGATCCGACCGCCCACTCTAGCCGCCGGCGTCCCACCACCAGGGCATCCAACGGACCCGCCGCCGGATCAGCCGACGCACACCACCCGAGACCCGCACCGCACACCTTGTGAGTGTGTGGGTGGGTGTCAGTGGGTTGCCGGCAGCGGTTCCGGGTCCGGTTTCTCCTTGTTGAGCTGGGCTTTGTCGGTCTGATCGCGGGATTGCTGGCTGTCACGGGGTGACCGAACCGCTGTCGTGGCTTGCCCAACCGGGCTAGCACATGCGTGGTCTGGCTGTCGTGGGGATGCGCATTCCTGTGTCGGCCGGCTCACCGGCGGGGTGTGCTTGCGCCCATGAGCGTGAAGTCGTCTCCGCCGCCGGTGTCTTCGGTCCCGGGCACCTCCCGCACGCCGCCGTCCGCCGCTGCCGCGCAGGCGTCGCCGGCCGCGTCGGTGTCCCAGGACCGGGCTTTGACACGCCGGTTGGTGGTGGGCCGTCTTCTCGCTTTGGACGAGGCCAAGTCTTTGGAGACGGTCCACGTGCGGATCGCCGCTGCCGCGGCGTCGGTGGCGCCGCGTACCGTGTGGCGTTGGTTGGCGATCGCCCGAGAGTCCGGGCGGGCGGAACCCGCCCGGCGGCTCTCCTTCACCGTCACGGACGCGTTGTGGGCGTGTCTGTCGGACCTGGGCGGGAACGTGAAGGCCCTGCACGACTGGATGCGGGAACACCCACACGAGGCCCCGCCTTCGCCGGCCTCGAACACCCTGCCGTCGTTGACGACGCTCTACCGCGCCGTGCAGGAAGAGCAACGCGCGGGTCGTGTCCTGGAGATCTCCCGACCCGCGCACGCCCGACGCGATCCGGACCGCTACGACCGCGCCCTGGCCGAACTCGCCCTCCCGGGCACGGTCGACGAGACCGGCCGGATCACCCTGCCGCTCCCGAGCGAGCTCACCCCGGCCGTGGCCGAGACCGGCCCCGCCGCGACCCGGCCGTCGCCGTTCGCCAATGGCGCGCGGCTCCACGTGCCGGGCGCGCACACCGTCTCCACCCGCCAACTCGGCGCTGTGGCCGAGGCACTCGTCCACACCGTCGCCGCCCGCGGGATCCTGTGCGTGTACGGCGACCCCGGACACGGCAAGACGATCGCGCTCCACCAGGCGCTGCGCCTGCTCCCGCGCCGCGTCCCGACACACGTTGCGCTGGTCGCGGTGAAACCGGCCCTACCCCAACTGCGCGCCGCGCTGCTCACGGCGTTCGGCCTGCCGGCCGCCCACCTGACGAACCGCACCGACGCGGCCGACCGCGCGCTCCTGGACGCCCTCGCACCCCCGGGCGTGCTCGTGATCGACGACGTCCAACGCGTCGCCGCCCCCGAACTCGACTACCTCCGCCTTCTGGCGGACGCCCCCACCACCCACACCAGCCTGGTGCTGTGCGGCGCGGGCGCCGAACGCACCCTGGCACGCGCTCCCGCCCTGGCCTCCCGCGTCCTGACCTGGCAACACGTGCCCCGTCTGGACGCATCACAAGTCCCCGGCGTGCTGCGCCTGTTCCATCCGCTGTGGGATACCGCGACCGAGGAGGACCTGCTCCACACCGACCAGGCGCACGCGCGGGGGAACTTCCGTACCTGGGCGAAGATCACCTCCCATGCCTACGCCGCCCGCAGCCGAGACCCGGACACCGCTGTGGATCACGCATTGCTGACCTGGGCCTGCTCCCGCCTCGGTCCCAACCCCTGACCCATCGCCGATTTACCGCTTCCACGGCAGGAACAAGGGGACTCCGATGACGACCACCCCCCACGACGACACGACTCGGGAGTCTTCGAGACCCCGGGCCGAGCCCGCCCTCGACACCGTGTCGTCGACCGCCCTGCGCGCCCCGGCCGTCCGCCGTCTGCTCGCGCTGCGCGCCGAACACCGCCTCACCCGCGCGCACGTCCACACCACGGCGCAGTGTCTGAACGTCTCCGATCGCACGGTGTGGCGCTGGCTGGCCGATGCCACCACGAAACCCGCCACCGCCGCCCACCCGGGCGCCCGCCGCGGCGACCGGTTCGAGATCACCCCGGACATTCGGGTGTTGCTGTCCTATTGGCGCGGCAACGCCTCCGCGGTCCACCGTGAGCTCGTCGCCCGCGCTCATACAGTGGCCAAGCCGGGGACGCCCGCCGGCGACCCCGCCTCACCCGCCTCGGGCGTTGTGCCGCTCCCCGGCGGGGCACCGCCGGCTGCCGTGCCGCTGCTGATTCCACTCCCGTCGCTGTCGACGTTCCTGCGCGCGATCCGCCGGGACCTGACCGCGGGGGAGCGAGCCGGCCACCGCAAGGGCCCCGAAGCCGCCCGCGCATTGGACGTGTTCGCCAAGCGCCCCCGGACCTGGCGCAACCACACCTGGGAGGCCGACCACGTCCAGGCCTCCCTGCGCGTGACCGCCGACGGCGACCTCGTCCACCCGTACATCACGTGGTTCATCGACTGCGCGACCAAGGCGATCACCGGCGTCGCCGTCACCCCCGGCTACCCCACGCGGGCCTCGGTCCTGGCCGCGTTGCGCTCCGCGATCGTGCGCACCGACCCCTACGGCCCGTTCGGCGGGCTGCCCGAGCATGTGCGGTTCGACCGGGGCAGGGACTTCCTCTCCCGCACCGTGACCACCGCGCTGAATGCCCTGGACGCGGACATCACCGTCCTCCCGCCCTACAGCCCCCACCTCAAGGGCGGCATCGAGAACCTCAACCTCTGCGTCGAGCGGATGCTGTTCGCCGCCCTGCCCGGCCACACCCCCAAACAACCCCGCCGACGACCCGACCGCACACCCACAGGCCCCGCGCTGTCCTTCCGCGACTTCACCGCCGAACTCCTGGCCTGGGCGACCTGGTGGAACACCGAACACCACCCCGACAGCCTCCACGGCCGCACTCCGCTCCAGGCATGGCAGGCCGATCCCACCCCGCTCAACGACATCCCCGCGGCGGACGTGTGGTCCTTCACCCTCGAGGACGACGCCCGCACCCGCGTCATCACCAGCCATGGCGTCGCCTTCCGCAACCGCGACTACATCGCCGACTGGATGACCGGACAGGCCGGCCGCGAGGTCACCGTGCGGTTCATGCCCCACCACACCCACGAAATCGAGGTCTGCACACCCCACGGCCGCCACCTGGGCACCGCACACCTCGCCGACCAGGCCACCGACGAACAACGCGCCGCCCTGCGCCACGCCCGAGCGACCCGAGCCCGCCGCCTGCGCGCCGAAGCCAAAGCCGCCGAACAGCTCCGCCGGGACCGCTTCGCCCCCGTCACGCTCCCCGCCGACGCCCACCGTCTGGACGCCGTCACCGCCGGCGAGGCCGCCCGGGAACTGGCCCGGCACCACGAGGGCGACCCGGCAGCGCTGGCCCTGCCCGACCTGATCCCACCCGCACCGCCCCCGGCCGACTGGGCGACCCCCGACTCCCTGAAGACGGCCACCAGGCCCATCAGGCCCACCGAACCCACCGCACCCGAACCGCTCCCCGCCTGCGAGGACCCCCGATGACCCGCCACCTGCCACCCGCCCCCACCGACCAGTACGTCGCTCTCCCCGACGCACGTCTGGTGACCACCCGCGCGCTGCTCACTGTGCGGGAAAACCTGGCCGACACGATCGCCGCCCGCGCGATGACGTGCATCCACGGGGGTGCCGGCTTCGGCAAGACGGTGGCGGTCACCAGCTGCCTGCGCGAACTCGAACCCGACCAGGACATCCACCGCATCACCTTCCACGCCCGCCCCACCACACGCGCAGTACGCCACGAACTGTTCACCAGCCTCGGACTTCCGGGCCAACCACCGCGCTACGCAAGCGAGTTCGACCGCCTCCTCAAGACCGAACTCGCCACCCACCCCCGCACCCTCGTCCTCGACGAGGCACAGTGGCTCTCCAGCGACCAACTGGAATACGTCCGCTACATCTGGGATGACCCGTACACCCAACTCGCGATCGTCTTCGTGGGAGGAGAAGGCTGCCACCAAACCCTGCGCAAGGAACCCATGCTCTCCTCCCGGATCTTCATCTGGCAGCGCTTCACCCGCCTCACCCCCGACGAGGTCCAGGACGTCATCCCGCTCTACCACCCCATCTGGGCCGACGCCGACCCCGGCGACATCGCCTTCGCCGACAGCCACGCCGCGCACGGCAACTTCCGCAACTGGGCCCGCCTGACCGCCCACACCCACACCGCCCTCGAACGCACCGGCCGCACACGCGTCGACCAGGAAGTGCTCCGCTGGGCCTTCAGCCGTCTCGGCTCCGGCAACTAGCCCCAGCCACCGTCGCCCTCGATCTCACTCCGAACCTCACACCCACCGAACACGAAGTCCCCCGACCAATGACGCGGTTCACCAGCGCATGCCGAGTTCGGTGAGCAGCCGCTCCCGTTCCTCGCTCAGCGATCCGCGTCGGGTGCGCTGGTTGTTGACCCATTTGCCGAGCCGGACCTCGACGGCACCGCCACCCTCGCCCGCGCCGTCCTCGGGCCCGGCCGCGGTCTTCACCGCCACGGTCTCGACGTGCGCGCGGGGTACTTCGAGATGGCCTTCGCGTTGGCGGTAGGCGACGGCCGCGCCGAACGCCGTCTCCCACGCGCTCCGCCCGCGCCTCGGCGCCGGGGCGGCCCCGGCGCCATCGCCGCCCACAACCGCACCCCCCTCCTCCACGCCGACCCCGCCGCCGGCCTCCTCGCCGCGACCTTCCACGCCACCGACACCCGCACCCACCGCCACACCGCCCTCGACGCCGTCGCCGCCCACCGCGCCACCTTCGAACACCGCCGCGCCGGGTTCGGGCGCGATGCCCAGTTCCCGGAGTTGCTCGATCTGCCCGGCCCGCAGCTTGCCCCACACGGCGGGCGTGGCGTGCCGCTGCGCCCATCGGCCGATGTCTTCGCCGCCTGCGATGTGTCCGGGCGCCAGTTCGTCGAGGCTGCCGCCGCGAGCGAGGTACAGCCGCACCTCGTTGGCGGCCCTCTGCCAGGCGATGGTCCACCCGTCAGGGCGCCACCACGCATCCAACTCCCTGAGTGCGGCTTCTCGTTCGGGGTGGTTGTCCAGCACCCCGCTGCGCCGCTGGTTGGCGAGCCACTGACCCACCCTCACCCCGTCCTGGACGGCTCCCTGTGGTGCGGCGAGGTGTCCGTGCCGCTGCGCCCAGCGCCGGGCGATCGCGAGTCCGTCGTCGAAGGCGGCGTCGGGGTGGTTCCACACCATGCCGAGCATGACGAGTTTGCGCACCCGGCCGGCGTCGAGTCGTCCGGCGGCGTACTCCCTGCGCTGCACCGCAGCCCACTGCCCGACCGGGTACTCGTGATCGTGTTCGTCGCGCGCGTCGAGAGGAATCCTCATGTGGCCCTCCGAACGCAGGAACCGCCTGGCGGCCAGGTAGCCGCGGACCCAGTCGCGTTCGTCGGGATCGATGACCCGCAACCGCACGAAGTCCGCGACGACCGCGGGGTCCCGAGGGCTGGAGAACCGCAGGAGGGGCCGCGCTTCCACCTCCGGACCATCACCACCCACCGACCCTGCCACACCTGCCACGACCCCACCAGGGCCCCGCGCGACCCCGCCCGCATCGACCCCCGCGCCGACTCCGGCCGTGCCTTCGCCTCCGACGGACCCGCCGACCCCGACCCCGATCCCGACGCCACCCCCGCCGCCCGCGGCCGCGTCCGCACCGTCTCCGGTGCCACCCGCGCCGGGCCCGCCGCCCGGGCCGCCCACCGCCGCCTCGCCGGCCGCTGCGCCGAGGGCGCCGTTTCCATCCCTCGTGCCGACGACCGCTGCGCCGTCCTCGTCCCGACCGGCCCCGTCCTCGGTGATCGCCCGCGCTGTGCCGTGTGCCCGTGCTTGGGGGACGGCCAGAGCCTCGACCATTTCGGGGGCGTGGGCGCGCAGAGCGCTTAGCACGGTGACGAGGTGGCGGTGTCCGTCGGAGAGGAGCATGTCGTCGGCGTGTTCGTGGTCGTCGAGGAAGACGGGGACGACGATGGCGGCGGTCTTGCCCTGTCCGGGCCTTTGCCGCAGGGCCCTGCCCAGGGCCTGGGTGATGCTCACGATGCTGGACATCTCGTCGAGGATCGCCACGGCGTCGACGGCGGGGCAGTCGATGCCCTCGCCGAGGATCCGCACGTTCGCCACCACCGACAGGTCGCCCGGGACCCCGGGTTCGGCGAACCGGCCCAGGACCCGCCGCCGGTGTTCGGCCGGGTGGTCCCCGTGCAGCCATTCGGCGCGCACGTCCGTCGGAGCCTGGTCCGGGAGTTCGGCCCGCAACCGCCTTCCTACGGACGGCAGTCCGAGTGCGAAGGCCTTGGCCTCGGCGACGCGGTGATGGAACGTGATGACCGTGCGCAGCCCGTTCTCCCGCGCGGTCTTCAACAGCGCGGTCTGCAGCGCGGCGAGGCGTTTCCCACGCCACGCCTCGACGAGCTTCGGCGCCTTGGGGCTCTTCTCGTCGAGCGCCTTGCGCGCGTCGCGCCGGGCCTGGTTCAGCTCCTTGTCCCGGATGTCGGTCACCAGCACCACGAACCGTGCGAGGAGCCCGCGTTGGATGCTCTCGGCGAGCCCCAGGTGGAAGACCCTCGGGCCGTAGATGTCGATCGCGTCCATGGACACGGCGAGTTCCTCGGGAAGCGCGGGAACGCGCGGCAGCCGAGCCACCCGAACCGGGGACGCACCGCCACCATCACCTGACGACCTGTCAGATGAAGTGGACATTTCACCGATCCCGTCGATCGTCTCGGTTTGCATTTCCGGAGAGAAATACTCGTCCTCCGGATCGACGTCGAATGCGATGTCGTCGGGGAGCGGGGGCAGCTCGATGTGAGGTCCGGTGTGAGGTTCGACGTGGTGCTCGACACCGCCGCCCACGCCGTGCCCCCCGCCCCCGGAACCCACCTCGAACAGCGCCCCTTGACCGCCCGCGCCGACTCCCAGACCCCCGCGCCGCTCGCCGCGCCGCCTCCTGCGCCGCCCCTTGAACGGCTCGTAGATGCGTGGTGTGGCGGTCATGTAGAGCCGCCGCTGTGCCGGGACGAGGGTGTTGTCGTGGATGTCGGTCCAACTCTTGTCGACGTGTCCGGCGGCCCGGTGGGCTTCGTCGCACAGCACCAGCCTCCACACCGGCAGGGCGGGGATCCCGTAGGGCCCGGTGTGCGCGTGGATCACGGCACCGAGTGAGGCGTAGGTGCCGAACACCGTGTAACGAGCGTGCTGTCGGGCCCACAGGGCCAGGCTGGGTCCGCTGGTGGTGGCGCGTACCCCCGCTGCGCCGAGTGCGGTGTCGCCTTCGAGGGAGCACACGGCGAGCATGGGTTCGTCGTGTCCGAGGGTGCGCCAGGCGGTGACGGTCTGGGTGAGCAGGTCGAGGGTGGGGACCAGGATGAGGGTGCCGCCTGCGGGGGCGAGGCGCCTGGCGGTCTCGGCGGCGATGAGGGTCTTGCCGGTTCCGGTGGCCGACACCAGGAGTCCGCGGTTGCCCCCGGGCCGCACGGGGCCTTCCAGGCCGCGTACGGCGGCGTCGACGGCTTCGATCTGGTGTGGCCGAGGCCGTGGTGCGAAATCGGGCACCGGCCCTCCTCGTCATGTCTCGCGAATACCCGACGTGGCACTCGCTTCACATCAAAGTCTACCTGCGAAATTTTTGAGTCACATGAGTCTCGAAGTCACCGAGCAGCCTCGAATGAATGAAATCGTGGACGACAACGACCCGCGCCGATCCGCCCGCCGAACCCGCAGCCCGTGTTCGAGCGGGGGAGGGGAGAGGCCTGCCGCCCCGCCTCACTCCGGCACGCCCATTTTCCCCAGTCGCGAGCGGATCGCGCTGGGTTGGCGGTCGAAGCGCCGGGCGAGCTCGTCGATGCCGTGGCCGGCGGCGTGGAGTTCCAGGAGAAGTTGCTCGTCCTCGGGGGTCCACCGCTGGTAGGCGTTGCCGTGCCGCTTGCGGATCTCCTCCACGGAGTAGGCCTTGCCCGTGGCCTCGTCCGTGCTCGACGCCGCTTTCCTGGCGTTCGTGTTCGTGTCGGGGGTGGGGATCAACTCCACCGAGCCCAGCAACGCGGAGGGGAAGTCGCACATCTCGACTCCCTCCAGCCAGAACGTGGTGGTGCCGTCCTCGAAGGTCAACAGGTCCGCGTGGAGGTCGAGTTCGCGACAGGTGACGTCCGGGTCCGCGGGGTCGACGACGAACTCCTTGAAACGCAGACGGAATACCTGCCGGGGCATGGATGCGGTCATGACGAAACGATGCCGGCCCCACCCACCACCCCGGCAACCCCCACTTCGCCGACGACGCCCGCCGATCCGCATCGCGGATCGGTTGCTCCCCGCAACGCGGGGAGCCCGCACTCAACTCGCGTGAGGAACTCCCCGAAACCGCAACCCACTTCGTGCTGCCAGCGGGCCGCAACGCGGCCCTGGTCCGAGCCGCAACGCGGATCGGACGCCTCCCGCAACGCGGGAGGCCTTCACGCCTTTCGATCCGCAACGCGGATCGAGCTCCCCGCAACGCGGGGCGCCTCCGGTGGCGCAACGCGCCACCGCGAGCCGCAACGCGGCTCGCTTTCACTCGCAAGCCGCGCAGCGGCTTGGGGACCCGCTCCGCGGG